>NZ_JCAFSQ010000002.1:0-498663 GCF_059369375.1 Stenotrophomonas sp. YJH_SMC_48-3 | reverse complement strand
CGACCAGCTCGAGCAGCTCGGCGTCGTCAACCATGTCGGCCTTGTTCAGGAACACGACGATGTACGGCACGCCGACCTGACGCGACAGCAGGATGTGCTCGCGGGTCTGCGGCATCGGGCCGTCAGCGGCCGAGCACACCAAGATCGCGCCATCCATCTGGGCGGCACCGGTGATCATGTTCTTGACGTAGTCGGCGTGGCCCGGGCAGTCAACGTGGGCGTAGTGACGGATCGGGGATTCGTATTCGACGTGCGCGGTCGAGATCGTGATGCCACGCGCCTTTTCTTCCGGAGCGGCGTCGATCGAGGAGTAGTCCTTGAACTCGCCACCGAAGCGCTCGGCACCGATCTTGGTCAGTGCGGCGGTCAGCGTGGTCTTGCCGTGGTCGACGTGACCGATGGTGCCGACATTGACGTGCGGCTTGGTGCGCTCGAACTTACCCTTGGCCATGGCTGCTTATCTCGAATTCGTCTGAGAGGTGATGCTTGAGATGGTGCTCACGAAAGGAATCGAACCTTCGACCTCTTCCTTACCAAGGAAGTGCTCTACCGACTGAGCTACGTGAGCCGAGTTTTGCATTATGACATGAACTCGATAATATTCAAAGTTCATTCAATGGAGCGGGAGACGGGAATCGAACCCGCACCATCAGCTTGGAAGGCTGAGGTTCTACCATTGAACTACTCCCGCGCCGGGAATGTCACAACGTGAAACTGGTGGAGGGAGGTGGATTCGAACCACCGAAGGCGTAAGCCAGCAGATTTACAGTCTGCCCCCGTTGGCCGCTTGGGTATCCCTCCTTACCACCCCAACCCGCTGCCGCCGAAGCGTTGCGGTGTGTGGTGGTGAGCCGCTTATTCTGCTGATGGGACGGGGGGCTGTCAACGCTTTTTTCCATTTTTTTCACACGCTGTCGCAAACCCATTGATACGCAAGGTTATTGCCCGGGAACCGGCAGGGTCTCGTTGGCGAAAATTGCGACATGAGGGACGCCGTCGCCGCCGATCCAGCCCCGATACATGCCCTGGGTGTTGAACGGCGTGGCCATTTTTCCGTCTGCGCCGAGCACGATCGCACCGCCGTCGCCGCCCATCTGCGGAATCGTCTCGTTGATCACGCCCTTGCCGGCCTGCTCCGGGCTCTGCCCCTGGTAGCGCATGCGCGCACAGATCTCGTGCGCGGCCGCAGTGCGGATGTAGTACTCGCCCCACCCGGTGCCGGACACCGCGCAGCGTGCGTCGGCCCAGGTGCCGGCACCGATGATCGGCGAGTCACCGACCCGGCCGTAGCGCTTGTTGGTCATGCCCCCGGTGGAGGTGCCGGCGGCCAGATGCCCCTGCGCGTCCAATGCGACCGCACCAACGGTACCGAAGTGCTTTGCAGTCTCCAGGTCGGCATGTGCCTGGCCACTGGCCTCTTCCTTGAGGGCGCGCTGCAGCTGTTGCCAACGCTTCTCTGTACGGAAGTAGGAGGGATCGACCAGAGGAATGCCCTGCTCGGCGGCGAAGGCTTCGGCGCCCTGCCCGACCATCATCACGTGGCGGGATTTCTGCATCACGGTCTGCGCCAGCAGGATCGGGTTGCGCACCCGCTGCACGCCCGCCACCGCGCCCGCCGCCTGGTTCGCGCCATCCATGACCGCCGCATCCAGCTCGTTGCGGCCGTCGTGGGTGAACACTGCGCCCTTGCCGGCGTTGAAGGTGGGATCGTCCTCCAGCACGGTGATCGCCGCAGTGACCGCTGCGAGCGCAGGGCGACCGGCCACCAGTTCCGCATGACCCTTCAGCAGTGCTGCCCGCAGCGCGTCACGTGCGGCCTTTTCCTCGGCCGGCGACAGGTCCTTGCGCTCGACGCCGGCGCCGCCGTGGATGACCAGCAGCGGTGAAGCGGCCGGTGCGGCCTGGGCAAGCATGGGCAGGGACAGCAGCATAGACAGCGCCAGGCGCAGTTTCATCGGATACGTCTCCAGCAGGTGGGCAAGGGAGGCATCATCGTAGAGCCGAGCCCATGCTCGGCTGATGCCTCGATTGAAGAGCAGCCGAGCGCGGGCTCGGCTCTACAGCATCCCATGCGTGGCCACAGGATCGCCGGGTCACTGGCGGATGACTTCGATCTCGCCATCGCTGACGTCGGCCACGGCCTGATAGTCGGCCTCGGCCTGGAAGTCATCCAGGCGCATGCGGCTGCCGCTGGCGACCACCGTTACCGGCACCGCGTGTAAGCGCAGCGGCTCACCTTCGACCAGGCGGTCGGCATCGCGGCCGGGGCTGACCACCCAGACCTTGCCCTCGCCGTCAGCACTGTAGACCTGCGCCTGGCCATCAGGCTCCACGCACAGGGCGGTGTCCTCGTCGACGCCGATGCCGACGATGCCGGGGTCGCCACTGTCCTGGGCGGCGCGCGCCACGAACACGATCAGGCGACCGAGCCGGTCGCGCTTGTCGAAGTGGGTGTCGGTGACCACGCGCTGCAGGTAGGGCATCTGCAGGAAGCCACTGTCCATGGTCACCGCACTGCCCATCGGGTCGGCCAGCGCACCGGCGGAGGTGATGCTGCCGCCGTCCATCGCGCCGTAGGCATAGCCACCGAGGATGGCGAGCCCCGCACTGGTACCGGCAATCGGCTTGCCAGCGCGCACATGGGCATTCAGCGCGCGGTTGAGCGCAGTGCCCTTCCAGAAGCGGATGTAGCGCGACTGGTCACCACCGGCAATGAAGATGGCATCGGCGGCGGCAACCACGCGCAGCACGGCCGGATCGTCGGCGCCGCGGCGGCTGTCGAAGACCAGCGTCTGCACTGCGGTGGTACCGCCGATCTCGCGGTACAGGCGGTCCTGCAGCTCATCACTGCCAGAAGCGCGCAGGATCAGCACGCGGCCATTGCCAGCCTGCTTCAGCCACCAGTGGAAGGCCTCCGGCACCCATTCGCCACCGCCCATCAGCATCATGGCCGGTGCGCGCGGACCGGGCCGGGGCGCGTCGAGATCGCCGGCTTCGTAGTAGGCGAAGCCCGGGCCCTGCAGGTCCTGCGCAAGGGCGACCAACGGCACGGCCAAGACCAACAGCGCCAGCCAGGCGAAGGGGGCACGCACGGTCCGATGGAGGCGTCGCATCTTGATCTCCCTGAACAAAATCGACTTGCAAGCGTTTCCACTCTTTGCCAGATAGGGACCCAGTAGTCAAGGACATGAAAAAGGCGTTAAATGCGCGCGCCCGTTCCGGAAATCTGAATGGGGGACAGGGCCCCTCCTCTGCGGGCCGGCTTCATTTCCGAGAATTCCTCATGCGTAGACAGGCGATGGCGTGGTCGATCCAGCTGGCGTTGATGGGCGTGGCTGCTTCCGCGGCGGCCCAGGCACCGGCTTCCTCTTCGGTGCAACAGCTGGACGCGGTGCAGGTCACCGGCTCGCGCATTCCGCGCGCCCAGGTGGAAGGCCCCGCCCCGATCACGGTGATCAACGCCGAACAGATCCGCTCCAGCGGCTTCACCAGCGTGCCGGACGTGCTGCGTGCAATGACCCAGAACGGCGGTGAGACGCAGAGCCAGCAGTCCTCCAGCGGCGCCGACTTCTCGCCCGGCGCCCAGCAGGTGGACCTGCGTGGCCTCGGCCCGAACCACACGCTGGTACTGGTCAACGGCCGCCGCATCGCCGACTTCCCGATGCCGTTCAAGGGCCGCAGCAACTTCACCGACGTCTCCAACATCCCGCTGGGAATGATCGAGCGCATCGAAGTGCTGACCGGCAGTGCCTCGGCCATCTACGGCTCGGACGCGATCGCCGGCGTGGTCAACTTCATCCTGAAGAAAAAGGCCGACGGCACCACGATCGACATGCGCATGGGCACCACCAGCGAAGGCGGTGGCGAGTCGTTCGACATGAGCCTGGCCAGCGGCTTCAGCCGCGGCAACTTCAACGCCGTGTACAGCGTCGAGCTGCAGTCGCAGACCCCGCTGTGGGCCTATGAGCGCGACATCCAGGATTCGACCCAGGACGGCCCCACCGAGGGCTCGCGCATCGCCCGCCGCGCTTACCTGCGTACGGACTACAACGACGACTACCTGGATCCGGGCGCGGCCACCTGCGAAGCGCTGGCCGGGCAGAACCAGGGCAGCACCTATCGCGCCTACCGCCCGCGCTACGGTTACTACTGCGGCAGCGACAGCTCGATCGGCTACGGCACCATCCTCAGCAAGCGCCGCGGCGCCAATGGCTACGCCTCGCTGAGCTACGACTTCGACAACGGCCAGCAATGGTTCGCCGATGTGCAGCTGGGCTACCACACGATGTCGCTGATGCGCGACGTCACCAAGTGGGGCCGCATGGACGCCAATGGCGATGAGTCGGGCTACTTCAACAACCAGGCCACCGGCGAGATCGAGTTCTGGCAGCGCCAGTTCTCACCCGAGGAAATGGGGGGCCTGCGCAATGCGATGGTCCGCAGCACGCAGAAGACCTTCAGCGTGACCACCGGCTTCAAGGGCAATCTGGCCGGCAACTGGGACTACGAAGCGGCGCTGAGCCATTCGCAGTACCAGTCGCGGATCAGCTGGGCGCAGATCATCGCCGCCAAGGCCAATGACCTGTTCCTGGGCCCGCAGCTGGGCGTGGACGACGACGGTTTCCCGATCTACAACGCGGACCCGTCGCGGCTGTACCGGCCGCTGACCCGCGCCGAGTACGATTCGATTGCCGCACGCACTACCTATTCGCCGAAGTCGCGCACCGAGACGGCTGCATTCACGCTGACCAATTCCGCGCTGTTCGGCCTGCCGGGCGGTGATGCCGGGTTCGCCGCGACCGTGGAAGTGGGCCAGCAGGCCTATGCGCTGAATCCCGATCCGCTGGCCACCCAGTACTACTACTACAGCTGGAAGGATTCGGACGGCCAGGGCTCGCGCAACCGCTGGGCGACCGCCGCCGAGCTGCGCATGCCGCTGCACGAGACGGTCAACCTGAGCGTGGCCGGCCGCTACGACCAGTACCGCTATTCCGGCCACACCATCGGCAAGGCGACCTGGAGCGGCGGTCTGGAATGGCGCCCGATCGACACGCTGCTGGTACGCGGTTCGTATGGCACCGCGTTCCGCGCGCCGGACCTGCACTACGTGTTCGCCGGACCGGGCAACGACGAGACCACCGCCGAAGACCTGTACAGCTGCCGCGCCGATGGCGCTAGCGACTGTTCCGACTACGAGCGCAACCTGATCCGCAGCCGCACCGGCAACCGCCAGCTCGACCCGGAAACCAGCACCTCGTGGAGTGCAGGCTTCGTCTGGTCGCCGGCGATCGGCCTGGACCTGTCCGTGGACTGGTTTGACATCGACATGCGCAAGCAGGTGCAGGACATGGACGTTCGCACGCTCCTGGCCAACGAAGCCAACTGCCGCCTGGGTACTGCCGACATCAACTCGCCGACCTGCGTGGACGCGCTCGACCGCATCACCCGCACCGGTGATGGCCGCCTATACGGCGTGCGCGTCGCTCCGATCAACGTCGCCCGCGAATCGACCTCCGGTATCGACGTCGGCCTGCGCTACCGCATGCAGACCGGCATCGGCGATTTCATCCTCAACGGCACCCACACCTGGGTGAAGAAGCACGATTTCCAGCGCTACCCCGGTGACCCGACCCTGGACCAGTTCGCGGTCAACAGCGGATTCGACATCCCGCGTACCAAGACCAGCCTGAGCGTGACCTGGGAGAAGGACGCGTGGTCGGCGACGGTCTATGGCTCGCGCCTGGGCAAGCTGCCAACTTCGGACAGCTACGACCAGTCGTTCGACTGGGACAGCGGCGACAGCCCGTACGTGAAGGCAACCTACCGCTACAACGCCTCGGTGCAGTACCGCTTCGACGACCACTCGCGCCTGTCGCTGTCGGTGGTCAATGTGTTCAACAAGATGCCGCCGAAGGACACCACGTATACCGCGTACCCGTACTACGACGTGTCCTGGTTCGACAGCGTCGGCCGCACCATCAACCTGCAGTACACCCACAAGTTTGGCGGCACCGCGCTGTAAGGCGCGCCGCCTTGCAGGACGTGGACGACAAGGCCCGCCATTGGCGGGCCTTGTCATTTGCGCTCTGGTAGATGCCCACCTTGGCGGGCACTGTCTCGCCGCGCGCCCACCAAGGTGGGCGGCTATCAGAGCGGGCCACCGGGGTTTTCCACACAATGCGTGGAGAGTGATGGGAACTTGATGTGGACAAGTGGGTTCGAGCGTTGCGATGCAGGCATTTCCGGGCGTGGTTATTTTTTATCCACGCCTCCCGTTGTTTTCCACACCACGCGTGGAAAGCGATGGGAACTTGGTGTGGACAAGTGGGTGCGAGCATTGCAGCGCAGGCGTTTCGAAGCGTGGTGAAAATCTGTCCAGGTCGCGCGGGCGAGCCCCTTGTAGAGCCGAGCCCACGCTCGGCTCCGGCTGGCATCAGCCGAGCATGGGCTCGGCTCTACATCGGCTTCGCCGGTTTTCCACATGCGGCGTGGAAAGCGATGGGAACTTGGTGTGGACAAGTGGGTGCGAGCATTGCAGCGCAGGCGTTTCGAAGCGTGGTGATTTTTTATCCATATTCAGAAACGCGAACGCCCCGCACGAGGCGGGGCGTCCGGGGTTGATCCGATGCCGCTGGATCAGACGTTGAAGCGGAAGTGCAGGATGTCGCCTTCCTGCACGCGGTATTCCTTGCCTTCCAGGCGCAGGCGACCGGCTTCCTTGGCGCCGGCTTCGCCCTTGTACTTGATGAAGTCGTCATACGCGATGGTTTCGGCGCGGATGAAGCCCTTCTCGAAGTCTGTGTGGATGACCGCGGCAGCCTGCGGGGCGGTGGCACCCTTGCGCACCGTCCACGCGCGGACTTCCTTCACGCCTGCGGTGAAGTAGGTCTGCAGGCCCAGCAGGCTGTAGGCCGCGTTGATCACGCGGTTCAGGCCCGGCTCGCTCAGGCCCAGGTCGGCCAGGAAGGTATCGCGGTCTTCGTCGTCGAGCTGGGACAGCTCTTCTTCGATCGCGGCCGACACCGGCACCACCTGCGCGCCTTCGGCGGCGGCATGCGCGCGCACGGCTTCCAGGTGCGGGTTGTTCTCGAAACCGTCTTCCAGCACGTTGGCGATGTACATCACCGGCTTCAGGGTCAGCAGGAACAGGTCGCGTACCAGCGCCTTTTCTTCATCATCCAGGCCGACCGAACGACCAGCCTTGCCGTCGGACAGTGCCGCCTGCAGCTTGGCCAGCACCGGCTTGCGCGCCGCTGCATCCTTGTCGCCGCCCTTGGCCGCGCGCTCGGCACGGTTCAGCGCCTTCTCGACGCTGTCCAGGTCGGCCAGCGCCAGCTCGGTATCGATGGTTTCGATGTCCGAGATCGGGTCGACCTTGCCGGCGACGTGCACGATGTCACCGTGCTCGAAGCAGCGCACCACGTGGGTGATCGCATCGACTTCGCGGATGTGCGCCAGGAACTTGTTGCCCAGGCCCTCACCGCTGGCGGCACCGGCCACCAGGCCGGCGATGTCGACGAACTCGACCGCGGTCGGGATGACCTTCTGCGGGTTGATGATCGCTGCCAGCTCGTTCAGGCGCGGATCCGGCACCGGCACGATGCCGACGTTCGGCTCGATGGTGCAGAACGGGAAGTTCGCCGCGGCGATACCCGCCTTGGTCAGCGCATTGAACAGGGTCGACTTGCCGACGTTGGGCAGGCCGACGATGCCGCATTTGATACCCATGGGTTGAATCCGGGTTTGAGTGTAAGTGGATGATTCGGGATTCAAGACTCGCCTGCGGGCATGCCCTCAATCCCCAATCGTCCTTCCAGTAGCCCAAGCTAGAACGCAGCGTACAGCTTGTGCTTCTCAGCGTAGGTCTGCAGTGCAGCAGAAAGCTCTAGCCTCTCCTCAGTCTCACAAAATCTCTGGCTCAAGCGGTCCAGGAGGACTCCGACACCGTCCGGCAACTCATTATGCTGACCGTACATTTTCTCCCAGCGGACACCTTCATCCTTGGGCACGGCTTCATCACCGAACAGCACCATTTTGGCTTCTTTCAGCACGTCGGCCAGTTCGACCAGCCCCATTTCTTCAAGACCTGCGAGCGTCTCTTCGTAATAGGCACCCGAGTAACTGTCGAAGTACGTACCAATACCGCCACGCCAGACTTCGCTGCTTGTCACCGAAACCGCGAAGTAGCGCTGGTCTGGCACAAGTAGCCCAGAGAATCCACAACCCGAACCGCCTTCCTGTTCCACCAGCCAGTTCCAGTGGCGCCCTGCAGCGGAATTCTCGTATCGGTCCCGCTCTTCGCGCATTTCCTTGTTTCGCACCCTCGCCTCTTCCATGCGTTGCCGCGTGCCATTCCGGCAGGGCATGCAGAGCCCATTGTTCCGGGCCGCCGTCGCAAGCAGGATCATGGCGCCACACACGGTGCAGGGAGTACGCGGGTCGGTCATGGTCAGCGCGGGGTGTGCAGCCGCTTCATCGCTTCGCTGAAATCGCCCTGTACCGCCAGCGGCATGACGTCGATCGCATCGTCGATGGCGCGCGCGATCAGCACGTCGTCGTCCTTGGACGGGCGGCCGAGCACCCAACCCACCACGCGGTCCTTGTGGCCGGGATGGCCGATGCCCACGCGCAGGCGATGGAACTTGCCATGGCCGAGCAGGCGGATGGTGTCGCGCAGACCGTTCTGACCGCCGTGGCCACCGTCGAACTTCAGCCGTGCCGCGCCGGGCGGCAGGTCCAGTTCGTCGTGGGCCAGCAGGGTTTCCTCCGGCTCGATCTTCCAGAACCGCTGCGCGGCGGTGACCGACTTGCCGCTGAGGTTCATGAAGGTGGCGGGCTTGAGGAGCCACACCGTCTGCCCGGCGATCTCGACCTTGGCGGTCTCACCGAACAGCTTGCTGTCCACATTCCATCGCGCACCGGCTTTCTCCGCCAGGGCCTCAACGAAATGAAACCCGGCATTGTGCCGGGTCCGGGCGTGTTCCGATCCGGGGTTGCCCAGACCGACGATCAGTCGCAGTCCTGCCATGGTTCCTTCCAGTACGGTGCCTGCCCGCAGGCAGGCACCGTAGCGGTATTACTCGGCGGCAGCCGCTTCTTCGTCGGCCGCGTCGGCCTTGCCGGCCTTGGCGGTGACGATGGCGTCGTCGTGGTCCTTGCCCAGCGCCAGGGCCGGGATTTCCACGCCCTTCGGCAGCTTGATGTCGGACAGGTACACCACGTCACCGGCCTTCAGCTCGCCCAGGTCGACTTCGATCGACTCCGGCAGGTCCTTCGGCAGGCAGGTGATGGTCACTTCCTTCAGTTCGTGGGTGACCACGACGTCGGCAGCCTTGCCGGCCGGCGAGGTGTCTTCGTTGACGAAGTGCAGCGGGACCGAAGCGGTCAGGGCTTCGTTCTCGTTCACGCGCTGGAAGTCCAGGTGCATGATCAGCTGCTTGTACGGGTGGCGCTGCATGTCACGCAGCAGGACCTTCTGCACCTGGCCATCCAGGTTCAGGTCCAGGATCGAGGCATAGAACCACTCGTTCTGCTGGGCCAGCCAGATTTCGTTGTGGTCCAGGCTGATGGCGACCGGCTCGGCGTTGCCGCCGTACACGATGGCCGGGATCACACCGGCGTGACGCAGGCGGCGGCTCGCACCCTTACGCTGCAGTTCACGCTTGGTGACCTTGATTTCATGGGTCTTCGACATTTTCGACTACTCAGGTTGTTGCCGCGCCCTGCGGCGTGGCGGTTGAAGATGCTTCCGCGACCAGAAGCACCCGGGGTATGCCCCCGCCGTTGCCGGCAGGGGCGAAAACTCAGTCGACGTACAGCGAGCTGACCGACTCACCGAAGGCGATGCGGCGCATCGTTTCAGCCAGCATTTCCGCCACGCTCAGCTGGCGGATCTTGCTGCACACCCGCGCCGCGTCCTTCAGCGGGATGGTGTCGGTCACCACCAGCTCGTCGAGCTGGGAATTGGTGATGTTGTCCACCGCCGGGCCCGACAGCACCGCGTGGGTGCAGTAGGCAGCGACCTTGAGCGCACCGCGCGCCTTCAGGGCAGCGGCAGCGGCGCACAGGGTGCCGGCGGTGTCGACGATGTCATCGACCATCACGCAGGTCTTGCCTTCGACGTCACCGATGATGTTCATCACGGTGGAGACGTTGGCGCGCGGGCGGCGCTTGTCGATGATCGCCAGGTCGGCGTCATCCAGGCGCTTGGCCACCGCACGGGCGCGGACCACGCCGCCCACGTCCGGCGACACAACAATCAGGTTCTCGGTGCCGTAGGCGCGCCAGATGTCGGCCAGCAGCAGCGGGGACGCATACACGTTGTCCACCGGAATATCGAAGAAGCCCTGGATCTGGTCGGCGTGCAGGTCGACGGTCAGCACGCGATCAGCGCCAGCGGTGCTGAACATCTTCGCCGCCAGCTTGGCGGTGATCGGCACGCGCGAGGAACGCATGCGGCGATCCTGGCGCGAGTAGCCGAAGTACGGCACCACGGCGGTCACGCTGGCCACCGATGCGCGCTTGAGCGCGTCGATCAGCACCAGCAGTTCCATCAGGTTTTCCGCGCTCGGCGCGCAGGTCGGCTGGATCACGAACACGTCCTGCTTGCGGACGTTCTCTTCGATCTCCACCTGCACTTCGCCATCAGAGAAGTGCGAGACCAGCGCCTTGCCCGGGCGAACCCCCAGTTCCTTGCAGATATTCTGCGCCAGACGTTTGTTGGCGTTGCCGGAAAAGACCAGCAGGTTCGGGGACTCTTGCATCATGATTGTCTCGGGCGGGGACGAGTGGCGGGGATCCGGAGTCGGCAAGGACCCCGATGGACCCTTGCTGCTGACAACACCGCGGTTGTTTCCACGTCCCGCGCGGGCGATGCGCTGGAAGGCGCGGACACAGCCGCTATTGGCAGGGGCGGTAGGATTCGAACCTACGAATGCCAGGATCAAAACCTGGTGCCTTGGGCCTCTTGGCGACGCCCCTGCAGTGATAAATCAGTGTTGCTCGAGTGCATCCAGCAGTGGCGAACGCGCTACGCCCGCTGCCACCCTTGCCCGCAACTCCTTCGGCAACTTCGACCGTCCCTGCTCTGCGGCAGACTGCGATGCGAACTCGACGAAACAACCACTTCCCGAACCGGTCAGCCGCGCCGTGCCGATGTCGCTCAACGCGGCGAACGCTGCCTCGACGGCAGGCTCACGGCGGCGCAGCACCGGTTCGAACGCATTCCCGACCAAGGTCCCGGAAGCGAAGTCCTCTATTTTCGCCACTGGGCTGTCGCGCGTCAAATCCGGGTCTGCAAACAGTGCTGGCGTAGGAACATGAACGCCCGGTTCGACCAGCACGTACCAGGCCGGGGCCAGAGTGATCGGCTGCAGGCGCTCGCCCACGCCTTCGGCCCAGGCGTTGCGCCCGCGCACGAATACCGGCACATCTGCGCCCAGGCGCAGGCCCAGCGCCGCCAAAGCCTCTTCATCCAGACCCGCCCGCCACAGCCGGTTCAGCACCACCAGCGCCGTGGCCGCGTCGGACGACCCCCCGCCAAACCCACCCCCGGCGGGAACGTGCTTTTCGACGATGATGTCTGCACCTTGCTCGACCTTTGCCGCTTCCTGGAGCAGGCGCGCGGCACGCACCGCCAGGTCATCAGCCTCGGCCACGCCGGCCAGGCCCTCGCCCTCACGGCGCACCTGGCCGTCTTCACGCAGGCGCAGGCCAATGCGATCGCCCCAGTCCAGCAGGCGGAACACCGTCTGCAGCTCGTGGTAGCCGTCGGCGCGGCGGCCGGTGATGTGCAGGAACAGGTTCAGCTTGGCCGGGGCCGGCCACCAGGACCAGCCCGCGTCATCGTGCCCGGCACTCATGGGGCGCCCTGCCCCCACTGGTCCACCAGCAGGCGCACCTTGGCGTCGCCATTGCTGGCCTCGATCCGGCGCGGCAGCGCCGGGCGTCCGGCCTCGGCCGGGTACCAGTCCAGATACTGCACCTGCCAGCCCATCTGCTGCATGCGGCGCGGCCGGCCGTCAGCGTCGCGCTCGACCTTCTCCGGACCGGCAGCATCGCCGGCCACCAGGCCACGGATCCACTGCGGCAGCTGGTTGACCGGTATGTCCCAGCCGGTCGCTTCCAGCAGCAGCTGCTGGGCGTCCTCGCCGTCACGCGGCCCGCCGGCCAGTCCTTCCAGGCGGCCGGCTTCGGAATGGGTATCGCCGGCCAGCTTCCAGCTCTGCCGGGTCACCGGCGCGCTCAGCTCGACCACATAGCGGCGTCCTTCCTGCTTCCAGTCGATGCGTCCGCTGCCGCCGACCTTGCCCTTGCTGACCGCGACCCGGCCCTGGAAAGCCCAGTCCGGCTGTGCCTGCAGCGCGGCCACGCGCGCCGCCTCGGCCTGCGCCGCTTCGGCTGAAACAACCTCGACCACCGCCGGCGCCGGGGTCTTCTGCGTGCCCACGCTGGTACAGGCGGTCACCGCCAGGGTCACGGCCGCCAACAGCAGCGGCCGGATCAGGGAAACACTCATGGATTGAATTTCTCGCGGGCGCGCAGCAGCGCGCGGTTTTCAGGATCGAGCTTGGCCGCTTCTTCGAAGAAGTGGCGGGCCTCGTCATGCTTGCCCAGCACCCAGAGCACTTCGCCAACGTGGGAAGCGATCTCCGGGTCCTTGGCCAGGGTCCAGGCCCGGCGCAGCTGCACCAGTGCTTCTTCCTTGCGACCCAGGCGATACAGCACCCACCCATAGCTGTCGACGATGGCGGCGTTGTCCGGTTCGGCCACGCGGGCGCGGTCGATCAGCTCCAGCGCTTCCTGCAGGCGGCCGGTACGGTCGGCCAGGGTGTAGCCCAAGGCATTCAGGGCCGGCACGTTTTCCGGGTCGGTCACCAGGATCTTGCGCAGGTCGGCCTCGGCGCGCGGGATATCGTCGCGGCGCTCCCAGGCGAGTGCACGGGCGTACAGCAGGCCGTTGTCATCCGGGTAGGCGGCCAGGCCGCGGGCCAATGCATCCAGTTCGCCGGCACTGTCATCGCCACGCTGGCGCAGTTCAGCCTCCAGCAGATAGGCGTCGCGACGCACATCGTCATCGACCACCGCATCGGACTGGATCGCGTGCACTTCATCCAGGGCCTGCGGCAGGCGCCCGGCCAGGGCCTGGGCATTGGCCGCGCGCAGGCGTGCTTCGCTCAGCTCATCGCCGCCGGGCACGCTGTGGTACCACTGCACCGCCTCCGGATAGCGCTTCAGGTACTCGGCGATCTTGCCCAGCAGCAGGCGCTGCGCCGGGTCCGGCTTGGCCGCCTGCCGCGACAGTTCGTTGTAGAGATTGGACAGCGCTGCCTTGTCGCCCTGCTTGGCCAGCAGCGAGGCGCGCATGCCCCAGGTCTGCACGTCCTGCGGGCCGAACGCCAGCACGCGCTCGGCCGCAGCAGGCTGCCCCAGGCTGTCGTAGGCGATGGCCACCGCATTGCGCAGTTCCGGGTCCTGGCGCGTCTTCGGCTCCACATCGTGCAGCAGCGACAGCGCCTTGTCGGTCTCGCCCGCTTGTTGCAACTGGCTGGCGCGCAGCAGTGCCACACGTGGCTCTTCCGGGAAGCGCTTGACCACCTCATCGATCATCCGCCGCGCCAGCTCGGGCTTTTCCATGCGCAGGGCCAGGCGACCGAACTCCTGCCAGGCCTCGATCTTCGGCGGAATCGCATTGGCATCGACCAGCTCGCCGAGCACCTGCGCCGGCACCGCCGGGTCGCGGCCACCGCCGATCAGCGCGGCCAGAGCGAACTTCCAGCCGCGCTCGTCGGGGTCGGCCAGCAGCGCCTGCAGCTCGGTGCGGGCAGCCTTCACATCGCCCTGGCGCATGGCCAGCGCACCGGCGGCGCTGCGCATGGTCAACGAGCGCGGGGCGCGCTGCTGCCACAGGGCCAGGCCCTTGGCGGCGCTGGCATCATCGTTGGCCAGCATGGAGATACGGGTCGCGCGCTCGGCCAGGCCGGCGTCGCCGTCGGTCTGCTGGGCCGCCTGCAGGTACCAGCGCGCCGCCTCGGCCAGCTTGCCGGCCTGCAGCGCGAACTCACCGGCCATCACCGGTTCCAGCGCCAGTTCCTCAGTGGCCGGGGCCCTTACAGGGGCCTTGGCCGGCACCGCCGCCAGGGCCTGGCTGCAGGCCAGGGACAGCAGCAGAACACTGGGGATGCGAATCAATGCGGGCATCGTCGGCATCGGGGCCTTAAAATGTCGTCCAATGGCCAGCAGCTTATCGCAAGCAACTGAACAATGACCCTGTGGGTGCTCGGACTGAATCACCAGACCGCACCGGTGGAGCTGCGCGAGCGCGCGGCCTTCGCCGGTGAGGCGTTGCCGCGCGCGCTCGGTTCGCTGCGCGATACCCCGCAGATTGCCGAGGCGGTGCTGCTGTCCACCTGCAACCGCACCGAACTGTACGCCGTGGCCGAGTCGGCACAGGCGCTGGACCAGTGGCTGCGCAGCCAGGCCGGTGACCTGCAGGGCTATCTGTACCAGCATGCCGATGCCGAAGCTGTGCGCCACCTGTTTCGCGTTGCCACCGGGCTGGACTCGATGGTGCTGGGCGAACCGCAGATCCTCGGCCAGGTGAAGGACGCCTGGTCGACCGCGCGCGACCATGGCCTGCTCGGCCAGCGCCTGGACCGCCTGTTCCAGCAGACCTTCTCGGTGGCCAAGCGTGCGCGGACCGATACCCAGATCGGCACCAACCCGGTGTCGGTGGCCTCGGCGGCCGTGCGCCTGGCACAGAACGCGTTCGCCCGTCTGGACGATTCCGCTGTGCTGCTGGTCGGTGCCGGCGAGACCATCGAACTGGCTGCACGGCACCTGAGTGAAGGCAAGGTGCGGCGGCTGCTGATCGCCAACCGCACCCTGGCCCACGCGCAGGAACTGGCCAGCCGCCATGGTGGCGTGGCCCTGCCGCTGACCGAACTGGACCGTCACCTGGGCGAGGCCGACATCGTGTTCTCGGCCACCGCTGCGCGCGAACCGGTGATCCATCGCGAGATGGTGGCCAAGGCCCTGCGCGCGCGCCGGCACAAGCCGATGCTGCTGTTCGACCTGGCCGTGCCGCGCGACATCGAAGCCGAGGTCGGCACGCTCAACGACGCCTTCCTCTACACCGTCGATGACCTGGAACGCGCGGTGGAAGACAACCGTCGTGGCCGCCGCGAGGCCGCTGCCGAGGCCGAGGCGATCATCGACCTGCAGGTATCGCGCTTCATCGAGACCCAGCAGGCCAGCGCCCACCAGGCACCACTGCGGCAGCTGCGCGCGTTCGGCGAAGCCACCCGTGCCGAGCTGCTGGAGCGCGCGCGCCAGCAGCTGGCCAACGGCAAGCCCGCCGACGAAGTGCTGGAACTGCTGGCCCACGGCCTGACCAACCGCCTGCTGCACCCGCCGACCGCCGCACTGCGCGCCGCCGCGCTGAGTGGCGATGCCGACCTGACCCGCGCCGCCGAGCGCCTGTTCCCGGCCACGCCGGGTTACCGCCACCCACCCGTGAGACCCGATGACGCCGACCCTGCGCCGTAAGCTGGAAGCGCTGGCCGAGCGCCGCGAAGAACTGGAACGCCTGCTCGCCGAACCCGATGTGGTCGCCGACAACACCCGTTTCCGCGACCTTTCGCGCGAATTCGCCCAACTTGAACCGGTTGCCACTGCACTGGCCGATGAAGCCCGTGCCAAGGCCGACCTGGCCGCCGCCGAAGGCATGCGCGCCGATCCCGATCTGCGCGAGCTGGCCGACGAGGAGATCGCCGCCGCGCAGGCGCGCCTGCAGGCGCTGGAGCAGGAGCTCGCATTGCTGCTGGTGCCACGCGACCCGCGCGACGAAGGCAACCTGTTCCTGGAAGTGCGCGCCGGCACTGGCGGCGACGAAGCCGCGATCTTCGCTGGCGACCTGTTCCGCATGTACGCCCGCTATGCCGAGCGCCAGGGCTGGAAGGTCGAGATCGAATCGGACAGCCCGGGCGAACACGGCGGCTACAAGGAGGTGGTGGCACGCGTGGTCGGCCGGGGAGCGTTCTCGCGCCTGAAGTTCGAATCGGGCACGCACCGCGTGCAGCGCGTGCCGGCCACCGAATCGCAGGGCCGCATCCACACCTCGGCGGCCACCGTGGCAATCATTCCGGAGGCCGACGAAGTCGATGACATCGTCATCAACCCCGCCGACCTGAAGGTGGACACGTTCCGCTCGTCCGGCGCCGGTGGCCAGCACGTCAACAAGACCGAGTCGGCGATCCGCATCACCCACCTGCCGACCGGCGTAGTGGTGGAATGCCAGACCGAACGCAGCCAGCACGCCAATCGCGACAAGGCGATGAAGCGCCTGAAGGCGCAGCTGCTCGATGCCGAACGCCAGCGCCAGGACGCGGCGCAGGCCGAATCGCGGCGCCTGCAGGTCGGCAGCGGCGACCGCAGCCAGCGCATCCGCACCTACAACTTCCCGCAGGGCCGGATCACCGACCACCGCGTGGAAGGCCTGACCCTGTACGACCTGCCCAACATCCTGGCCGGCGACCTCGACCCGCTGCTGCAGCGACTCAGCCACGAACACCAGGTCGACGCCCTGGCGCAGTTGTCGGCGGACTGATCACGATGACGGCCTGGCAGCAGCGACAGCACCTGCAGCAGGCGATCGCGCGCCAGCCCGGCGACTTCGTGGCCTGGGTGATGCTGGCCGACCTGGAACTGGAAGCCGGCGACATCGCTGCCGGCGAGCAGGCCGCACGACGCGCACTGCAACTGCGCCCCAACCACCCCGAAGCGCTGGCGCGGCTGGGCCGCGTGGCCTGGATGGCCGGCGCACATGGCGATGCAGCGAAGCTGCTGGGCCAGGCTTCGGCACTGGCCCCGCAGCACCCGGGCATCGCGTTGTGGCTGGGCCATGCACTGGAAGATGCCGATGATGCCGAAGGGGCGGCGACGGCCTATCGCCGCGCGCATGCGCTGATGCCGGGCGAACCCTATATCGCCGCCCAGCGCCTGGCCTGGCAGCGTCGCCTGTGCGACTGGCAGGACGTGGACGCACTGGCCACACAAGTGCGTGGCGCACTGGCCAGCGGCCAAGGTGTGGTCGAACCGTTCGCGTTCCTCAGCGAGGATGCCACCGCAGCCGAACAGCTGGCCTGCGCGCGCGCGCGCGCCGCGGTGATTGCTTCGGGGGTACGTCCCCTTCCTGCCGTGAAGGTGCGCGCGCACGGCCCCTTGCGGGTCGGTTTCCTTTCCAATGGTTTTGGCGCCCATCCCACCGGGCTGCTGACCGTGGCCCTGTTCGAGCAGCTGCGTCATGACCCGGCGTTGCAGCTGCATCTGTTCGCGCTGAACCGCGACGACGGCAGCCGCATCCGCCAGCGCCTGCAGACGGCCACACAGCTGCATGATGTGGCTGGCCTGCGCCATGCAGACACTGCCGCACGCATCCGCGCACAGGGCATCGACCTGTTGTTCGACCTGCGCGGCTGGGGCGGCGGCGGCACGCCGGAGGTACTGGCGATGCGCCCTGCCCCGCTGCAGTTGAACTGGCTGGCTTACCCCGGCACGTCCGGGGCGCCGTGGATGGATGCCGTGATCGGCGACAGCTTCGTTTTGCCAGTTTCACTGGAGCCGCACTACAGCGAACGGGTGCTGCGCCTGCCGCGTGCCTTCCAGCCCTCGGACAACACCCGCATGCTGGAGCCGGCACCGTCCCGCGCCGAGTGCGGGTTGCCCGGAAACGGCGTCGTGTTCTGCTGCTTCAACAACAGCTACAAGCTCAACCCGCGCAGCATGGGCCGCGCCTTCGCAGTGCTGCAGGCGGTGCCCGGCAGCGTGCTGTGGCTGCTGTCCGGCCCCGGCCATGCCGACGCCCGCCTGCGCAGCGCCGCACAGGCCGCTGGCCTGGACCCAACGCGGCTGGTGTTCATGGCCAAACTGCCGCATCCGCAGTATCTGGCCCGCTATCAGCTGGCCGACCTGTTCCTCGACACGCATCCGTACAACGCCCACACCACCGCGTCCGACGCGCTGTGGGCCGGCTGCCCGGTGCTGACCTGCCCCGGCGACACGTTCGCCGCGCGCGTGGCCGGCAGCCTCAACCACCATCTGGGACTGGCGCGGATGAATGTCGCCGACGATGCGGCGTTCATCACCACCGCCAGCGCGCTGGGCAATGACCCGGCGGCGCTGGCCGCGTTGCGCGCTGAACTGGCACAGGCGCGCGAGCGCAGCGGGCTGTTCGACATGGGCGGGTTTGCCCGCGATCTGTCAGCGTTGGTGCAGCAACTGGCACGTGAGAACGGCTGGACGGGCGCAGCAGGGTAAGCGCGACCAGGTAGCGTCGACATCGCCTGGGCAGCCCCTGCGCTACGCTCGGGCTTCCTCCCCGCGGGTGTGACGATGGCCAAGCTCAAGCGCAAGGACTACGACGAACTGCTGCTGCCTTTGCAGCTGGAGCTGACCGCCATGGCGCGCTGGGTGCAGCACAGCGGGCAACGCCTGCTGGTGCTGTTTGAAGGGCGCGACACGGCGGGCAAGGGCGGCGCGATCCAGGCCATCAGCCAGCACCTCAACCCGCGCCAGTGCCGCGTGGTGGCACTGCCCAAGCCCACCGACCGCGAAGCCACGCAGTGGTACTTCCAGCGCTACGCCTCGCACTTGCCCGCCGCCGGCGAGATCGTGCTGATGGACCGCAGCTGGTACAACCGCGCAGGCGTCGAACGGGTGATGGGCTACTGCAGCGAGACCGAGTACCAGCAGTTCCTGCGCCAGGCGCCGGTGTTCGAACAGCTGCTGGTGGACGACGGCATCCTGCTGTTCAAGTACTGGCTGTGCGTGGACCAGGAGCAGCAGGAGAAGCGCTTCGCCGAGCGCCATCTCGATCCGCTGAAGGGCTGGAAGCTCTCCCCGGTGGACCTGAAGTCGCGCAGCAAGTACAGCGCGTACACCGAGGCCCGCGAGGCGATGCTGCGCGCGACGCATCGGGAGGCGGCACCGTGGACGCTGGTGGATTTCAACGACCAGCGGCTGGGCCGGCTGACGCTGGTACGCAACCTGCTGGACCGGTTGCCCGATACGCGGGTGGATGCACCGTTGCCCGAGCTGCCGAAGCTGAAGGGCAAGCTGCATCGCGAGCACTACGATGTGCTGAAGCCGATCGAGAACTTCCCGGTCGAGGATTAGGGTGGGTCGGCAGGGCCTGCGGCCCTGCACCTGCTACGAACCAAGGCAACAGCAACAGCCGAAGCAGAAGCGGGTTTCCTGTGGGTAGGCAGGGTGGGTCCGCTTGCGGGGGACGCCGTAAATACGTCCATGTAGGCTCGGTCGCCGCATCCATGCGGCTCACGCCCCCGCAAGCGGACCCACCCCGCCTTCGACAGATCTCTACGATCTGTCGGAATAGCGCCTGGGGTCAGATCCGTTTTCCGCAGGAAAACGGATCTGACCCCGAATTGATTCGAGATCTGAAAGAGATTCATCCACGCATGGCGTGGATCTACCAGATCGCAGAAATCTGTCAGAGGCGGGGCGGTGTCGGAGTGCGGGGTGTCAGCCGCATGGATGCGGCTGCCAAGCCTACATGGACGTACTTGCGGCGTCCCCGCACTCCGACACCGCCCCGCCACAACACGGAAATCGCACTTTGGCAGTTGCTGTTGCCGTTGCTTGAAAGTTTCGGCGGGTGCAGGGCGCAGCCCTGCCGATACCCAACCTACTTGGCAGCAGCGATCTGCTTTTCGATGTCGGCGGCCGTCACCGGGCCAAGGAACGTGTGCGCCAGCTTGCCCTGCGGATCCAGCAGGTGCGTCAACGGCAAGCCGCGTGGCGTGGCGAAGTCCGCCGGCGGATCGAACGGGTCCACGATCACGATCGGATAGGTCACCGGATGCTTGGTCAGGAACGACTGCATCTCCGGCACCTCGATGTCTTCATAGGCCAGGCCGACCACTTCGATGTTGCTGCGCATCGCATGCAGCGCCGACAGCTCGGGCATCTCCTTGCGGCACGGGGCACACCAGGTCGCCCAGAAGTTCACCACCACCCACTTGCCGCGGTGCGCGGCCAGGTCGTAGTCGCTGCCGTCCACCGCCTTCATCTTCAGCGTTGGGAACTCGGCGGTGGTACGTTCGGCCGGGGTCTCCTCCACCGCTGCGGGGGTGGCCGGGGTCGGTGCCTGTGCCGGTGGCTGGCTGCTGGCGGGGGTGGGCTCCTGGGCCGGCTTGCAGGCCGACAGCGCCAGCAACAGTGCCAGCGGCAGCAGCAACGGGGTCTTGCGGGTCATGGCATGTCTCCGGAATCGGTGTAGATATCGCTGACCTTGCGCTTCAGGCGTTCACGCAAGGGCAGTCGCAGATCGTCCAGCGCCGCCAATGCGGCACGTCCCAGGCTGTCATCACGATACGGCAGGTGCTGCTCGGCCACCGGGATGCGCAGCTGGGTGCATTCGTAAAGATCGGCCAGGCTGACCTGGTCCAGATCGCGCGACAGCAGCCACTCGCCGCGCTCATCGCGGCGCAGCAGGTCGATGTCCTGCAGATTGCAGATCAGGTCCTGCAGCAGTGAATCGGTCAGCATCGGCTCCAGCCGCAGGATCTCGTCATCGGCCAGGCCCTTGCCCTTCGCCCGTGCATGCTGGAAGCGGCCGAGCAGGCGAAGCAGTCCATAGAACTCATACCCCTGCGGCAGGCGCAGTTCCACCGGCTGGTAACGGAAGGCCGCCATCGACGAAGACAATGATGCGCCCAGCAGCACCGCCACCCAGCACAGGTAGATCCACAGCAGCAGGATCGGCACGAAGGCCACCGTGCCATACAGCTTCTGGTAGGACTGGAAGCTGCCCAGATAGGCCCCGATGCCCCACTTCACCAGCTCCAGGATCACCGCCGCCAGAATCGCGCCGGGTATCGCGTGCCGCCACTTCACGGTGTGGTGCGGCACCACCCGGAACATCAGCGTGATGCAGACGAACTCGATCAGGATCGGCGCCAGCCGCAGGGCCAGTTCGGCCAGCCAACGGCCCTCCTGGGTACCGAACAACGGCAACGCGAACACCCGCGCCGACACCGCCAGCGACGCAGCGGCGAGCATCGCGCCCAGGGTCAGCACGGTCCAGTAGACCAGGAAGCGGGTCAGCTTGGGCCGGGTGGAGCCAACCCGCCAGATCTGGTTGAAGGTCTCTTCCACGCTGTTGAGGGTGATCAGCAGCGATACCACCAGCGCGATGAAGCCGGCGGCGGTGAGCTGGCCGGCGCTGGCCGAGAACTGCCGCAGGTAGCCCTCGGCCGCGCGCGCGGCGTTGGGCACGAAGTTGGAGAAGACGTAGTCGCTGAGCTGGTCGCTCCAGCGGTCGAAAACGGGGAAGGCCGAGAGCACGCCGAACACCACGATGGCCAGCGGCACCAGCGCGAACACCGTGGTATAGGCCAGCGCCGCCGCTGCCTGGAACAGGCGGTCGTCGAGGAAGCGATGCCACAGGAAGCGGCCGAAACTGATGGCCCGTGCGCGATCCCGCGCGCGCTCCATCCACAGGTTGAGCGTATCCAAAGGTTCCATCGGCGAAAGGGTACCCGATGCGGAATGCTGGCAGGATAGCCATACTGGTGGCCACACGACGAGGAGAAGCGGGCACGATGGGCGAGATTCTGGTGCTGTACTACAGCCGGGGCGGTTCGGTGGCACGGCTGGCGCGCCAGATCGCGCGGGGCGTCGGCGAAGTGCCTGGCATGAGCGCGCGCCTGCGCACGGTGCCGCCGGTGGCCGCAGTGACCCAGACCGCGCAGCCGCCGGTGCCCGACGATGGCGCCCCCTACGTGAGCGTGCAGGACCTGGCCGAATGCCAAGGCCTGCTGCTCGGCAGCCCGACCCGCTTCGGCAACATGGCCGCGCCGGTGAAGCATTTCCTCGACGGGCTCGGCGCCGAATGGGTCAACGGCACCTTGTCGGGCAAGCCGGCCGGGGTGTTCACCTCGACTGCTTCGATGCATGGCGGCCAGGAATCGACCCTGCTGTCGATGCAGGTACCACTGCTGCACCATGGCTGCGTGATCGTCGGCATCCCGTTCACCGAGCCGGCGCTGAGCCACACCACCAGTGGCGGCACGCCGTATGGCGCCAGCCACGTGGCCGGTGCCGCCGACGACCCGCAGCCGACCGACGATGAAGCCGTGCTTGCGCGCGCGCTTGGCCGCCGGGTGGCCGACATCGCGCAGCGGTTGGCCCGATGAGCACCGGGCAGCGCACGGTCCTGCTGCTGGCCCTGATGGGGCTGGCTGCGCTGTTCGCCGGCTGGTTCATCAATGACAAGCACTGGCTGGCCACCCAGCTGGTGTTTACCGCGCCACCGCTCGCGCTGGCCATTGCGCTGCGCCTGGGATGGCGCAGGACGGGTTTCTGGGCCTCGGTACTGGCCCTGGGCTGGTTCAGCCACGGCGTGATGAGCGCCTGGAGCCACCCGCAGACGCGCTGGCTGGCGCTGATCGAAATCACACTGGCCCTGCTGGTGATCTTCAGCGCCAGCCTGCCAGGGCTGCGCGCCCGCTTCGGCAAGTGACGCTGACGCTGCGCCCGCCGGGCCGTATCATCTGTGCTCCCGGCCCCGCGCCGCTGCACCTGTCCTGGTTTCGCGCATGCACATGATGGAAGAGCTCCTGGTCGTCACCACCGGTGGCACGATCGACAAGATCTACTTCGACGACAAGTCGGACTACCAGATCGGCGATCCGCAGATCGGCATGATCCTGCGCGAGCTGGGCGTGACGTTCCGCTTCAACGTGATTCCGATCCTGCGCAAGGATTCGCTGCACATCAACGATGAGGACCGCGAGCTGATCCGCGCCACCATCGCCGCGCAGCCGACCCGGCACGTGCTGGTGACCCACGGCACCGACTCGATGGTGCAGACCGGCAAGGTGCTGGCGACGATTCCGGACAAGACCATCGTGATGACCGGTGCACTGAGCCCGGCACGCTTCCGCGGCTCGGATGCGGAGTTCAACATCGGCTGTGCGATCGGTGCGGTGCAGTCGCTGCCGAGCGGCGTGTACATCGCGATGAACGGGCGGATCTTCGACCCGCAGCACGTGCGCAAGAACGTGGCCGCGAACCGCTTCGAATCGGTCTGAGGAACAGCGTGCCGACCAAGGTCGGCACCCACCATGGCGCGGCGGCACGTACCACCGCCGGCCCCATGCAAGAACGCCCCGGCCTGGGCCGGGGCGTGCCCATGGAGAGGGACTTGGGCTCAGTACTGGGCGTTGAGGGTCACGCCCGAGAAAGTGCTGTACGCCTTCACCCGCACATACCAGGTACCGGCGGCCGGACTGTTCACCGTGCAGGTCTCGCTGTTGCCGCTCAGGTACGGACGGCAGGTGTACACCGTGTCGGTCGGCGCGCTGCCCTGGCGGATGTAGAGGTCGGCGTCACCGGTGCCGCCGCTGATCGCCACGCGCAGCTGGCTGCTGCCGGCCGGGACATTGACGGTGTAGCTGAGCGATGAGCCACTGCTGGCCGACAGGCCGGTGACCGGCACATTGTTCTGCAGGACGTTGCCGCCCGGATTCGGAGTGCCGCCCCCGTTGATGGCCGCG
This sequence comes from Stenotrophomonas sp. YJH_SMC_48-3, assembly GCF_059369375.1. Classification (NCBI taxonomy): domain Bacteria; kingdom Pseudomonadati; phylum Pseudomonadota; class Gammaproteobacteria; order Lysobacterales; family Lysobacteraceae; genus Stenotrophomonas; species Stenotrophomonas sp. YJH_SMC_48-3. The sequence continues at coordinate 475,087 of NZ_JCAFSQ010000002.1, read as the reverse complement.
GACACCGCAGCGTTGGCGTCGATGATCCCGGCACCGCAGCCACCCGAGCATGACCCCGGCAGCGGGCGTGCGGTGCTCTTGATGATGCTCTCGACCTGCGCCGGGCTAAGCGGGCTTGGCGCGACCGATTGCATCAGCGCAACCACGCCGGCCACATGCGGCGCCGCCATCGAGGTGCCGTTGTACGACGCGTAGCTGGCGCTGCCCGGCGTGGTGGTGCCGGTGTTGAGCGTTGACAGGATGCTCTGGCCCGGTGCCGAGATGTCGATGCCGGTGCCGTAGTTGGAGAAGCTGGCACGCGCACCGGCCGAGGTTGTGGCCGCCACGGCAATCACGTTCGGGCAGTTGGCCGGCACCGACGAGGACACGTTGGTGTTGCTGTTGCCGGCGGCGACCACCACGGTGGTGCCACGGCCGACAGCGCCATTGATCGCATTCTGGTAGGTGGTGGAGCAACTGCCGCCACCACCCAGCGAGAGGTTGATGACTTCAGCCGGGTTGGCATTGGCCGGCACGCCACTGACGGTGCCGCCGGAAGCCCATACGATCGCGTCGGCGATGTCGGAGGTGTAACCGCCGCACTTGCCGAGCACGCGCACCGGCACAACCTTGGCGTTGAACGCGGTACCGGCCACGCCGGTGCTGTTGTTGGTCACTGCCGCCACGGTGCCGGCGACGTGGGTACCGTGCCAGCTGGAGTTGGAGGCCGGGATGCCCGAGCCGCACTCGTTGGCGCCGTACCAGTCGCCTTCATCGTTCGGGTTGTTGTCGCGACCGCCACCATCGCGCGCCATCGCGGCGTCGCTGATGAAGTCGTAGCCGGGCAGGATGTTGGCGTTGAGATCGGGGTGGTTGGTGATGCCGGTGTCGATCACCGCCACGACCACGCCGGTGCCGGTCGACTTGTCCCAGGCCGGCTGCACGTTGATCGACGCATTGGAGGTACCGAAGCCCCACTGTTCGCTGAAGCGGGTGTCGTTCGGGGTCAGCGTCGCGCGCATGATCTGGTCGACTTCGACGTACTCCACGTTCGGATCGGCGGCCAGCTTGCGCATCAGCAGCTCGGATTCAGCCTGGTCGAGCGGGCGATCGGTCCTGACCAGGGTCGGGCCGACGGCCAGCTTGCGGACCTGCTGCAGGCCCAGTGCGCGGCCCTGGCTGCTGGCCAGGCCGGCGGCGGCATTCTTCAGTGAAGAGGCCAGTGCGGTGGTGTTGGCCACCGGCGCGCTGCCGTCGCGGTACTTCACGATGAAACGCTGGTGGGTCGGCGCGGACTGCAGGCCGCTGAGCTGGACATCGCCGGCCAGCGCAGGCGTGGCCAGCAGCAGCGATGACAGAACGGACGCACCAAGGACCACCCACACTCGACGCACACGCGGTTGCGTTACCTGGGACATCGTATTTCCCTTTCTTGTGGTGTGAATGCCGGAATCGGCAGAAGCACCGGCCCGAACCCTGGGCTGGCTTGCATTGGCGAGGTTCGAAGTCCGGCGAGCCAGCGGATCCCCCTAACGATCCGCCGTGCAGATGACGCTAATGGCCGAAACCGGACACCACAAGATTTTCAGCGTCTTTTCAGCTAGATGAAATGTTCGTTCTGAGACTTTTCGGGTCAAGGGTTTGTGAAGGTGAAGGAACTTTCTCGCGTCCTGCACAGACCTGACTGGGCCCTCACATGTCCCGGAATGACTTTGCCGACATCGGCGTCCGCCGATCCGGGGTCAGATGCCTTTTCACGCGGAAAGGGATCTGACCCCTTGGCCTGAAATGCAGAAAGCCCGTCGCGGGGACGGGCTTTCCAGAAGCGCAGCCGGGCGCGGGCCCGGCTCTACGATTCGATGTGGGCGATCAGCCCAGCTTGACCAGCCAGTTGTGGCGGTCCGGCAGGCGGCCGTACTGGATGTCGGTCAGTTCCTTGCGCAGCGACATGGTCACTTCGCCGGCCGGGGCGTTGATGTCGCCCACCGAGAAGCCCTCGCCCTTCAGCTGGCCGATCGGGGTGACCACCGCGGCGGTGCCACAGGCAAACACTTCGCTGATCGCACCGGAGGCGACGCCGTCCTTCCACTCGTCGATGCTGACCTTGCGTTCTTCGACCTTCATGCCGCGGTCGCGGGCCAGCTGCAGGATGCTCTCGCGGGTAATACCCTCGAGGATGCTGCCGGACAGTTCCGGAGTGACCAGCGTGCCGTCCTTGTAGACCAGGAACACGTTCATGCCGCCCAGTTCTTCCAGGTACTTGCCCTCTACCGGGTCGAGGAACAGCACCTGCGAGCAACCCTGCGCCTGCGCCTTCTGCTGCGGCAGCAGCGAGGCGGCGTAGTTGCCACCGCACTTGGCAGCACCGGTGCCGCCCTTGGCCGCACGCGCGTATTCGGTGGACAGCCAGATCGACACCGGGGCAACGCCCTTGGCGAAGTACGGGCCGGCCGGGCTGGCGATGACGTAGTAGCCGGCCTTGTGCGCACCGCGCACGCCGAGGAAGGCTTCATCGCCGATCATGAACGGGCGGAAGTACAGGCTCGACTCGTCGGCCGACGGCACCCAGTCGCTGTCGACGGCGATCAGCTGCTTCAGCGATTCGACAAAGATCTCCACCGGCAGTTCCGGCAGCGCCAGGCGCTGCGCCGAACGCTGCAGGCGACGGCCGTTGGCATCCGGGCGGAAGGTCCAGATCGAGCCGTCAGCATGGCGGTAGGCCTTGATGCCTTCGAAGATCTCCTGGCCGTAGTGCAGCACGGCCGCGGCCGGGTCCAGCTGCAGCGTACCGTAGGCACGCACGTTGGCGTTGTGCCAGCCGGTGTCCTTGTCCCAGCGTACTTCCACCATGTGGTCGGTGAAGTGCAGGCCGAAGCCCGGCTTCTCCAGGATCTTGGCGCGCTCTTCAGCGCTGCGCGGGTGGTCCGAACGGGTGACGGCGAAGCTGGGAATGGACTGGGACACCGGAGATTTCCTGTTCTGGTTGCGGGTATTGCCGGGCCCGCGTCACTGCGGGCCGTGGGTCAAAGCATGCCGGTCTCGAGCCGGGCCGCCTCGGACATCATGTGCTGGTTCCACGGCGGGTCGAACACCAGGTCGACGTCGGCCTCGGCCACCGTCGGGATCATTTCGAGTTTGCTGCGCACGTCGTCGACTAGGATCTCGCCCATGCCGCAACCCGGTGCGGTCAGGGTCATCTTCACATCGATCTCGCGCTTGCCTTCGTCCAGGTGCTTGATCTCGACCTCGTAGACCAGGCCCAGTTCGACGATGTTCACCGGAATTTCGGGGTCGAAGCAGGTGCGCAGCTGCTGCCATACCAGCTGTTCCACCTGTTCATCGGTGGCGTCGGCCGGCAGTTCCAGCGGTGCCGGCGCTTCCTTGCCGATGGCGTCGCCGTCCTTGCCGGCGATGCGGAACAGGTTGCCCTCGACGAACACCGAATAACTGCCGCCCAGCGCCTGGGTGATGTACCCATAGCTGCCGGCGGGCAGGGTCACGGTGTCGCCCTGCGGGACCATCACGGCCTCGCAATCGCGTTCGAAGTGGACAGGTTCGCTGCTACGGGAATACATGGGGACCGATATGGGGCCGTGGCCGGGGCCACGCAAGACGGCATTCTAGCCCAGCCGCCCTGCCGCCGCCGGTGCACTGCGGCAAACCACAGTATCCTGTGGGTGATCTTCAGGGAGCTTCGATGTCCTCCAATGCCGCGCGTGCCAGGACCGTGACCTGGCTCTGGCCCATCATGCTGTTGCTGGGCCTGCTTGTTGCTCCCCTCGCCTGGATGGTGCTGGCGCTGATGACCGGCCGGCAGGTCGGCTGGATGGCGGTCGTGACCGCCCTGGAACTGGTGTTCATGCTGCGCATGGGTACGCTGGGCCCGGGCCGGCTGCGCATTGCACTGGTCGTGCTGGGCACCCTGCTGGTGACCGCCGTCGCCAACTGGACCATCGCCAGCGCCTGGATGGGCGGCTCGATCGGGCTGGACCTGTGGGACGCGACCCTGCGGATGGGCCCGCACCTGGCCTGGACCCTGATCGCCCTCGCCAATGGCGCGGTGGAATGGCTGTGGCTGGCGCTGGGCGTGGCCGTGGGCGCCTGGCTGGCGCGCTGAGCACGCCGGTTGCCACGTCCGCCGGGGATATGCAGGTAGATCCACGCCATGCGTGGATGGGATGGTAGTGCCGGCCGCTGGCCGGCAGAAGCGTTCGGACCAAGGTCCGCACCCACGGATGCAGCCGGGCCTCAATGCCCGCCGTCGAGCGCCTTCAACTCGCTGACCAGCGAGGCTGCCGCTTCGGCACCATCGCCGTACAGCATGCGGGCGTTGTCGGCGTAGAACAGCGCATTCTCGATGCCCGCAAAACCAGTGCCCTTGCCGCGCTTGATCACCACCACGTTGCGCGCATTGACCACGTCCAGCACGGGCATGCCGTAGATCGGGCTGGCCGGGTCGGTCCGTGCCACCGGATTGACCACGTCGTTGGCACCAATCACCAGCACCACGTCGGTGTTGGCGAACTCCGGGTTGATGTCGTCCATGTCGGCGATCAGGTCGTAGGGCACACCCGCTTCGGCCAGCAGCACGTTCATGTGCCCGGGCATGCGCCCGGCCACCGGATGGATGGCGAACTTCACCTTCACCCCGCGCTGGCCCAGCCGCTGCGCCAGCTCCCAGATCTTGTGCTGGGCCTGCGCCACGGCCATGCCGTAACCAGGCACGATCACCACGCGTTCTGCGTAGGCCATCATCGCCGCGACATCCGACGCTTCAATCGGCTTCTGCGCACCGCTGATCGCCTGCGCTTCCCCGCCGGCGCCACCACCGAAGTTGGAGAACAACACATTGCGGATCGGCCGGTTCATCGCCTTGGCCATCAGCCGGGTCAGCAGGATGCCGGCGGCGCCGACCATCATGCCCGCGATGATCAATGCCTCGTTGCCCAGCACGTAGCCTTCGAACGACACCGCCAGGCCGGTGAACGCGTTGTACAGCGAGATCACCACCGGCATGTCGGCGCCACCGATAGGCAGCGTCATCAGCACGCCCAGCGCCAGCGCCAGTACGAAGAAGGTGACGATCGCCCAGGTGCTGAGCGTGCTGGCGGCGATGATCGCCAGCACCACCACGGCCAGCGCCACCAGCAGGTTCATCACCTGCTGGCCGGGCCAGGTCACGCGCTTGTCCAAGCGCCCATCCAGCTTGGCCCAGGCAATCACCGAACCGGACAGCGACACGGCACCGATCGCCGCGCCGACCACCGCCAGCAGCAGCACCGTGCCCGACGGCTGGCGCGCGGCCAGGTCGGCCAGCGCCTGCGCGCTCCAGTGGCGGGTATCGCGATGGGCCAGGAAGGCGTAGCGCAGCAGTTCCACCGCACCGATCGCCGCCGCCGAGCCACCGCCCATGCCGTTGTACAGCGCCACCATCTGCGGCATGTCGGTGATGGCGACCTTGCCGGCCGACCACCAGGCAAGGCCGGCGCCGAGCAGCAGCGCCACCAGGATCAGCGGCACGTTGTGCAGTTCGGGGAGCAAGAAGGTCGCCACCGTGGCCAGCAGCATGCCCAGCCCGGCCCAGCGGATGCCGCTGCGCGCGGTCAGCGGCGAGGCCATGCGCTGAAGGCCCAGAAGGAACAGCGTGGCGGCAGCGAGGTAACTGGCCTTGACCAGCCAATCGAGCAGTTCGACGGTGCTGATGTTCAAGCCTGCGGCTCCTTCGGTTCGTCCTGGCCCCCCTTGGGCGCGCTCGGCTTGAACATTTCCAGCATGCGCGCGGTGACCACGTAGCCACCGGCGGCGTTGCCGGCACCGAGCACCACGGCGAGGAAGCCCAAGGCTTTCTCCAGCGGCGTCTGCGCATGCCCCAGCACCACCATCGCGCCGATCAGCACGATGCCGTGGATGAAGTTGGAGCCCGACATCAGCGGGGTATGCAGGATCACCGGCACCCGCGAAATGATCACGTGGCCGGCGATGGCCGCCAGCATGAAGATGTACAGCGCCACGAACCCGTCACTCACTGGCAACGCTCCTGCTCTGTCTTCGTCGTCCCATCATAACCATGGGCTGAACCCCGCGTGCACCCGGCGTCAACCGAAGCGGCGCTCACGCGTTGTCGATGGTGACCCCAAGCGAGGAACCGTACCCTGTGCTGGTGAGCAGCCCCGTCCCCCCGAGCGCCGAGACCGATGCCCCGCCGGCATCGCTGGAGGCGTTCCTGGCCAGCGTCGGCCCGCGTGCGTTCCGCTTCGCCGAGGCCGGCCTGCGCCAGCGCGAAGACGCCATGGATGCGGTGCAGGACGCGCTGATGCGCATGCTGGACTACGCCGACAAGCCGGCGGCCGAATGGGCACCGCTGTTCTGGAGCATCCTGCGCCGGCGCGTGATCGACGTGCAGCGCCGGCGCCGCTTCCGCCTGCCGTTCTGGCGCGACAACCAGGACGCGGAAGGCGGCGGGATCGACTGGGCCGATCCTGGCCCCGACCCGGCACAGGCGCATGAACAGCGCCAGCAGTACCAGCAGCTGGTGGACGCGTTGCGCCGCCTGCCCGCCCGCCAGCGCGAGGCCTTCACCCTGCGCGTGCTGCAGGACCTGGACGGGGCCACCACTGCCCGCGCCATGGGCTGCAGCGAAGGCGCGGTAAAAACCCATCTGGCACGCGCCCGGCAGGCGCTGCAGGATTATCTGGAGATCCACCCGTGAAACGCTCCCTGCCTTCCGACGACACCCTGCGCAGCCTGCATGCGCAGTCGCTGCAGGCGCTGTCGCCTGCAACGTTGGCCCGGCTGCGCCACGCTCGCCACGGCGCCACGGCCGCCCACCGGGGGCGCTGGCGCTGGTGGCTGGCCAGTGCGTGCTCGCTGGTGGTGGCGCTGGGGATAGGCCTGCAGTTCACCGGCCATGGCACGCTGACGGGCCCTGCGCCGGCACCTGTGCTTGCCGCGGTGGAAGACAACAGCGCGCTCTACGACGAAAATCCCGATCTGTACCTGTGGCTGGGCGATACCGACCTGGCGATGGAGTGAATCATGCCCCGACTGCACACCCTGCCCCTGCTCATGACCCTGTTGCTGCTGCCGGCCGTCCCGGCGGTGGCGCAGAGCGCCGCGCCCGCCCCTGCCGCACGCCCTGCGCCGGCCGCACCGCTGCCGGCCTGGGAACAGTTGAGTGAAGCGCAGCGGGAGTCCCTGCTGGCGCCGCTACGCGACCGCTGGAACAGCGCCGATGCCGGCCAGCGCCAGCGCATGCTCTCGCACGGCCAGCGCTGGCAATCGATGAGCCCGGAAGAGCGTGACAAGGCCCGCCGCGGCCTGCGCCGCTTCGAGCACATGAGCCCGGAACAGCGTGAGCAGGCACGGGCCCTGTTCGGGCAGATGCGGGATCTGCCGCCCGCGCAGCGCGACGCCCTGCGCGAGCGCTGGTCGCAGATGACGCCGGAGCAACGCAAGGACTGGGTGCGAGAGAATCCGCCGCCGGCGAAGCCGCGGTAAGGCCAGATTCAATCCTCTGTAGCGCCGAGCCCACGCCCGGCTGCTTCATCGCGTCTGCGCAAGCCGAGCATGGGCTCGGCTCTACAGCATGCAGGTCAGGTCACGCTTGCCAGCGCGTCTTGGCCAGCAACTCGTCTTCCCAGTCGAAACCGAGCTGCCCTTCGCGCACGAACAGCGCGACGAAGTTGAGCAGGTTGCGCGCATACATCTCGCTGGCCTGGGTCGCGCCGCGGCTGGCCAGGCCCAGTGGGCCATCAATGGTCACGCCCTGGTGTTCGATGCACTGCCCCGGCTGGGTCAGAGCGCAGTTGCCACCGCTCTCGGCAGCCAGATCCACGATCACGCTGCCAGCAGCCATGCCCTCCACCATTGCCGCAGTCACGATCGTCGGCGCCGGTCGCCCCGGCACCGCTGCGGTGCAGATCACCACATCCACGCTGCGCAGGTGGTCGGCCAGCCGGCGCTGCTGCTCGGCGCGCTCCTCATCACTCAGTGCGCGCGCATAACCGCCCTCGCCGGCCGCACTCACGCCAAGATCGAGGAAGCGTGCACCCAGTGACTGGATCTGCTCGCGGGTTTCCGGGCGCACGTCGAAGCCTTCCACCTGTGCACCGAGGCGGCGCGCGGTGGCAATGGCCTGCAGGCCCGCCACGCCGGCACCGATCACCAGCACCTTGGCCGGGCGCACAGTGCCGGCGGCGGTGGTCAGCATCGGGAAGAAACGCGGTGCACGTTCTGCAGCGATCAGCGCCGCCTTGTAGCCGGCCATGCCGGCCTGCGAACTGAGTACATCCATCGCCTGCGCGCGGGTGGTGCGCGGCAGCTGCTGCAGCGGGAACAGCTGCAGGCGACCATCGGTCGCCAGCGCGGCCAGCGCCGGATCGCTGGACGGGGCCAGCAGGCCGACCACGCTGGCGCCGGGCTTGAGCTGTTCCAGCACCGCCGCAGGGGGGGCCTGCACGCACAGCAGGATGTCGATCTCGGCCCAGCGGCCCGCGTCGAAGACGCGTGCACCGGCATCGTCATAGGCGGCGTCGGTGAAACCAGCGGCCAAACCCGCGCCCGCCTCATACCAGACGGCAATGCCCATGGCCCCGAGCTTGCGCGCGGTTTCCGGCGTCAGCGCCACGCGCCGTTCGCCCGGCGCGGTCTCCTTGATCCCCAGCAACGCCACGGCCATGCAGGTCCCCGCTGATCGGTGAGTTTTCCCGATCCTAGCAGGCGGCCACGGCTCAGTGCAGCGTTGCGCTGCCCGGGTCCAGCCGATCGATCACACCCTGCATCGCGCTGTCGAAGGCGCCGTCATCCACGTGGGCACGCAGGCGGCCCAGCCGCACCATCACCGCCAGTTCTTCCGGCGAGGCCACGCAGAAGCGCACGCCACGACGGTTGACGAACAACAGGCGCGAGGAAATCGGGCTGACCCAGGACAGCTTGCCGGCCTGGACCTTGCCGTCCTTGTCGACGAAATCCAGCCAGTTGCCGATTTCCATGCGGCGGAAGCGGTCGGCATCGGCGTTGTCGAAATCGTCGGCGTCGATCTGCCCGCCGAGCTCGACCGCTGGCGATTCAGCCACCGGCGGTACCGGCAACGCGACCTGCGGCAGCTCCGGCAGCGCGCGCTGCAGCTCCGGCCGCGATTCGGCAATGCCCTGCAAGGTGTCATGCAGGGCATCAATGGCGCCGGTGGCGGCATCACCGTGCACGCCAACGCTGCCGAACACCTTGGCCAGCGCCGGCTGCCAGGCCTGCAGCCATGGCTTGCCGACGATCTGGCGGCGCGCCTCGGCCACTTCCTCCAGCAGGCCGTCGGCCAGGCTCAGTGCCTCGGCCACCGACGCGCCCTCCTCGCCCTCGCGCAGCAGGGCCAGGGTCAGATGGTGCTGCCACGGCTGGCGCAGGAACTCGGCGATGGCCGGCGGCAGGGAGGCATCGCCGATGCGACGGTCCAGTTCGGCACCTGCCCGGCTGCGGGCCATTTCCAGCTTTTCCTGGCCACGCTGCGTTTCGGCGGCGCGCCGCTCGGCGATTTCCACGCGGCGGCGGTGCTGCACGAGGAACTCGCGGAATTCCTCTTCCAGGGTCAGGAAGATCGCCAGGTTCTCGTTGAACTCGGCCACCAGCCGTTCGATGATCTCCTCGACCTTGGCCATCAGCATGCGCTCGGCCTGGCTCTCGCCGGTGTTGCCCTCGCAGGCCTCCGCCAGCGAGTTGAGCAGCTTGCGCGCCGGATGGGTCTTCTGCACGAACATCCGGCGGTCGAGCATCGCCACCTTGACGAAGGGCACCACCAGGCGGCCGATCAGCTCGCGCGAGCGGCCTTCCAGTTCGCGCTCGTCCAGCATCACGTCGAACAGCATGCCCACCAGGTCGATCGCATCCTCGTCCTGCGGGTCCAGCCGGGTCTGGCCCGGATCGACGCCCAGCCGGGTCGCGCTGGACAGTACTTCACTCTTCAACCGCTGCGCCAGGGATTCGCCGTCCTCGCCGATGGCCGCGCGCAGGGTGGCGCTGGGCGTGGCCTGCAGCAGTGACAGCACCGACATCATCTCGCGCTGGCTCAACGGGCGATGCTGGCCGACCGCGACCTGCGCGGCCGAGGTGGCATCCTCGCGAACGTGACGGGTCTGCTGCAGCAGCTCATGCAGGGCCTCCAGCAGCATGCCTTGCTGGCCGGCATACGCCTCGCCGTTGCCGGCATCGTCGCCCCCGAGATGCTGCTGCATGTGGCCACGGCGCTCGGACCAGCGCGCGGCGAAGCGCTGCGCCCAGGCCGGCGCGGCCTGCTCATCATCGCTGAACTCGGATTCCAAGCCCGCCGCGTGGCGCGGCTCGACCAGATCATCCGCCCCCGCCGCCATGCGCGGGTCGGGCGCGGCCGACAATGGACGCCGCGGGGCCCCCACCTGCGACATCACGCCAGCGGCGGCCAGCTGCTCGTCCAGCTTCTCGTAGATGCGGCCCACCGGCGCGCGCAGGTCGCGCTCGCACAGCTTGATCAGCACCAGGTGCACTTCCGGCGCCAGCTCGCAGCCGGCAAAGGCCTCGTGGATGGCCACGCCCAGGTGCTCGGGGCTGACCGGGTTGTGGTCGGCATCCAGCTCGGCGCCGCCGATCAGGCGGCCCAGGCGCCGGTCCAGCCGCGCCAGCACCGGCTTGAAGTCGCGCAGCAGCACGGTGGCGAAATTGCGCACCGCCAGCCGCGATTCCAGTACATGTTCGGCCAGCAGGCTCAGGCCATCTTCGGCAGGACCGGACAGGGTCGCCTCGGCCGACAGCGGCTCGCCGCTGGCGAGCGCGTCCCAAGCCCGCTGCAGATGGCCGGCGAAGGCACCGGCGATGTCCTCGCGGCGGCGGCGCAGTTCACGCATCGCATCCAGGAACAGCAGCTGCGACGAACCGGCATTGCCGGCGCGGTCGAACAGTGCGTCGTCGAAACGCGCCAGTGCGGCCCCGAAAACCTGGCACAGCGCGGGCAGGACCATGTCCCGGGCACGCTGCAACTGGACCGGGTCACGACCCGGCGATCCCATCGGTGTGGGCGCGCTCATCATTCGGGAAGGCTCCCCACCTTCTCTGGTACGACAGTCAGCATGGACATCGCGGCGGCCGGCACACCCCATGTACCGGTACGTCGATGGTAGGCCGGCCAGCCCGTCACGGACAGTGAAACAGTCCTCACTTCAAACCTCATGACCGGCGGCCCGGCAAGATGGATATCGTAAGCCGTGCAAGGCCCACGAGGCGAGAGCACGCGGCCGTCCCTTTCCCGCCAGTGGCATGATGTTCATCACAGTTTGGTATTCAGGGGCTGGACGCGACCCAGACGGCGTCTTCGACCACCCCGACTATAATCAAATGCCCGTGATGACCGGTTCAGACTCCATGCCCGACCCCACTGCCCTGCTTGCCCTGGATGCCCGCCGCTCGGTGCCCTCGCGGCAATTGGGCGAGCCCGGCCCGGACCCGGCAACCCTGCAGCGCATGCTGGCCTCGGCCGTACGCGTGCCCGACCACGGCAAGCGGGTACCGTTCCGCTTCCTGAAGATCGCCGGCGATGCACGTCACACTCTGGGCAACTTCCTGGCCGAGCGCAGCCGCCAGCGCGACCCGCATGCCGGCGAGGCGGTATTCGAGAAGGACCGCCAGCGTTTCAGTCATGCCCCGCTGGTGATCGTGGTGGTGGCCAGCCCGCGCCCGGACCCGAAGGTCCCCGAACAGGAGCAGCTGATGACCGCCGGCTGCGTCTGCTTCGCCCTGCTGCAGGCCGCACAGGCGCTGGGCTTCGGCGCGCAGTGGCTGACCGCCTGGATGGCCTTCGACCCCGCCGTGCACGCCTACCTGGGCCTGGCCGAGGGCGAGAGCGTCGCCGGTTTCATCCATATCGGTACGCCGAAGGCCGCCGTACCCGAGCGCGAGCGTCCGGACCCGGCCGCGCTGCTGCGCGACTGGACGCCGCCGGCATGAGCCTGCCGGCACCGCCGCCTTCGCTGTACCTGGTCGATGCCAGCATCTACGTGTTCCGCGCCTGGCACTCGCTGCCGGACCAGTTCCAGGACGCGCAGGGCTGGCCGACCAATGCCGTGCACGGTTTCGCCCGCTTCCTGCTGGACCTGCTCGAGCGCGAGCGCCCGCAGCACATCGCCATCGCCTTCGATGAAGCGCTGGACAGCGGCTTCCGCCACCGCCTGTACCCGGCCTACAAGGCCAACCGTGATCCGGCACCGGAAGCACTCAAGCGGCAGTTCGTGCACTGCAAGGCGTTATGCGCGGCGCTGGGCCTGGCGGTGCTGGCGCACCACGAATACGAGGCCGACGACCTGATCGGCAGCGCCCTGCACGTTCACCGCAGCAGCCATCGCGGCGTGATCATCTCCGCCGACAAGGACCTGTCGCAGCTGCTGGCCGACCATGACGAGCAGTGGGACTATGCGCGCAACCAGCGCTGGAACGTGGCCGGGGTGAAGGCGCGGCACGGCGTGCACGCGCACCAGATTGCCGACTACCTGGCGCTGTGCGGCGATGCGGTGGACAACATTCCCGGTATCAGTGGCGTGGGCAGCAAGTCCGCCGCCGTGCTGCTGGCCCATTTCGGCAGCATGGATGCACTGTACGAACGCCTGGACGAAGTGCCGTTCCTGCGCCTGCGCGGCGCGGCCCAGATGGCGGTGCGCCTGCGCGAGCAGCGCGAGCATGCCCGGCTCTGGCGCCAGCTGACCACCATCGCGCTGGACGCGCCGCTGGAAGGCAGCCAACCCGGCCTGCTGCGCCAGGCGGCCGACCCGGAACTGCTCGGTGGCCTGTGCCAGACCCTTCGATTCGGCCCGATGACCCGCCGCCGGCTGTTCGATGCCGCTGGCGTGGCCGACCCTCTTCCCACCCACAGCGAGCCCGCATGAGCCAGCGCAATACCGAAGCCCCGCGTGTCGTCTATGAAGGCAAGTACCAGCGCATGGTCGTGCGCGGTACCTGGGAATACAGCGAACGCACCCACGCCGGCGGCCTGGCGGCGATCATCATCGCCGTCACCCCGGAGGACAAGGTGCTGTTCGTCGAACAGTTCCGTGTACCGCTGCAGGCCCCCACCATCGAGATGCCGGCCGGCCTGGTCGGCGACATCCACGCCGGCGAATCGATTGAAGTCTCGGCCGTGCGCGAGCTCGAGGAAGAAACCGGCTGGACCGCCGATCACGCCGAAGTGCTGCTGATCGGCCCGACCTCTTCCGGCGCCAGCAGCGAGAAGATCGCCTTCGTGCGCGCCACCGGCCTGCGCCGGATCGGCGAAGGGGGTGGCGACGACAGCGAGGACATCATCGTCCACGAGATTCCGCGCAGTGAGGCAGCGGCCTGGCTGGTGCAGAAGATGGGCGAAGGCTACGAGCTGGACGCCAAGCTCTGGGCCGGGCTGTGGATGATCGAGCATCACCTGGACGGACGCCCGCGTGGCTGACGCCGACCTGCATGCGCTGCCGGCGCTGCTCGGCGCCGACGACCCGACGATCTACACCCTCCACCGGCCGCAGGGCGCGTCGCCGTACCTGCTGCTGGCCGACCACGCCGGCCAGCAGGTGCCGCGTGCCCTCGCAGGCCTGGGCTTGCCGCAGGCCGAACTGGACCGCCATATCGGCTGGGACATCGGCATTGCCGGCACCACTCGTGCACTGGCCGAACGGCTGGATGCCTGGGCGATCGAACAGACCTATTCGCGGCTGCTGATCGACTGCAACCGCCCACTGGCCTCGCCCACGCTGATTCCGGAGGTGAGCGACCACACCGTGGTGCCCGGCAATGCCGCGCTGTCGGCGGCGCAGCGGCAGCAGCGCATCGATGCGATCCACGCACCGTACCACGCCCGCATCGATGCGGAACTGGACGCGCGCCGCGCTGCCGGCCGCCCCACCCTGCTGGTGATGATGCACAGCTTCACCCCTGTGATGAACGGCGCGCAGCGACCGTGGCACGCCGGCGTGCTGTACCACCAGGACACGCGCTTTGCGCATGCCCTGCTGCAGGCACTGCGCGATGAAGGCGACCTGGTGGTGGGTGACAACGAACCGTATTCGGTCAGCAGTACCAGCGACTACGCGGTACCGGTGCATGGCGAAGGGCGCGGCCTGGTGCACGTGGAGCTGGAGATCCGCCAGGACCTGATTGCCGATGCCGCCGGGCAGCAGGCGTGGGCAGAGCGGCTGGCGCGGATCTTCAGCGCGTTGCAGCCGCAGTTGCTGGCGCTGGGTTGAATGCGCGTGGATCCATTCCGGATCGGTAGTGCCGGCCGCTGGCCGGAAACCTCAGGGTAGTTGGATCAATGTGTTTGCCGGCCAGCGGCCGGCACTGCCACAGGCGCGGCACATCCACCCACGGCAGCGCCTTCAATCATGCCTCGTTGGCCGGGCAGACGGTGGCGGCCGATTCGGCCGGCGCCGGGCGCAAGCCCAGCGCGATCACCACGCCGAACAGTGAAAACAAGGCGGCACCGTATTCGGCGCGCACCAGCCCGGCCAGTGCACTCGGCGAACCGGCTGCACCCGCATGGGCATTGGCCACCATCACCAGCACCGCCAGGCCCAGCGCACCACCGATCTGCTGCGCGGTCGCCGCCATGCCAGATGCAACACCCTGCTGTGCGGACGGCACGCCCTGCCCGGCCACGATCCACATCGAGGTCCAGGTCATGCCCTGGCCGATGCTCAGCACTACCACGCCGGGCAGCAGCGGCCAGAAGTTCGAGGCGTGCGGGAGTGTTGCTGCGGCCCAGGCGATGCCAACGGCACCGGCCAGCTGGCCGAGCACCAGCACCTTGCGTGCACTCCAGCGCTTCAGCGCCCACTCCGCCAGCTGGATGCCGACCGTGCACACCGCCGTCGCCGGCAGGAAAGCCAGGCCGGCCTGCAGCGGGCTCCAGCCGTAGCCGTCCTGGAAGTACAGCGCCATGAAGTAGTACTGCACTCCATAGCTGCTCATGAAGGCGAAGGTCAGGCCCAGTGCCGCGCGCAGTCCGGGCAGCCGCAGCAACGCGAACTGCATCAGCGGATCGCGGCTGCGCTGTTCGATCTGCACGAACGCCACCAGCAGCAGCACCGACAGCAGCAGGCAGCCCAGCGTGGCCGGCGCAGTCCAGCCCCACTCCGGCCCTTGCACGAGGGTAGTGACCAGCAGACTGCCGCCGGCAGTGACGGTGAGGCAACCGGCCAGATCGAAGGAACGGCCCTGCAGACGCGGGCCATCGGCCGGCAACCACGCGCCCGCAGCGACCGCGCAGGTGGTGGCCAGTGGCACGATCACTGCCAGCACCGCCGGCCAGCCGAACGCCTGGGTCAGCACGCCACCGAGCAGCGTGCCCAGCGCCAGGCCCACCGCGCTGGCCATGCTCCAGATCGCAAGTGCGCGGTTGCGCACCGGACCTTCCGCATACAACGTGTTGATCAGCGCCAGCGTGGCCGGGAACAGCAGTGCCGCGCCGATGCCCTGCGCCGCACGCGCGATGATCAGCAGGGTGGCGTTCGGCGCCAGCGCGCCGAGCAGCGACGCCAGTGCGAACAGCAGCATGCCCAGCCGGTAGAAGCGGCGACGGCCGATCAGGTCGGCGGCACGGCCCCCCAGCAGCAGGCTGCCGCCAAAGGCCACGGTGTAGGCACTGACCACCCATTGCAGCTGCTGTGCGTTGATCTGCAGCGCGCGACCCATGTCGTGCAGGGCGACGAAGATGATGGTGGCATCCAGGGCGATGATCAGCTGGGCGGTGGCCAGCAGGGCCAGCGCCCAGCGCGGGTACTTGAGGGGAGGCATCGACGGTCCGGTGCTGTGGGGGAGCGCAGTCTCATTGATGCAGAGCTATCAATAAACCCCTTTCCAGCCATATCTGTCATGATTTTCAGCATGAATGGAACCTCGATGGACCTCAATGCCGTGCGCATGCTGGTGCAGGTGGCTGAAGCACGCAGTTTCACCGTCGCCGCCGGGCAGCTGGGCCTGAGCCAGTCAGGCCTGTCGCGCGCGATCAGTCGGCTGGAGGCCACGCTGGGGGTGAAGCTGCTGCAGCGAAACACCCGCAACGTGGCACTGACCCCGGATGGTCGCCAGTTCGTCGATCAGGTCGCGCCCCTGCTGTGCGGTCTCGAAGACGCCGAACGCCAGTTGGCCGACCGTCCGTGCACGCCCTCGGGCACCCTGAAGATCAGTGCGCCCTCGATGTTCGGGCGCAAGGTGCTGGTACCGCTGCTGGGGCCGATGCTGCAGCAGCACCCGCAACTGCAGGTGGAAGCCGTGCTCAACGACCGCCTGGTCGATCTGGTCGAGGAAGGTTTCGATGCCGCGCTGCGCACCGGCGTCATCGCCGACCAGCGCATCGTCGCGCGGCCACTGCGGCCGCTGCGCTGGGTGACGGTGGCCAGCCCCGGCTACCTGGCCCGCTGTGGCGCACCGGACGATGTGGCGGCGTTGCAGGGCCACGCGTGCCTGGCGGTGCGCAACCTGCGCAGTGGCCGGCTGGTGGACTGGCAGTTCCTGCAGGACGGCCAGCTTCACGACTTCACGCCACCGACGCGGATGGTGTTCGACAGCGGCGATCCGCTGGTGGAAGCGGCGATCGCCGGCATCGGCATCGTGCAGGTGATGGATTTCGCGGTGGCCGACGCGCTGGCCGACGGCCGGTTGCAACGCGTGCTGCAGCCGTTCGAGGGCCGCAGCCGTGCGCTGTCGCTGATCTACCCGCCGTCGCGCCAGCACTCGCCGAAGCTGCAGGTGCTGGCCGACGCGTTGCTGGCCGGGGACTGGTAAATCCACGCCATGCGTGGATGAGGCCGGTAGCGCCGGGCGATGCCCGGCGCTGATGGTGAAGCATTGCCGGCCAGCGGCCGGCACTACCGATCAGGCGAAGCTATCGGTGGCGCGCACCAGCGCATCCACGTTCTCGGCCTCGAACGCCGAATGGCCCGAGGCCGGGGTGATTTCCAGCTTCGCCTTCGGCCACACCTTGGTCAGGTCCCAGGCGTTGGCCAGCGGGCAGACCACGTCGTAGCGGCCGTGCACGATCACGCCCGGGATGTCGGCGATGCGGTGCGCGTCGCGCAGCAGCTGGTCTTCCACCTCGAAGAAACCACCGTTGACGAAGTAGTGGTTCTCGATGCGGGCAAACGCCAGCGCGAAATGCGGGTCTTCGTGGCTGTTGATGAAGTCATCATCGACATGCAGGAAGCTGGTCGCGCCTTCCCACACCGCCCAGGCCTTGGCCGCTTCCAGGCGGGTGGTTTCGTCGTCGCTGGTCAGGCGGCGGTGGAAGGCCGAGATCAGGTCATGGCGCTCCACCGGCGGAATCGGCTTGAGGTAATGCTCCCACGCATCCGGGAACAGGCGGTTGGCGCCTTCCTGGTAGAACCACTCCAGTTCCCAGCGACGCAGCATGAAGATGCCGCGCAGGACCAGTTCGGTCACGCGCTGCGGATGGGTTTCGGCATAGGCCAGCGCCAGGGTCGAACCCCAGCTGCCACCGAACACCTGCCAGCGATCGACCTTCAGGTGTTCGCGCAGCTTCTCGATATCAGCAACAAGGTCCCAGGTGGTGTTGTCCACCAGGTCGGCGTGCGGGGTGGAACGGCCGGCACCGCGCTGGTCGAACAGGATGATCCGGTACTTGGACGGGTCGTGGAACTGGCGCATCTTGTCGCTGCAGCCGCCGCCCGGGCCACCGTGCAGCATCACCACCGGCTTGCCGTCCGGGTTGCCGCACTGTTCGAAGTACAGCGTGTGGCGGTCGTCGACCTTCAGGGTGCCGACGTCGTAGGGGGTGATGGCGGGGTACAGCGTACGCATGCTTGCAGCTCCAGGGTGATGCCCTGCCGGGGCAGGAGAACCTCCATTCTAGGCCGGACGCCGGCCCAGGGTGATGCGGTCGCGCTGCTCCAGGTCCTGTGCGGTCTGCACCTCGACAAATCCCGCCGCGTCGAACAGCGCACGGATCGCCGCGCCCTGGTCCCAACCGTGCTCGATCAACAGCCAGCCCTCGGGCCGCAGGTGGGCCTGGCCACCGTCGACGATACGGCGGATGTCATCCAGGCCATCCGGACCCGAGGCCAGTGCGGTGGCCGGCTCGAAGCGCAGGTCACCCTGCTCCAGATGCGGATCGTCGCTGGCGATGTACGGCGGGTTGCTGGCAATCAGATCAAAACGCGCGCCCTGCAGCGGCGCATACCAGTCGTGCCCGCCTTCGGCGAAGCGGACGTTGCGCAGATCATGGCGGGCGGCATTGCGCGCGGCCACGGCCAGCGCGCCCGGGCTGGCGTCGGTGGCCAGCACCTGCGCCTGCGGCCGTTCGCTGGCCAGTGCCAGTGCAATCGCACCACTGCCGGTGCCCAGGTCAGCCAGCTGCAGCGACTGGTCTGGCGGCAGGCGCTCCAGCGCCAGCTCGACCAGCAGCTCGGTTTCCGGACGCGGGATCAGCGTGGCCGGGTCGACCTCCAGGTCCAGCGTCCAGAATCCGCGACGGCCGGTCAGGTAGGCCACCGGCTCACCGGCCACGCGGCGGGCCAGCAACGCCTCGAAGGCGGCCTGGTCATTGGCGGCCAGCGGATCGGTGGCGTGCGCGAACAGCCAGCTGCGCGGGCGGTCCAGTACATGCAGCAGCAGCAGTTCCGCCTCGTGGCGGGCGTCGATGCTGCCCAAGCGAGCACTGGCGTCGGCTACGACCTGACGCAGGGTGGGTTGGGCTTGAAAGGACATGCTGCAATTGTAGAGCCGAGCCTGTGCTCGGCTGCTTCTGGAGCAGCCGAGCACAGGCTCGGCTCTACAAAACCAGAATCGGTTCAGGTTCCGCAGGGCGGGATAAGGACGGACTATCGGCCCCAAGCAGCGGTCTGCCGAGATTTCCCTTGTCACACAGGCAATTGCAGGATGGCGATGGCCAGGTTCAGTGCCTGCTAAGGGTTCTTCGATAGACTCCATCTATCGAATGGATGCAATCAATGGATTGTTCTTATCGCGAGCGAATGGGTAACCTAGCTCCTGTCGATTCACCCACTCCCCTTCACCAAGAGGAAAAATGATGTCCCTCATCAATACCCAGATCCAGCCGTTCGAAGCCAACGCCTACCACAACGGCGAGTTCATCAAGGTTTCCGACGCCAGCCTGAAGGGCCAGTGGTCCGTCCTGATCTTCATGCCGGCCGCCTTCACCTTCAACTGCCCGACCGAGATCGAAGACGCAGCTGACCATTACGCCGAGTTCAAGAAGGCCGGTGCCGAGGTTTACATCGTCACCACCGATACCCACTTCTCGCACAAGGTGTGGCATGAGACCTCGCCGGCCGTCGGCAAGGCCCAGTTCCCGCTGGTCGGCGACCCGACCCACCAGCTGACCAACGCCTTCGGCGTGCACATTCCGGAAGAAGGCCTGGCCCTGCGCGGCACCTTCATCATCAATCCGGAAGGCGTGATCAAGACCCTGGAGATCCACTCCAACGAGATCGCCCGTGACGTTTCCGAAACCCTGCGCAAGCTGAAGGCTGCCCAGTTCACCGCCGCCAACCCGAACCAGGTGTGCCCGGCCAAGTGGAAGGAAGGCGAGAAGACCCTGACCCCGTCGCTGGACCTGGTCGGCAAGATCTAAGCCCTACCGCCCTGCCGTGTCCCCACGCCACGGCGCGCCCTTCATCCCCGTGCCGGCCCCCCCGCCGGCGTGGGGGTGAACCCAAGACAGCCAACGCTCGCCCGCCTTGGCCAGCCAGCCCCTTCCACGGTCGCTGTCTTGGGTTCACCCCTACCCCCAGCTGGTCCGCTACCTTCTATAGCGGTGCCACGCCCCCTGTTTGCCTGAAGCCAGGAGATGACCCGATGTTGGACGCCAACCTGCAGTCGCAGCTGAAGACCTATCTGGAACGCGTGACCCGCCCGATCCAGATCACCGCGCACGCCGACGATGGCGCCAAGTCGCAGGAAATGCTGGACCTGCTGCAGACCCTGGAGAGCCTGTCGGACAAGATCTCGCTGCAGGTGCTGCGCGATGGGCAGGGCCGCGTGCCGTCCTTCGACCTGGGCACCCCGGGCCAGGACATCCACCTGACCTTCGCCGGCCTGCCGATGGGCCACGAGTTCACCTCGCTGGTGCTGGCGCTGCTCCAGGTGGGCGGTCATCCGTCCAAGGCCACCGCCGAGCTGATCGAGCAGGTGCAGAACCTGGAAGGTGAATACAAGTTCGAAACCTACTTCTCGCTGTCCTGCCAGAACTGCCCGGACGTGGTGCAGGCGCTGAACCTGGCCGCAGTGCTCAACCCGCGCATCCAGCACGTGGCCATCGATGGCGCCCTGTTCCAGGACGAAGTCGAGAAGCGTGAGATCATGTCGGTGCCGACCGTGTATCTCAACGGTGAAGTGTTCGACCAGGGCCGCATGACCCTGGAGCAGATCGTGGCCAAGCTGGACACCAATGCCGGCAAGCGCGATGCCGAGAAGATTGCCGCCAAGGACGCGTTCGACGTGCTGGTGGTGGGCGGTGGCCCGGCCGGTGCGGCAGCGGCGATCTACGCCGCGCGCAAGGGCATCCGCACCGGCATCGCCGCCGAGCGCTTTGGTGGACAGGTGCTGGACACCATGGCCATCGAGAACTTCATTTCGGTGAAGGAGACCGAGGGTCCGAAGCTGGCCACGGCGCTGGAACAGCACGTGCGCGAGTACGACGTGGACATCATGAACCTGCAGCGTGCCAGCGCGCTGGTGCCGGCCGGCGAAGACGGCCTGGTGCAGGTGCAGCTGGAGAACGGTGCGGTGCTCAAGTCCCGTTCGGTGATCCTGTCCACCGGCGCACGCTGGCGGCAGATGAACGTGCCGGGCGAAGACCAGTACCGCAACAAGGGCGTGGCTTACTGCCCGCACTGCGATGGCCCACTGTTCAAGGGCAAGCGCGTGGCGGTGATCGGCGGCGGCAATTCCGGCGTGGAAGCGGCCATCGATCTGGCCGGCATCGTGTCGCATGTAACCCTTCTGGAGTTCGATTCCAGCCTGCGTGCCGACGAAGTGCTGCAGAAGAAGCTGCGCAGCCTGGCCAACGTGACGGTGCTGACCAGCGCACAGACCACCGAAGTGCTGGGCGACGGCAGCAAGGTCACCGGCCTGGTGTACAAGGACCGCATCGGCGGCGATGCCCACCGCGTCGAGCTGGAAGGCATCTTCGTGCAGATCGGCCTGCTGCCCAACACCGAGTGGCTGAAGGATGTGGTGGCGCTGTCGCCGCGCGGCGAGATCGTCATCGATGAGCGCGGCCAGACCAACCTGCCGGGCGTGTTCGCCGCTGGCGATTGCACGACGGTGCCCTACAAGCAGATCATCATCGCCATGGGCGCCGGCTCGACCGCCGCACTGAGTGCGTTCGACCACCTGATCCGCTCGTCGGTGAGCAACAGCAGCGGTGCCGTTGCTGAAGCAGCCTGATCCACCGTTCCCAGATCACCGGGAACATTGTCTGCCTGTCGGGTAACCACGCCGTCAGCCGGTCCGTTACCCCTGGGGTGTAAGGATGAACCTACGTGATCTGAAGTACCTGGTAGCCCTGGCCGACCACAAGCATTTCGGCCGGGCTGCCGCCGCCTGCTTCGTCAGCCAGCCCACGCTGTCGACGCAGATCCGCAAGCTGGAAGAAGAGCTGGGCCTGCCGCTGGTGGAACGCGCACCGCGCAAGGTGATGCTGACCCCGGCCGGTCAGGAAGCGGCGGCACGGGCGCGGGTGATCGTGTCCGAAGTGGAACAGCTGAAGGAAGCGGCGCGACGCAGCCGCGATCCGGAAGCCGGCACGGTGCGCCTGGGCATCTTCCCGACCCTCGGCCCGTACCTGCTGCCGCATGTGATCCCGCGCATCCGCGAGCGCTTCCCGGAGCTGGAACTGCTGCTGGTCGAGGAAAAGAGCGACGTGCTGCTGGACCGCCTGCGCGAAGGCAAGCTGGATGCTGCGTTGCTGGCGCTGCCGGTGGTGGACGACCAGCTGCATGCCGAGTTCCTGTTCGAGGAGCCGTTCCTGCTGGCCGTCTCCGGGCGCCACCCGTTGGCCCGTCGCGAACATCTGGACGTGCAGGAGCTGGCGACGCAGAAGCTGCTGCTGCTGGAAGACGGGCATTGCCTGCGCGACCAGGCGCTGGAAGTGTGCCGCCTGTTCGGCGCCAATGAGAAGTCCGAATTCCGCGCCACCAGCCTGGAAACCCTGCGGCAGATGGTCGCCGCCGACGTCGGCATCACCCTGCTGCCAAGT
Organism: Stenotrophomonas sp. YJH_SMC_48-3; assembly: GCF_059369375.1. Lineage (NCBI taxonomy): Bacteria > Pseudomonadati > Pseudomonadota > Gammaproteobacteria > Lysobacterales > Lysobacteraceae > Stenotrophomonas > Stenotrophomonas sp. YJH_SMC_48-3. Next base: position 452,880 of record NZ_JCAFSQ010000002.1, on the reverse strand, counting down.
CTGTCGGTGCAGCCGCCGGTGCCGCGCTCGAACAACATCCGCCTGCTCGATTTCACCGGCGAGGGCCGTCCCAGCCGCCGCATCGCCATGATCTGGCGTCGCAGCTCGGCCATGAACGACTTCCTGATGGAGCTGGCCGACCAGTTCAAGCGCCTGCCGCAGGCGCTGTTCACCTTGGATGCGCTGAACGCCACGTCCGATGCGGCATCCCTGCCCGGCCCGGCGCTGAACGGCTGAACCCCTGCAGCATCGGCCCGGAATCGGCAGGAGTCGATTCCGGCCGCATTTGTCCCCACAATACAGACAGGCGGCGCCAGCAGGTGCCGCCTTTTGCATGGCTTTCAACCAAGGAGCTTCACCATGAGTACCGCCAGCGGCCTGCCGCCGTCGATCACCGTTTCTACTTTCGACATGGACCGCCTGGACGCCATGCTCGAATCCCCCGCGCTGAGCCAGACGCCTGCCGCGCTCGCGCTTGCTGAAGAACTCAACCGGGCCACCGTGATGGCACCGGACCAGATTCCCGAAGGCATCGTCATGATGCATTCGCGCGTGGAATGCGAAGATGAAGTGTCGGGCGAAAAGCACGTCCTGACCCTGGTCTTCCCCCGCGAAGCCAACGTCGATGAAGGCAAGGTCTCCGTGCTGGCCCCGGTCGGCAGTGCCCTGCTCGGCCTTTCGATCGGCCAGAGCATCGACTGGAACGCGCCCGGTGGCCGGAAGCTGCGCCTGCGCGTGACCGCGGTCCATAACGACCGCCCCTGATTACCGCTGCGCACCGCGCGCGATTCGATTCCCTTGCACCAGGAGCCGCAATGAGTACCCCGTCCAAACTGTCCCAGCTGCGTGAACTGTCCGTGGTCGTCGCCGATACCGGTGACTACGAGGCGATCAAGCGCCTGCAGCCGGTGGACTGCACCACCAACCCGACCCTGGTGAAGAAGGCGCTGGACCTGCCGGTCTACGCCGAGCTGATCGAACGCGAACTGGCCTGGGGCCGCCAGCAGGGTGGCGACCGCGAAGCCGTGGTGCACGCGGTGGCCGACCGCCTGACCATCGGCGTCGGCGCGCTGCTGAGCACGCTGGTGCCGGGCCGGGTATCCACCGAGGTGGATGCCGACCTGGCTCACGACACCGCGGCCACCGTGGCCAAGGCCCGCCAGTTCATCCAGATGTACGCCGACGCCGGCGTGCCGCGCGAGAAGATCCTGATCAAGATCGCCGCGACCTGGGAAGGCGTGGAAGCCGCGCGCATCCTGCAGGCCGAAGGCATCGACTGCAACCTGACGCTGATCTTCAACCCGACCCAGGCGCTGGCCTGCAGCGAAGCCGGCGCGTTCCTGATCTCGCCGTTCGTCGGCCGCATCCTCGACTGGTACGTGGCCAACGGCCAGACCCCGGCCACCATCGACGAAGACCCGGGCGTGAAGTTCGTGCGCGGCGTGTACGCCGAATTCAAGCGTCGCGGTTCGCCGACGGTGGTGATGGGCGCCTCGTTCCGTTCGACCGCGCAGATCGAAGCACTGGCCGGCTGCGACCGCCTGACGATCTCGCCGGACCTGCTGGAGAAGCTGGACGCCGACCACGGCGAGCTGCCGCGCAAGCTGGTGGCCGGTGCAGCGGACGGCGCGGCGGTGACCCCGATCGACGCGGCGAAGTTCGCGGCGGACCTGGCGGCCGATCCGATGGCCACCGAGAAGCTGGCGACCGGCATCGAGGCGTTTGCCAAGGATCTGGAAGCACTGCGCGATCGGATCCGCGCGGCACTGTGAGGATTCCGGCCAACGGCTGAGCCCCTCGTGGCGGGGGGCTTGGTCGCGAAGAGCGGGTCATGTGGTTGGCAGGGTGGGTAGGCCGTGCAGGGGACGCTGCAAGTACGTCCCTGTAAGCTCTGTCGCCCCATCCATGCGGCTCACGCCCCTGCACGGCCTACCCACCCTGCCTTCGACAGTTTCCTGCGGCCGCCCGCCACGGAAGAAAGAAAGAAGAGCAACAGCGGGTCGCGCGCTTCGCTTGCTCGGAGCCGAGCATGGCTCGGCTCTACAAGGGCAATGCAGAACCAAACAAAAAGGACGCGGCGAACGCCGCGTCCTTTTTGTTTTCCATCAGTTCGTCAGTAACCAATGCTCTCGCCCACCGTCACCGGGAAACTGTCGAAGGTGGGACGGGCGCAGATGGCGGGACCGTCCACGGCATGGATGCCGTGGCCGAGCCCCCAAGGACGGGTTTACGGCGTGTCCCGCCATCTGTACCCGTCCCGCCAAACTCACAGCAAACCAGAGCCGCTTTGGCTTTGGCTTTGGCTTCTGCCCGCCGCAGGCGGACCACCGCGCGTCAGCGCGGCGCCTCCACATCCAATCCGATCGGGCAGCTCACGCCGGTGCCGCCGATGCCGCAATAGCCGTTCGGATTCTTCGCCAGGTACTGCTGGTGGTAGTCCTCGGCGTAGTAGTACGCCGGTGCCGGGTACACGATCTCGGTGGTGATCGGGCCGTAGCCGGCCGCATCCAGCTGCGCCTGGTAGGCCTCGCGACTGGCCAGCGCGGCCTTGTACTGGCCCTCGTCGGTGGCATGGATCGCCGAACGGTACTGGGTGCCGGTGTCGTTTCCCTGGCGCATGCCCTGCGTCGGGTCATGGCTTTCCCAGAACAGCTGCAGCAGCCGTTCCAAGCTCACCACCGCCGGGTCGAACACCACCTGCACCACTTCGGTGTGGCCGGTCAGGCCCGAGCAGACCTCTTCATAGGTCGGGTTCGGGGTGATGCCGCCGGCATAGCCCACCGAGGTGCTGTACACGCCCGGTTCGGTCCAGAACTTGCGCTCGGCGCCCCAGAAACAGCCCAGCGCGAAGCGGATCTGCTGCAGGCCGGCGAAGCGGTCCTTCAGCGGATGGCTGTTCACGAAGTGCTGGTTGCTGTGCAGCGGCAACGGCTGCTCGCGTCCCGGCAGCGCCTCTTCCGGGCGCGGCAGGCGCTGCTTGAAGGCCCCGATGCCGAGGATGCCCTGGCCAATTCCCAACATGATGCGCTCCTACGCCGGAAGGCCGGCTATGTCGTCTGCATCTGAAATGGGGGCGTCCGGCGCGTGGCCCAAGTCCAGCGCGGCCACGATGTCCTCGGCCTGCGGGCGTGCCGCATCGGGGATGCCGACCCGCAACACGCCAAACAGCGGCAGCTCGCCCATCCCGCCCAGCAACTGCTCTCCGAACACAAACGCGGGGATACCGGCGTCTTCCAGGGCGTGCTTGACCAGATGGGCGTCGAACAGATTGTCGGCCTTGTACACGATGTGCATGCGGCGGCTCCGTGGGACAGGGTTCCAGCATACGCCCGCCCCGTCCCGGTAGCGCCGGGCAATGCCCGGCGGGTTGCCGCCGCGCTCGCCGGGCGTGGCCCGGCGCTACCGATCCGGACCGGGCAACCCCGCCCGGTACGCGCTAGACTGTTGGTCTTTCTGCCCTTTTTCGCCCCAGACTCATGTCCGAGCACACCCCCGCCAGCCCCGAGACCCCCGCCGACAGCCACGAAAAGCGCGATTTCATCCGCCAGATCGTGCGCGAGGACCTGGCCAGCGGAAAGCACCAGGCGATCAAGACCCGCTTCCCGCCGGAACCGAACGGCTACCTGCACATCGGCCATGCCAAGTCGATCTGCCTGAACTTCGGCATCGCCGGCGAATTCAGCGGCGTCTGCAACCTGCGCTTCGACGACACCAACCCGGCCAAGGAAGATCCGGAGTACGTGGCCGCGATCCAGGACGACGTGCGCTGGCTGGGCTTCGAGTGGAACGAGCTGCGCCATGCTTCGGACTACTTCCAGGCCTATTACCTGGCCGCCGAGAAGCTGATCGAACAGGGCAAGGCCTATGTCTGCGACCTGTCGGCCGAGGAAGTGCGCGCCTACCGCGGCACTCTCACCGAGCCGGGCCGCCCGTCGCCGTGGCGCGACCGCAGCGTCGAGGAGAACCTCGACCTGTTCCGCCGCATGCGCGCCGGTGAATTCCCGGATGGCGCACGCACCCTGCGCGCGAAGATCGACATGGCCAGCGGCAACATCAACCTGCGCGATCCGGCGCTGTACCGCATCAAGCACGTCGAGCACCAGAACACCGGCAGCGCGTGGCCGATCTACCCGATGTACGACTTCGCCCACGCGCTGGGTGATTCGATCGAGGGCATCACCCACTCGCTGTGCACGCTGGAGTTCGAAGACCACCGCCCGCTGTACGACTGGTGCGTGGACAACGTCGATTTCGCCCATGACGATGCGCTGACCCAGCCGCTGGTCGATGCCGGCCTGCCGCGCGAAGCGGCCAAGCCGCGCCAGATCGAATTCTCGCGCCTGAACATCAACTACACGGTGATGAGCAAGCGCAAGCTGATGGCGCTGGTCACCGAACAGCTGGTGGACGGCTGGGACGACCCGCGCATGCCGACCTTGCAGGGCCTGCGCCGCCGTGGTTATACCCCGTCTGCGATGCGCCTGTTTGCCGAGCGCGTAGGCATCAGCAAGCAGAATTCGCTGATCGACTTCAGCGTGCTGGAAGGCGCGTTGCGCGAAGACCTAGACAGCGCCGCCCCACGCCGCATGGCGGTGGTCGATCCGGTCAAGCTGGTGCTGACCAACCTGCCGGAAGGCCACGAAGAGCTGCTGACCTTCAGCAACCACCCGAAGGACGAGAGCTTCGGCAGCCGCGAAGTGCCGTTCGCCCGCGAAGTGTGGATCGATCGCGAGGACTTCGCCGAAGTGCCGCCGAAGGGCTGGAAGCGCCTGGTGCCGGGTGGCGAAGTGCGCCTGCGCGGCGCCGGCATCATCCGCTGCGACGAAGTGATCAAGGATGCCGATGGCACCATCACCGAGCTGCGCGGCTGGCTGGATCCGGAATCGCGCCCGGGCATGGAAGGCGCCAACCGCAAGGTCAAGGGCACCATCCACTGGGTCAGCGCCGTGCATGGCGTGCCGGCCGAGATCCGCCTGTACGACCGCCTGTTCTCGGTGCCGAACCCGGACGACGAATCGGAAGGCAAGACCTACCGCGACTACCTCAATCCGGAATCGCGCCGCACCGTCACCGGCTATGTCGAGCCGGCCGCGGCCAGCGCCGCGCCGGAGCAGTCGTTCCAGTTCGAACGTACCGGCTACTTCGTTGCCGACCGCCGCGATCACAGCGAGGCCAAGCCGGTGTTCAACCGCAGCGTGACCCTGCGCGACACCTGGTCGGCCTGAGGACCTGCGCGGGCGCCTGGATGGCGCCCGCACGACCGCGACGATGATCACCGCCCTTTCCGTCCTGCTCTGGTTCATCTCGCAGCATCCGCTGCTGACGTTCTTTGCAGCGATGGTGCTGGCCGGGCTGGTCTCGTGGTGGCGGCGTTTTCCGGGCTACGCCATCGTGGTGTTCCCGCTGGCGATGCTCAACATGTTCCTCGGCCATTTCCTCAACGCCACCTTCCTCAACATGGTGGGCGAGCGCGGTGAAGCGGTGATCGTCAAGGCCGAGCGGACCAGCTCCACGCTCAACGAACAGTACATCTGGCGCTACGAGGGGGTGCTGCGTACCGCCGAGGGCCGCGATGTGGACGTGGTGTTCCACACCAACACCGCCTCGCTGTGGCCGCTGGAAAACGCCATCCGCATCCCGGCGCGCGACCAGCCGTTCGTGGTCAAGTACACGCCGGGTTTCCCGCGCAACTTCGTCATCCTCACCAACGAATCCCCGCACGGGCTGGCCCAGGCCCGGGCCAGCGCGCGCGAGCGGGTGGAGGTGGCGGCACGCAAGCTGCACTTCAGCCCGGGCAATGCCGAGTTCCGCGCCGACTATCGCCGCGAGCTGGAAAGCTGGCTGCGCGACCACGGCAACGATCCGCAGCAGCAACCCGACGCGCAGCGATATCGCGCCGAGCTCGACGCGCTCGACCATTAGATTTTCCAGGCCCTGCCTGGATGTTCCACCCCATCCACCGACAGGCCTGACATGACCACGACCTCCGCTGCCCTCCTCCCGCTGCTGCAGCAGGTCCTTCAGGACGCCGGCACCGCCAGCCGCGTCGACGGCAACGCGCTGCTGCTGGACAGCGGCCTGCGCCTGACCCCGCATGCAATGGCCGCACACGCGCGCGACAACGGTGGTTGGCAGACCTCCACCGTCATTGAAAGCCAGCATCCGCAGTTGTTCGCCGATGGCCTGTTCGAGTACCAGCACGCAAATGGTGCCGATGAGCAGGCATCGCTGTTGTCCGGCTTCCAGGCCTGGGCCCGGGTGGACCTGGTGACCCTGCAGACCGCGATCGGCGCCCAAGACGCGCAGGGCCTGCCGATGATGGGCCTGACCTATCCGGCCGGTGCTGACGGCCAGGAACTCGAACGCACCGTGGTGCTCGGTCCACTGGCGCATTACCGCGAGCATGAGATGGACACCGGCCCCCGCAGCGAAGACGATCATGGCTCCTGCCCCTGCTGCCTGTTCACGCGCAGCATTGATGCATTCGATGCGCTGCTGAAGACGCGTTCTTTCCTGGCCATCCGCCTGTTCGCCTCGCGCGATGCCGATGGCCTGTGCGAGGCCGATTGCCGGGTCAACGGCCACGACTTCGCCGCCGCCCTGCCCCTGCTGCGCGCCTACGCGGCCAGCTGGCCGCAGGCAGGGCTGGAATTCCGCAAGCAGTACGTGGTGGTCCGCACCGGCTCGCCAGGCTGACCCACGCCCACACCCGATACAGGCCGGTGCGGCTACACTGCGCGCCGGTTCCCCAAGCAACCGCACTTTTTTCCATCCCACACGAGGCACCCCCGCGATGCTGTACGCGCAAGTCCACCTGACCCTTCCCGCCTGGATCCACGACCAGATCGACCTGGATCGTCGATATCCGGGCGACGAGGCCAAGGTCGCGCTGGCGATCGAGCTGTCGCGGCTGAACGTCGAGCACGCCAGCGGCGGCCCGTTCGGTGCGGTGGTGTTCGGCCCGGACGACAAGGTCATCGCCGCTGGCGTGAACCGGGTGATGCCGCACGCGACTTCGCTGGCGCACGCCGAGAACATGGCCTACATGCTGGCCCAGCAGCGCCTGCAGACCCCGCGCCTGAACGCGGTGCTGTCGCCGGTCACCCTGGCCACCAGTTCGCAGCCATGCTGCCAGTGCTATGGCGCTACCGTGTGGGCCGGCATCGACCGCCTGCTGATCGGTGCCAGTGCGGCCGACGTCGAGGAACTGACCCCGTTCGATGAAGGCCCGCTGCCGGCCGACTGGGTCGGCGAGCTCAACAAGCGTGGCATCGAAGTGGTGCAGGGCCTGGACCGCGACGCCGCGCGCAGCGTGCTGCGAACCTATGGGGAAAGCGATGGCGCCCGTTACTGAGACCGGCATCGGCCTGCTGTGCCTGTGCCGGCAGGGCTTTGAACCCGAGCTGGCCGGCGAGCTGCAGTTCCGCGCCGGTGAAGCCGGTTTCGCTGGCTATGCGCGCACCCAGCGCAATGACGGCTATGTGCTTTTCATGTGCGACGACGCTGCAGCACTGGCGCCACGCCTGCGCTGGCGAGAACTGATCTTCGCGCGGCAGAAGCTGGTCGTGCTGGCCGAGCTGCCGCAGCTGGACCCGAGCGATCGCATCACCCCGATGCTGGAGGTGCTGGCCGATGCGCCGCGCTTCGGCGACCTGTGGGTGGAGCACCCCGATTCGGACGCTGGCAAGCCACTGTCCGGGCTGGCCCGTGCCTTCGGCAATGCACTGCGCCCGGCGCTGCGCAAGGCCGGCAAGCTCACTGATAAGCCAAACACCCGCCTGCCGCGCCTGCATGTGGTGTTCGTCGACGGTACCCATGCCTTCGTCTGCGTGGCCGACCCGGCCGACAGCGCGCCGTGGGCACTGGGCATCCCGCGCCTGAAGCTGCTGCCCGAGGCGCCTTCGCGTTCGGCACTGAAGCTGGACGAAGCACTGCTGACCCTGCTGGCGCCGGAAGAACGCGAAGCACTGGCCAAGCCCGGCATGCGTGCGGCCGACCTGGGCGCCGCCCCCGGCGGCTGGACCTGGGTACTGACCCGCCAGCACATGCACGTGCTGAGCATCGACAACGGCCCGCTGCGCCAGCACGTGCTGGACACCGGTCTGGTCGAGCACCTGCGCGCCGATGGTTTCCACTGGCACCCCGAACAGCCGCTGGACTGGATGGTCTGCGACATGGTCGAGCAGCCGCGCCGCGTGGCCGAACGCATGGCCACCTGGTTCCGCGAAGGCTGGTGCAGGCACGCCATCTTCAATCTGAAGCTGCCGATGAAGAAGCGCTGGGACGAAACCCGCCTGTGCCTGGACCTGTTCCAGGACCAGGCCGGCAAGCCGCTGGTGGTACGCGCCAAGCAGCTCTATCACGACCGTGAGGAGATCACGGTATTGGCCTCGCCGCTGCGCTGAGGAACATGCCCGCCGGGCATGGGCCCGGCGCTACCGAGGAAGGGAACCATGCGATACCACTCGCTCGCCATGTTGATCACCCTGCTGGCCGCCGCACCAGCGGTGGCCCAGCAATTGCCGCACACTCCTGCGCAGAGCCAGCCGCTGGGCCCCACCGGCGGCGCGATCCGCCAGCAACCGCTGGATGCGGGCCGGGTCAGCGGCAGCGTCGAGATTCCGCAGCAGGCCGGCGAGGCACAGGTGACCGTGCGTTCGCTGGAACCGAGCAGCGTGGTCGGCCAGTACCGCATCCACTTCGCCGCGCTGGATGTGAACGGCGACGGTTTCATCAGCCGCGAGGAAGCGCAGGCCAACCCGGCGCTGGCCGACGAATTCAATTCGCTGGACCGCAGGCATCGCGGCAAGCTGGACCGCACCGACCTGGCCGGCTGGCTGGTGGATTGAAAAAGGGGACGGAGGGGATTAAGTCGTATGTGCACAAACGACTTAATCCCCTCCGTCCCCTTTTTGCTTCAGACGCCGGCGGCGCGCTTCCAGAACGCCTGCACCAGCGGCGGCCATCGGCCGACGCAGCCCAGCGCACGGCCCCGGGCCAGGGTCAGGTGCATTTCGTCGTTGGAGAACAGGCGGTTGATCGCATCGAAGCTGTAGGCGGCGATGTGGTTGTCGCTGCGCCGTTCGCGTGCCCAGCGCTGCAGGCGCTGCGGCGACAGCCGCGGCTGGCCGCGGCGCTCGGCCGACGGCGCCAGCCACTGCTGCAGGGCAGCGACATCGCGCAACCCCAGGTTCACGCCCTGCCCGGCCAGCGGGTGCACCACATGCGCGGCATCGCCCAGCGCCAGCACGCGGCCGGCCACATAGTGACGGGCCAGCTGGCGGCGCAGCGGGAACGCCGCACGCGGCGAGGCCAGACGCAGTTCGCCCAGGCGCGCCGCGAAGGCGCGGGTCAGTTCGCGGTTGAAGCTGTCCTCGTCCAACGCCAGCACGCGAGCCGCTTCATCCTCGGGCAGGGTCCAGACGATCGAGCTGCGGCGCTCGGCCACCGGCAGCAGCGCCAGCGGCCCGCCCGGCAGGAAACGCTGCCAGGCCGTGGCCTGGTTGGGAAGATCGCTGTCCACGTAGGCCACCACGCCACGCTGGTGGTAGTCATGCTTTTCAACCTCGATCCCGGCCAGCTGGCGCAGGGTCGACTCGGCACCGTCGGCGGCCACCGCCAACGCCGCTTCCAGGCGGCGACCGTCATCCAGGCGCAGGCGCACGCCATCCTCGTCCTGCTCCAGCGCGTCCACCCGTGCCGGGCAGTGCAGCTGCACGCCCGCCGCCGGCAGCGCCGCCCACAGGCGGTCCTGCAGCAGGCCGTTCTCGACGATGTAGCCCAGTTCGCGACGGCCGAAGCGATCGGCATCGAACAGCAGATCTTCGCCACCGGCCGCATCCCACACCTGCATGCGCCGGTAGGGCCAGGCACGGGCCTGGGCGATCGCCGGCCACACGCCGAGGCGGTTCAACAGCTGCACGTTGTCGGCGGCAAAGGCGAACACGCGCAGGTCAGGCTGTGCGGCCTGCCACGGCGCCGGTTCACGGCCTTCCACCAACGCCACCGACAGGCCGGCATCGGCCAGCGCCAGCGCGCACGCGGCACCGACCACGCCACCACCGACGATGGCCACATCAAGACGCGTGCGGCGGCTCATGCGGTTTCTCCACGGCACAGCCGCGGTACTTCGCCACGGAAGCCCATCGCACCACCGACCAGCATCGACTGCACCGAGGCGCGTTGTGCGGCCACCAGACCGAGGCTGCGCAGCGGCCGCATCAGTGGCGCCGGGTTGCTGGTCAGCCGTGCCAGGCCGCCGGAGAACGCCACCGTCTGCCGGCGGTCTTCCTCGCGGCGTGCAACATAGGCCTGCAGCAATGCATCACTGCCGGCATCCTCATGCGCATTCTCCAGCAGTTCGGCCAGGGTCAGCGCATCGCGCAGGCCCAGGTTGAAGCCCTGCGCACCCAGCGGATGGATGGTCTGCGCGGCATTGCCCAGCAGCACCGTGCGTTCACCGGCCAATGCGCGCGCCAGCACCTGGATGAGCGGATAAGCGCTGCGTGGACCGGATTCGAGCAGGCGGCCGGCACGCCAGCCGATCGCGTCCTGCAGGCGCTGCAGCCAGGCCGCATCGTCCAGCGCCATCACCGCATCGGCCTGATCGCGGGCCACGCCATGCACGGTGCCGAAGTGGCGGTCACCGCGCGGCAGCAGGGCGGTCGGGCCGGTATCGGTGAAGCGCTCCCAGGCCGTGCCATCCGGCGCACGCTGGCTGCGCACGCGGGCGACGAACAGGGTCTGCTGGAAATCATGGCGGTCGACCTCGATGCCCAGCGCGCCACGCACGCCGCTGGTGGTGCCATCGGCCCCCACCACCAGACGTGCCAGCAGCACGCGTTCACCCGCCTCGTCAGCCACCCGCACCTGGCGGTAGCCGTCCACCACCTCGCCCAGTCCCAGGAACCGCATCGGCCGATAACGGCGCAGGCGCGGCAGCTCCTGAAGCCGCGCTTCCAGCGCCTGGCCGAAATCGCGCGCGACCACCACCTGGCCGAACCACGGCCGGTCGTAATCGGCCGCTTCGAGCTGCACACGGCCGAAATCGCCGGCACGACTGACATGGATGCGCCGGATCGGGCCCGGTGCCATCGCCAGCTTCTGCATCACCCCCAGCGCGGTCAGCGCATTGACGGTGGCAGCGGCGAAACTGAGATTGCGCTGGTCGAACACCGCAGGCAGCTCGCCGGCCGGGCTGGCCTCGAGCAGGCCCACGTCGCGGCCCAGCCGGTCCAAGGCGATGGCCAGGCTGGCACCCACCAGGCCACCACCGACAATCAGCACGTCATGTCGTTCACTCATGTGTTCATGATACGCGCTCGCCCCGACTGTACGCCGAACAAGCGGCGCCTGCGCCAACCGGCGCGGCGGGCTAGAATGAAACCTGAATCCGCTCCGGGCCCGCTGCCATGTCCGCCACCGCCAACCGCGCCTTCGTCCTGTCCGTCCTCGTGCTGTTGCTGGCGGCGACCCGGGTCAACCACTTCGCGGCCATTCCGGATGCCTCCTGGGCGGTGTTCTTCATCGGTGGCTTCTATCTGGCCACGTGGACACGCTGGGCGTTTCCGCTGCTGATGGTGTTCGCCGTGCTGGTGGACTGGATCGTGATCCGCAGCAGCGGCCTGGATTTCTGGCAGCACTACTGCGTGTCACCGGGTTACTGGCTGCTGCTGCCGGCGTACTTCTCGCTGTGGGCCGGCGGCATGCTGCTGGGCCGCAACTACCAGGGCGCGCGCTGGCCGGTGCTGGCCAAGGGTGCGCTGCTGCTGGTCGCGTCGGTGGCGATCTGCCACCTGCTGGCGCAGGGTGGCTTCTACTGGACCAGCCGTAACGTGGCCGAGCCGACGCTGGCCGGCTGGGCACAGAACTACGCGCAGTGGTTCGGGCCCTACCTGCGCACTACGGCGATCTATGTGGCGCTGGCCGCTGCCCTGCAGCTGGCCGTGGAGCAGGTGTTGAAGCTCCAGCAGGCCCGCCGCGACATCCGCCACTGAGCCGCGCGCCATGGGTCATCGCCTCTCGCGCATTTACACCCGCACCGGCGACGACGGCAGTACCGGCCTTGGCGACGGCCAACGCGTGGCCAAGGATGACGCCCGCGTGGCGTCCTTCGGTACCGTCGACGAGGCCAACGCCGCGCTCGGCCTGCTGCTGGCCGCGCCCCTGCCCGAGGATGTACGCGCGCTGGTGGTGCATCTGCAGCACCAGCTGTTCGATCTGGGCGCCGAGCTGTGCATTCCCGGCCACGCCGCGATCCATGCCGCCGACGTCTCGGCCCTGGAGCAGCAGCTGGACCATTACAACGCCAACCTCCCGATGCTGAAGGAATTCATCCTGCCGGCCGGCGGCGAAGCTGCCGCGCGCTGCCATCTGGCCCGCACCATCGTCCGCCGCGCCGAGCGCGAGACGGTCACCCTGGCCCGCCACGAGGCCGTCCGCAGCGAGGCGCTGCAATACCTCAACCGGCTGTCGGACCTGCTGTTCGTGCTGGCCCGGGTGCTGGCCCGCGCCGACGGCCATGGCGAAGCGCTGTGGCAGCCACAGCAGCGCCAGCGCTGAGTCGGCACGATGCTGGTCTATTCCCACCCGTCCTGCCTGCTGCATGACCCCGGTCCCGGCCATCCCGAATGCCCGCAACGGCTGCAGCAGGTGCTGGACGCACTGCACACCGCCTTCCCCGGCCAGCTGGACTGGCGCGAGGCGCCGCCGGCGAAGTTCGGCGAACTGACCCGGGTCCACGACAGCGCCCTGCTCGACTTCGTGCTGCAGCCGCAGACCGCACCGCTGCGCCAGCTGGACATGGACACCTGGACCTCGCCGGGCTCGGCCAGCGCCGCCGTGCACGCCGCCGGTGCCGGTGTGGCCGCAGTCGATGCGGTGATGCTGGGCGAGGACCCGCTGGCCTTCTGCGCGGTACGCCCACCGGGCCACCACGCCACCAGCAGCACCGCGATGGGCTTCTGCCTGCTGAACAACATCGCCATCGCCGCCGCCCATGCCCGCGACCGCCATGGCCTGGAACGGATCGCGGTGGTCGATTTCGACGTGCACCACGGCAATGGCACCCAGGACATCTTCCAGCATGACGCCCGGGTTTCGTACTACAGCACCCACCAGGCCGGGCTGTTCCCCAATTCCGGCCTGCGCCGCGACCGCGGTGCCGGCAACCTGATGAACATCCTGCTGCCGCCGGGAAGCGGCGGCTTCCGCTTCCGCAACGTCTGGGCCGACGAGATGCTGCCGGCCATCGACGACTTCCGCCCGCAGCTGCTGCTGATCTCGGCCGGCTTCGATGCCCACCTGCGTGATCCACAGGCGGATCTGATGCTGGAGACCGACGATTTCGCCTGGATCACCGGTGAGCTGCACGCGCTGGCACGCCGCCACGCGGCTGGCCGGGTGGTGTCGATGCTGGAGGGCGGCTATGACCTGCAGGCCCTGGCCGAGTGCAGCGTGGCCCATGTCCAGGCCCTGCTTGCGCCATCCGCCGGCACCTCCGCCGGATGAACCCGAACCGGCAGGCTCCGGCGTCCTTCATTGCCCCTATGCAAGGGATGGGGCAAGCTACCGTCCGTTTTCGCCCGAATCCGAACCGCGTGCGCCGAGCCCTCCGCCTGCTTCCCCTGCCTCTGAGCATCGCCATCAGCCTTCCGGCAATGGCTGATGATAAGCCGCTCAACTGGGGCCTGTGCCCGGCCACCGACGTCATTCCCGCGTTCACCGACGCCCCCACGCCGGTCCCGGGCCAGGACAAGGCTGCCGCTGCGGCCGCCCGCGAGAACCAGCCGACCGACATCGAAGGCGACCAGCTGCTGGGTACCACCACCGTGCCGCAGTACGAGGGCAACGTGGCGCTGCGCCGCGGCGACCAGTTCGTCGGTACCGACAAGCTCAGTTTCGACACCGAGACCGGCAACTACATCGCCGACGGCAATGTCCGCTACCAGGACGGGTCGATCCGGATGGTCGCCAAGCGCGCCGAAGGCAACCAGGAAAGCGACACCCACAAGATCACCGACATCAAGTACCAGCTGGTGTCGCGCCGCGGCAACGGCGATGCCGAGTCGGTCGACCTGCAGGGCGCGGTCGGCCAGATGCACCGCTCCACCTACACCACCTGCGACCCGTCACAGCCGGTGTGGAAGCTGTCGGCGCCGCAGATCGAAGTGGACAACGACGAAGGCTTCGGCACGGCCCGCAACGCCGTACTGCGCATCGGCAAGGTGCCGGTGCTGTGGGCGCCGTACTTCAAGTTCCCGATCGATGACCGCCGCAAGACCGGCCTGCTGTTCCCGCAGCTGGGCATGTCCGGCCGCAACGGTTTCGACTACGCGCAGCCGATCTACTTCAACCTGGCGCCGAACTACGACGACACGTTGACCCCGCGCTACATGAGCCGGCGCGGCCTGCTGCTCGACAACGAGTTCCGCTACCTCTACAACGGCGGCCGTGGCGAGGTGCTGACCAGCTACATGCCCAACGACAGGCTGCGCGACCGCGACCGCGGCCGGGTGATGTTCGACGGCTACCACAACGTGAACAGCCACTGGCAGGCCCGCGCCAACCTGGCCTGGGTGAGCGACGAGCGCTATGTCGAGGACTTCGCCAACCGCCTGGTGGGCGTGACCGCCTCCAACCTGCAGAGCACCATTGGCCTGTACGGCACCGGCCAGAACTGGACGGCCGGGATCATGGCCGACCGCTGGCAACTGACCGACTACACCCTCAACGAGAGCGCGCTGCCCTACAACCGCCAGCCGCGCCTGTATTTCAACTGGGACAAGCCGATCCTGCCGTGGCTGGAAACCGGCATTTACGCCGAGGCCGTGCGCTTCACCCACGACGACATCAACTTCAAGTACGGCGCCGATGCCGGTCCGGACCTGCAGTACACGCGCAATGGCGTCCAACAGAAATCCGGAATCGGTGTGAGCGGTGGTTCGCGCTTGGACGTGAAGCCGTACGTGTCGTTCCCCATCAGCGGCGCGGCCTGGTACATCACGCCGACCCTGGCGTATCGGTATACGGCCTACCAGCTCGATCGCGGCCTGGTCGACGGCGTGAATGGCATCCGTGGCCAGATTCTGCGCTCGCAGGGCATCGACCCGACCACCGCCACCCCGGAACAGCTGCGCGGCAACACCTCGCCCAGCCGCAGCCTGCCGATCGGCAGCATCGACGCCGGCCTGTTCTTCGACCGCGAGACCAGCATCCGCGGCAAGTCCTTCCTGCAGACGCTGGAGCCGCGCCTGTTCTACCTGCGCACGCCGTACCGCAACCAGGACGAACTGCCGATCTTCGACACCCGTGACTTCACCTTCAGCTGGGGCCAGCTGTTCCGCGATTCGCGCTACACCGGCGCCGACCGCCAGAACGATGCCAACCAGCTGACCCTGGCACTGAGTACCCGTTTCATCGACCAGACCACCGGCAAGGAGCGGTTCTCGGCCTCGATCGGCCAGATCCAGTACTTCGACGAGTCGCGAGTGACCGTCACGCCGGGCGGCGCGCCGGTAGAGAAGGGCAAGTCGGCGTGGATCGCCGACGGCAACTACATGATCAACGACCGCTGGACCCTGGGCGCCACCTACCAGTGGGACCCGAAGTACAAGCGCGAGGATCTGGCCAGCGTCCGCGCCCGCTACCTGATGCCCAACGATGGCGTGATCAACCTGAGCTACCGCTACCGCATCAACGCCGGCGCCCCGGCGACGGCCAACAAGCATGACCGCACCCTGCTGGAGCAGGCTGACCTGTCGTTCCTGTACCCGCTGAATGCGCGCTGGAGCCTGGTCGGTCGCTATTACTACTCGCTGCAGGACAAGGAGCCGCTGGAAATCATCGGCGGCGTGCAGTGGGACAGCTGCTGCCTGGCCGTGCGCGTGGTCGGCCGCCGCTACGTCCGCAATCGCGAGGGCGAGATGAACAATTCCATCCAGGTGGAGTTCGTCCTGAAGGGCCTGAGCTCCATCGGCCAGGACACGGACCGCACCCTGCGCCGTGCTATCCTCGGCTACAACCGCGACGACCTCTATCTCGTGCCGCCCAGCAACACCGGGGTGACCCGCGATGACTACGATCCGAATCAGATCCCATGACCAAGCGCTTCCCCGTTCTTCTCGCCTCCCTGCTGGCGGTGTCCAGCGTGTCCGCCCCCCTGCAGGTGCTCGCGCAGGAGGCGCAGCCGTTGGACCGCATCGCCGCCGTCGTCGACGAGGACGTGATCCTGCAGAGCGAGCTCCAGCGTGCGATCGCCAACATCAAGGCGCAGTACGCCGGCCGTGAAAACCAGCTGCCGCCGGAAGACGTGCTCAGCCGCCAGGTGCTCGAGCGACTGGTGCTGGTCAAGCTGCAGGTCGCCCGCGCCCAGGGCAGCGGCATCCGCGTCAGCGACCAGGAGCTGAACCAGGCGATGAATGCCATCGCCCAGCAGAACGGCTCGGACCTGGATGCACTGCGCCAGCGCCTGGCCCACGACGGCATCGATTTCAACGATTTCCGTGCTTCGGTGCGCGATGAAATCACTGTGCAGCGCCTGCGCCAGAGCTTCGCGCAGAGCCGCATCAGCGTCAGCGAGGGTGAAGTGGACGCCGCGCTGAAGCAGCAGGCCACGGTGGGCAACCAGTACCACCTGGCACACATCCTGATCGCCCTGCCCGACGGCTCCAACGCCGACCAGATCGCCACCGGCCAGAAGAAGGCCGAGGGCGTGAAGGCCCTGCTGGACAAGGGTGAGCTGGACTTCAACGCTGCCGCCGTGCGTTATTCGGACAGCCCGAACGCGCTGGAAGGCGGCGATCTGGGCTGGCGCAGCCTGGATGAAATCCCGCAGGCCTTTGCCCAGCTGATGGAAAAGATGAAGCCCGGCGAAGTGGTCGGCCCGATCCGCGGCCCCAGCGGCTTCCAGTTGCTGAAGCTGGTGGAAGTGCGTGATGCCAGCGCCGCCAGCGGTGGCGCGCACACGGTCACCGAATACCACGGCCGCCACATCCTGGTGCGCGTGGACGATCACCAGACCGACGCTGCCGCCAAGGCCAAGATCGATACCCTGCGCGCCCGCATCGCCGGCGGCGCGGATTTCGAAACCGTGGCCAAGGAATCCTCCGAGGACAACAACAGCAAGGGCCAGGGCGGCGATCTGGGCTGGTTCCCGGTCGACGCGTTCGGTCCGGCGTTTGGTCAGCAGGTGGCCGGCATCCAGGACGGCGGCGTCAGCCAGCCGTTCCGCACCGATGCCGGTTGGCACATCGTGCAGCGCGTGGCCACCCGCCAGACCGACGTGACCAACGACAACCAGCGCGCCCAGATCCGCGAGACCATCGGCCGCCGCAAGCTGGAAGACGAGTACAACCGCTTCCTGCAGGAACTGCGTGGCGAAGCCTATGTCAGCTTCCGCAGCGGGGACCGCGCGGAAAATACCGCCACGCCGCCGCAGTCCTGACCGATGCGCCCCGAGCTCGCTCTGGTACCGGGCGAGCCCGCCGGGATCGGCCCGGAGCTGTGTGTCCGCCTCGTCCAGCAGCCGCGTGAAGATTGCCGGCTGCTGGCCTTCGCCGACCCGGATACCCTGCGCGCGGCCGCCGTCGCGCTGAACCTGCCCCTGCAGCTGCTGCCCGAGGACGCCGAAGCCCGCGCCCCGGGCGACCTGCGTGTGCGCGCGGTGGCCAATGCCATGCCCAGCCACTTCGGCCAGGCCGACCCGGCCAATGCCGGGGCCGTCATCGGCGCCCTGCTCGCTGCCGGCCAGGCCTGCCTGTCCGGCGAACTGCACGGCGTGGTCACCGGCCCGGTGCACAAGGCAGTCATCAACGAAGGCGGCATCGCCTACAGTGGCACCACCGAACTGCTGGCCGACCAGGCCGGGGTGAAGGTGGTGATGATGCTGGCCAACCCCATCGTGCGCGTGGCCCTGGCCACCACCCACCTGCCGCTGCGCGAGGTGGCCGATGCGATCACCGCGCCCAGCCTGGAACACACCCTTCGCACCGTGCACGCCGCGCTGTGCCGCGAGTTCGGCCTGCCCGCGCCACGCATCGCCGTGCTCGGCCTGAACCCGCACGCCGGCGAAGACGGCCATCTGGGCCGCGAGGAACTGGACCTGGTCATCCCGCTGCTGCAGCGCCTGCGCGCGGAGGGCATGGACCTGGTCGGGCCGCTGCCGGCCGATACCGCGTTCCTGCCGGCCAAGCTGGCCGGTTTCGACACCGTGCTGGCGATGTACCACGACCAGGGGCTGCCGGTGCTGAAGTACTCCGGTTTCGAGCAGGCGGTGAACCTGACCCTGGGCCTGCCCTACCCGCGCGTGGCGGTCGACCATGGCACCGCGCTGGACCTGGCCGGCCGCGGCATTGCCGATCCTTCCAGCCTGCAGGCGGCAACGACGCTGTGTGCGCAGCTTGCGCGGCAACGTACACTGAGCGCATGAATTCCCCGCATTCCCCCTCCGGCCCGGTGTTCACCGCACCGGCCAAGAAGCAGCTTGGCCAGCATTTCCTGGCCGATCGCCACTACATCGACAAGATCGTGATGGCGGTCAACCCGAAAGAAGGCGATCGCCTGGTCGAGATCGGTCCCGGCCAGGGCGCGATCACCCTGCCGCTGCTGCGCGTGCATCCGAAACTGACGGTGATCGAGTTCGACCGCGACCTGATCGCGCCGCTGACCGCCGCCGCCGAGCCGCTGGGCGAGCTGACCATCGTCCACCGCGACGTGCTGCGCGTGGACTTCACCGAGCTGGCTGCCGGCCAGCCGATCCGCCTGGTCGGCAACCTGCCCTACAACATCTCCTCGCCGATCCTGTTCCATGCACTGGAACATGCCGCGGTGATCCGCGACATGCACTTCATGCTGCAGAAGGAAGTGGTCGACCGCATGGCCGCCGGCCCCGGCAGCAAGGTGTACGGCCGCCTCAGCGTGATGCTGCAGGCCTATTGCCAGGTGACCTCGCTGTTCGTGGTGCCGCCGGGCGCGTTCCGGCCGCCGCCGAAGGTCGATTCGGCCGTGGTACGGCTGGTGCCGCGTGACCCGGCCTCGATCAACATCAACGACCACGCCCGTTTCGCCGAGGTGGTCAAGGCCGCCTTCGGGCAGCGCCGCAAGACCCTGCGCAATGCGCTCAACAACGTCGTGACGGCCGAGCAGTTCGTCGCCGCCGGCGTGCGCCCCGATGCCCGCGCCGAACAGCTGGATGTGGCTGAATTCATCGCTTTGGCCAATGCCTCCTGATTACACTGCCGGTATGGAAGACGCTGACGTTTACGCCATTTCCGTCGAAGTCGCACCGCGCTTCCTCGACGACCAATCCGCGCCGGAAGACGGGCGCTATGCGTTCGCCTACACGATCCGCATCCACAACCAGGGCCGTGTTGCCGCGCGCCTGGTTGCACGCCACTGGCGCATCACCGATGCCAATGGCCGCGTCGAGCATGTCGATGGCGACGGGGTGATCGGCGAGCAGCCGCGCCTGCGTCCCGGTGAAGACTTCCATTACACGTCCGGTGTCATGCTGGGGACCGATCACGGGACCATGCAGGGCCACTACGACATGGTCGCCGACGACGGCACCGAATTCGCCGCGCCGGTCGCACCTTTCGTGCTGGCCATCCCGCGTACCCTGCACTGACACGGAGGCCGGACGATGAGTGTGTGGGCGATCGGCGACCTGCAGGGCTGCTACGACGTCACCCAGCGCCTGCTGGAGAAGATCCGCTTCGACCCGGCGCAGGACACCCTGTGGTTCTGCGGCGACCTGGTCAACCGCGGTGGCCAGTCGCTGGAAACGCTGCGGCTGGTGCATTCGCTGCGCGGGCACAGCGTGGTGGTGCTGGGCAACCATGACCTTTCGCTGCTGGCCGTCGGTGCACGCACCGAAGAGGAACAGCGCAAGGTCAATCCGGACCTGCTGCGCATCGTGCAGGCCGAGGACCGCGACGAACTGCTGGACTGGCTGCGCCTGCAGAAGCTGGTGCACGTGGATCGCGAGCTGGGCTGGATGATGGTGCACGCCGGCCTGGCACCGAAGTGGACCACGCAGATGGCCGAAAAGCATGCCGCCGAGGTCGAGGCGCAACTGCACGGTGCCGGCTACCGCAAGCTGTTCCGCAACATGTACGGCGACAAGCCGAGCTGGGCGCCGAACCTGTCCGGCTACGACCGTTCACGGGCGATCATCAATGTGCTCACCCGCATGCGCTACTGCACCCCGCGCGGGCGCATCGGCATCGAGGACAAGGGCACGCCGGGCACGCAGGAACAGGGACTGTACCCTTGGTTCGAAGTGCCAGGCCGGGTCGAGCGCGACCTGAAGATCGTCTGCGGCCACTGGTCGGCGCTGGGCCTGACCATCACCCAGGGCGTGCATGCCATCGACACCGGCGCAGTCTGGGGCGGCAAGCTGACCGCGATCCAGCTCGATACCGATGAACTGCGCGTGGTGCAGGTGCCGGGCCGCGATGTCCCCGCACCCGTGCCCAACGCACGCACGCCAGCGCGACCAGCACGCGAGCGCCCGGCTGCATCGGCGCAGGGCAGGGATCCGGGCGGGGCCAACGCCGCGGCCCCCAACCCGGGCAACCGTGGCCCGCGCCGCCGTCGTCGCCGTGGCGGCGGTGGGGGCGGCTCCGCAGGCCCTGGCAACAACGGGGCCCCGCCGCAGGCGTGACCTGATCGTTCCCGGCACCATGGACGGGTGCCGCTGCCCACTCCGGGCCCGGCCACCACCGGCGGTGGAAGCACCGCCCACGGTCCATCGCAGCCGTTGCGCGTCTTCGCCGCTGGGCGCAGCACGCGCGAAGAGGACCCGCGGTTCCAGCACGCCATCATCGGGCATTACCGGATGCCGTAGCGACAGCCCAGGCAGAGTCGACTGTCAGTCGACTATCGCGCGCAGCGCGGGTTTTTCGGGGGGCCGCCGAGAGCAGTCGACTAACAGTCGACTCTACCCCGTCGATATCCCCGTCGATATCCCCGTCGGTGTTTTCGTTGGTATTTGCGCGATCAGCGGCGCACGTAGTGCGCGAAGCGGAACGCGTAGACGTGGCGTTCGTCGGCCGGGTGCGGCTCGCTGCTGACTTCCCGCCAGTCCCGCATGTCGACTTCGGGGAAATGGGTATCGGCAGGCACTTCGGCATCGACCCAGGTCAGGTACAGGTCGCTGGCTTGGTCGAGCAGCTGATGGAAGATCTCGCCGCCGCCGATGATGCACAGCTCGCGGGCGCCCTCGCCTTCGGCAATCGCCTTGGCCTCGTCCAGCGACGCCACCGCGCGCATGCCCGCGAACGGCACCTGGCCGCTGCGGGTCAGCACCAGGTTGGTGCGCCCCGGCAGTACGCGGCCGATCGACTCGGCCGTCTTGCGCCCCATCAGGATCGGCTTGCCCAAGGTGAGCGCCTTGAAGTGCTTGAAATCATCCGGCAGGTGCCAGGGCATGGCATTGCCCTGGCCGATGCCACGGTTGCGGTCCAGCGCCACGATCATCGACAGCTTCATGGCACTCACACCGCCACCGGCGCCTTGATCGCCGGGTGCGGGTCATAGCCGTCAATGCGGATGTCATCGAACCGGAATCCGAACAGGTCGGTCACCTCCGGGTTCAACCACAGCTTGGGCAGCGCGCGCGGTTCGCGCGCCAGCTGCTCGCGGGCCTGCTCGAAGTGGTTCGAGTACAGGTGCGCGTCACCCAGCGTGTGCACGAAGTCGCCCACTCCCAGGCCGGTGGCCTGCGCCACCATGTGGGTCAGCAGCGCATAGCTGGCGATGTTGAACGGCACGCCGAGGAAGATGTCACCGCTGCGCTGGTACAGCTGGCAGCTGAGCTTGCCGTCCACCACGTAGAACTGGAACAGGTTGTGGCACGGCATCAGCGCCATCTGCGAAAGCTCGCCCACGTTCCAGGCGCTGACCACCAGCCGGCGCGAATCGGGGTTGCGCTTGATCTCGTCCACCAGCCACTGCATCTGGTCGATCTCGCGGCCATCGGCGGTGGCCCAGCTGCGCCACTGCTTGCCGTAGACCGGGCCGAGATCGCCGTTCTCGTCGGCCCACTCGTCCCAGATGCGTACCTGGTTGTCCTTCAGGTAGCCGATGTTGGTATCGCCCTTCAGGAACCACAGCAGCTCGTGGATGATCGAGCGCAGGTGCAGCTTCTTGGTGGTGACCAGCGGGAAGCCTTTGTTGAGGTCGAAGCGCATCTGCCAGCCGAACACGCTGCGGGTGCCTGTGCCGGTACGATCACCCTTCTCCGCGCCATGTTCCAGCACATGCGCAAGCAGATCCAGGTAGGCCTTCATGCCTTGCCCTCCGCAGCCATCACCGGTTGCGGCTGCAGCACGGGTGCGCGGCGCGACATCACCAGCAGCACCAGGCCGAAGGCGATCAGCGGCAGGCTGAGGATCTGGCCGCGGGTCAGCCAGTCGAAGGCCACGTAGACGCCGTTGTCGGGCATGCGTACGAATTCGACGGCGAAGCGGAACAGGCCGTACATCAGCGCGAACAGGCCGCCGACCAGGTAGCGGTGGCGCGGCCTGGCCGAGACCGTCCACAGCACCACGAACATCACCAGGCCTTCCAGCAGCGCTTCATACAGCTGCGAGGGATGGCGCGCGAACTGGTTCAGCGCGCCGGTGGCGAACTGCGCCTGCAAGGTGGCGTGGTCCAACTGGTTCAGCGGCGCCGGCAGGCCCGACGGGAACACCACGCCCCAGGTACCGTCGGTGTACTTGCCCCACAGCTCGGCGCCGATGAAGTTGCCGATGCGACCAAAACCCAGGCCCAGCGGCACCAGCGGCGCCATGAAATCCATGGTGTCGAAGAAGTGCAGGCGGTGCTTGCGCGACCACCACCAGCAGGCGCCCAGCACGCCCAGCAGGCCGCCGTGGAAGCTCATGCCGCCATCCCATACCTTGAACAGCAGCAGCGGGTTGTGCAGGAAATCGCCCAGCGCGTAGAACAGCATGTAGCCGATGCGCCCGCCCAGCACCACGCCGAGCATGGCGTAGAACAGCAGGTCGGAGAAGCCGTTGGCGTCGACGCCCGGCAGGCGACCGGCGGCGATGCGCGTGCGTCCCAGCAGCCAGGCAGCGGTGAAGCCCAGCAGGTACATGATGCCGTACCAATGCACCTTGATCGGCCCCAGCGAGAGGGCGATGGGGTCGATGTCGTGGAAATAGATCATGGAAGGTGCCTTGCGGTTGAACGCCTATTCTCGGGCCAGTGCCGCCCCGGCTCAACCAAGAAGCTGGGGCGAGTTCGGCAACGCGTCATCGTTCGACCGCGTCGAGGCCGGGAAGTGCCCTTCGATCAGGCTGGAAACCTCGTCGATGGCATCCTGCAGCGCTTCCACCGGATTGGAACCACGCAGGCCCTCGCGCAGATGGGTGCAGACCCGCTGCCACTGCGCCGGGCTGACCCGGCCATGCAGGCCGCGGTCGGCGACGATCTCGATGGCATGGTCGGCCAGCAGCAGGTAGATCAGCACGCCGTTGTTCTGGGCGGTATCCCAGGTGCGCAGGCGTGCGAAGGCATGCTCGGCGGCCTGCCTCGGGGTGACCTTGTGCCACAACGCGGACAGAGGCAGATCGGCCTCCACAGCGAACATCACCTGACCGCCGTGGCGCTGCTCACCGGCGGCGATGGCCTCGGTGATCGCCTGCAGCGTGGCTGGCGGGAACGCGCGACGTACCGACGGCGAACATACATGGCGGAACAGACGTTGGATCATCACCAGCCTCCCGAAGCACCACCGCCACCGGAACGGCCACCGCCGCCGCCCCAGCCGCCTCCGCCGCCGAATCCACCGCCTCCGCCAAAACCGCCCCCGCCGCCCCAGCTGCCACCGCCCCAGCCTCCGCCACCGGCGAAGCGCCCCGGATGCCCGGAGAGCATCGCCACGATCAGGCCGACCACGCCGGCCAGGCCACTGGCCAGCAGGGTGGAGGTGAACAGGAACGCCGCCACGGCTGCGCCAGCGCCGCCGAGCAGGCCACGCAGCGGGCGCGGCACGCGCGCGAACACGCCGCGCAGGATGCTGCCGGCGAACACGCCGATGAACAGCGCCAGGAACCAGGTGTCGCCGCCACCGCCGGGCTCGCGCCCGCGATGACCGCTGACCGGTGCGGGCAGCGTTTCGCCATCGATCAGCTTGACCAGCACGGCGGTGGCATCGGTGATGCCCCCGGCGTAGTCGCCGCTGCGGAAGCGTGGCACCAGGTACTCCTGGATGACCCGGTTGGCGATGGCATCGGGAATCGCGCCTTCCAGGCCGTAGCCCGGCTCGATGCGCACGCGCCGGTCGTCCTTGGCCACCACCAGCAGCACCCCGTCATCCACGCCCTTGCGGCCGATCTGCCACTGGTCGAAGACCCGCGTGGTGTACTGGGCGATGTCTTCCGGCTGGGTGGTGGGTACCACCAGCACCTGCAGCTGGCTGCCCTTGCGCTGCTGAAGGTCAAGCGCCTGCTGTACCAGCGCCTGCTTCTGCGCGGCATCCAGCGTGCCGGTGGTGTCGACCACCGGCGAATCCAGCGCCGGAACCGGCGCCAGCTGCTGGGCGTGCGATGCCAGCGGCAGCCATAGCAGCAGGGCCAGCAGCGCAGTGGCCAGGCGCATGGGTCAGTGGCCCGGCTGCGGTGCCGGCTGCTGCTGCGGCGCGCTGCCGAAATCGACCGCCGGCGCGTTGGAGATCTGCGCTTCGTTGTCCACGGTGAAGTTCGGCTTGGTCTTGTAGCCGAAGATCTTGGCGGTGATCACCTGCGGGAACGAGCGGATGTAGGTGTTGTAGTCCTGCACCTGCTGGATGTAGCGGCCACGGGCGACGGTGATGCGGTTTTCAGTGCCTTCCAGCTGGGCCTGCAGGTCGCGGAAGTTCTGGTCCGACTTCAGCACCGGGTAGTTCTCGGTGACCACCAGCAGCCGCGACAGCGCGCTACCCAGTTCGCCCTGGGCCTGCTGGAACTGCTTGAGCGAGGCTTCGTCATCGGCGTTGACGTTGATCTGGCCGACACGCGAGCGGGCGTTGGTGACTTCGGTCAGCACGCGCTCTTCCTGGCTGGCAAAGCCCTTCACCGTCTGCACCAGGTTGGGCACCAGGTCGGCGCGCCGCTTGTACTGGTTGAGCACTTCGGACCAGCTGGCCTTGACCGCCTCATCCTTCTGCTGGATGGCGTTGTAGCCGCAGCCGGACAGCAGGGAGGCCAGCAGCATCAGGGGCAGGACACGGGTGAACAGGCGCATGGCGGCGGTTCCGGGTGGGCTTGGCGCCGAGCATGCCATGGTTCGGGTGAAAGACCGGCCATCGGGCGCCGCCCCCTCCGCGGTGTGGTCCAGCCAGCTCGGGGTGGGCCGGGAGGGTGGGTCGGCTGGGGGCCGCTGCAAGTACGTCCATGTAAGCTCGGTCGCCGCATCCATGCGGCTCACGCCCCCAGCCGACCCACCCTACCGGCCACGGACAATTTCCTGCGCACCGCGGGAAGATCAAAAGAAAAATCAAAAGCAAAAGCCGGTTCTTCAGGCATTCGTGTCGACCAAGGTCGACACCTACCAAAGCAGAACGCCGTTCCGACCGATCGCGGCAATCTGTCGGAGGTGGGGCGGTGCGGGTTGGCAGGACCGTTGGCGCCATGGATGGCGCCATCGAGCCCCCATGGATGGGTTCACGGCATGTCCTGCCAACCCACACCGCCCCGCCCAACCCTCAGAAAACCAGCGCCGGCTGTTGCGGTTGCTGTCGCTTCGGCGGTTGCCTTCGCCTTTAGCGGGTGCAGGGCTGCAAGCCCTGCCGGAACCCCATATCACTCAGCAGGCCTCAGCCACCGCAGTGCGGCTACGCCCCAGCCATGCCAGCAGCAGGCCCGACGCGGCCAGCAGGCCACCGGCCACCGGAATCGCGGCGTAGCCCAGTCCCAAGCTGATCACCGCACCACCCAGCGCAGCACCTACCGCATTGCCCAGGTTGAATGCACCCACGTTGATCGACGACGCCAGGCCCGGCGCCTCGCTGGCCACCTGCATCACCCGGATCT
Source organism: Stenotrophomonas sp. YJH_SMC_48-3 (assembly GCF_059369375.1). Lineage (NCBI taxonomy): Bacteria > Pseudomonadati > Pseudomonadota > Gammaproteobacteria > Lysobacterales > Lysobacteraceae > Stenotrophomonas > Stenotrophomonas sp. YJH_SMC_48-3. The sequence goes on along the minus strand of NZ_JCAFSQ010000002.1, from coordinate 426,862 downwards.
GCAGCGGCGGCACGAGGGCGAAGGTCGCCGCGCCGAACAGCAGTACACCCAGCGCCGCGGTGGCGTGGCTCATGAAAGCCAGCGGCAGCACGAACATCAGCACCGCCAGGGCAGCCAGCAGGATACGGGTGGCGCCATCGAGCGACCAGTCGGCCATGCGCCCACCGATGCCGTTGCCGAAGGTGAAGCCGATGCCGATCAGGGCCAGCGCCATCGCGATGAAGGCATTGGAGGCGCCGGTCAACTCGGTCAGTACCGGTGCGACGTAGGTGTACAGCGTGAACATCGCACCCGCACCAAGCACGGTGGTGGCCATGGCCAGCAGCACCTGCGGCTGCAGGATCGCCTTCAGTTCGCGGCGCACGTCCGGGCGCGGTCCCGGTGCGGACGCGGGCAGCGCGAAGCCCAACGCAGTGATCGCGACCAGGCCCAGCGCCGCAGTACCGGCGAAGGACAGGCGCCAGCCCAGCTGCTGGCCGACCCAGGTCGCCAGCGGCACGCCACCGATGTTGGCGATGGTCAGGCCCATGAACATGGTGGCCACGGCCGCAGCCTGCTTTTCCTTCGGCACCAGGCTCGCAGCGACCACCGCACCGATGCCGAAGAAGGCACCGTGGTTGAGGCTGGTGACCAGGCGCGACAGCAGCAGCATCCCGTAGTTCGGCGCCAGCGCAGACAACAGATTGCCGGCGACGAAGATCGACATCAGCAGCATCAGCGCGGTGCGCTTGCCGAAACGCCCCATCAGCAGGGTCATCACCGGCGCGCCCAGCATCACGCCCACGGCATAGGCGGTGATCAGCATGCCCGCAGTGGGGATGCCAACGCCGACGCCGTCGGCGATGACCGGCAACAGGCCCATCGGGGCAAACTCGGTGGTTCCGATGGCGAAGGCGCCAACGGCAAGCGCCAGCAAGGCGGCTCTGGAATTCATGGGGGAGTCCTGGGGGGCGGGAATCGGGAGTGCGTAGCCTGCGCGCTTTGCTGCGCCGGATTAAGCCTCGCCCCGGGAAAACACTGTTGATCCTGATTCACAAGTGGAGGCCGGAACGCAGCCAAAAGTGCAAAAACCGCAGTGCCGTTGCAGAGCCAACCTCCCCCACAACGCAGAACCCCCGGCATGCCGGGGGTTCTGAGGGACTCACACGCCTGTGGCGCGCTTACCAGTTGCCGGCACCCGGCACGTTGTGCTCGCGGGCGCGGCGGCGCATCAGCAGATTCAGCCACTCCACCAGCACCGAGAAGCCCATCGCGGCGTAGATGTAGGGCTTGGGCACGTGCACGTCCAGGCCGTCCAGGATCAGCACCGCACCGATCATCAGGATGAAGGCCAGGGCCAGCATCTTCACGGTCGGGTTGGCATCGATGAAGCGGCCCAGCGGGTTGGCGGCCAGCAGCATCACCATCACCGACAGCAAGATCGCGGCGACCATCACCGGGATGTGGTCGGCGATGCCGACGGCGGTGATCACCGAGTCCAGCGAGAACACGATGTCGATCACCGCGATCTGCGCGATCACGTAGCCGAACACGGCCGAGGCCTTGGTGGTGCTGGGATCTTCATCCTCGCCGCCGCTGATCAGCTCCTTGATCTCCATGCAGCCCTTGATGATCAGGAACAGGCCACCAACGATCAGCACCAGGTCGCGGATGGAGATGCCCATGCCGGCCACGGTGAACAGGTTGGCCGCCATGTGCGCCAGGTAGGCCAGCGACACCAGCAGCGCGATGCGGGTGATGCAGGCCACCGCGATGCCGAGCTTGCGGGCGAACGGGCGACGCTCTTCCGGCAGCTTGCTGACCGCGATGGAAATGAACACCAGGTTGTCGATGCCGAGCACGATTTCCAGCGCGCTGAGCGTGAACAGGGTTACCCAGGCATTGGGGTCGGCGAGGAACTCAAAGGACATGGAAACTCTTCAAGGCAGTGGGGGAATGGGGTTTCAGCCGTAGTTGCCGGCCAGCGCGTGCGGAACCACGACCAGCGCCCAGCACAGCAGCACGTTCATCATCAGCACGAAGACCGCCGCCGAGCCCATGTCCTTGGCGCGGCCGGCCAGTTCATGGATCTCGCTGCCGTAACGTTCGATCACCGCTTCGATGGCCGAGTTGGCCAGCTCCATCGCAAGCACCAGCAGCATCGAGCCGATCAGCAGCGCGCGTTCGACCGGCGTCTGGCCCAGCCAGATCGCGAGCGGCGTCAGCAGGATCAGCAGGTAGACCTCGAGCCGGAACGACGACTCGTGCAGCCAGGCAGCGCGCAGGCCCTGCCAGGACCAGCGGGCGGCCTGGAAGATGCGGCGCGGGCCGCGCGGCAGATGGCCGAACTGATCAGCCACGGGGCGAACATCCAGCAACAGGGACGCGGCGCAGCGACCGCTCAGACGCACGGCAGGGGATCATGGGCGCACAGGAATAGGCAGATGGCCGCCATTTTGCCACAAGGCCGCCCGCCGCCGCCCGGCACCGGCCCGGTGAACGGACTGCCAGGGGCAAGCTTCGACCTGCCCCAGCTTCTATCATGGTCGTCCCTACCCTGCCGGAGCGCCTGATGTCCCATCGCCGTACCTGCCTGCTGATGCTGGGCCTGCTGACCGCCGCCCCCCTTGCCCAGGCCCTGGGCCCGGCCAAGTCACCGCGGGTACCCGAACAGGTCTCCAACGTGGCCTGGGCCAGCGACATGGCCCACTTCGCCAGCGCCGACCAGGCCAGCCCGCCGCCGCGTGGCGGTATCGAGTTCATCGGCAGCTCCTCGATCCGCATGTGGGAGAGCCTGGCCACCGACTTCCCCGGCCAGCCGGTGTTCAACCGCGGCTTCGGGGGTTCGGAAGTGCGTGACAGCACCTGGTATGCCGATCGCATCGTGGTGCCGTATGCACCGTGCAAGGTGTTCTTCTACGCGGGCGACAACGACCTCAACAGCGGCCGCAGCGCCGTGCAGGTGCGCGACGATGTGGTTGCCTTCGTGCAGCGCGTGCATCGCGACCTGCCGAAGACCCGGGTCGAGTACCTGTCGATCAAGCCGAGCCCGTCGCGTGCGCATCTGCTGCCGGCGATCAACGAGGCCAATACGCTGATCAAGGCCGCCCTGGCCACGCTGCCCAACACCGGCTTCACCGACATCTACACGCCGATGCTGGGCACCGATGGCCAGCCGGATGCAACGCTGTTCCGCGAGGACATGCTGCACATGACCCCGGCCGGCTATGCGATCTGGACCAAGGCGCTGGCGCCGAAGGTCAACTGCAACTGAGGGACTGCGGACGCCGGGCATGGCCCGGCGCTACCGCAACCCCATCCACGCATGGCGTGGATCTACTGAATCACGGGCAATGGGGTCGGAGGATCAGCGGAAGATGACCGTGGCCTCCGTGCCCTGCCCTGGCTCGCTGGCCAGCCTGACCTTCCAGCCGAAGCGGTCGCACAGCCGGCGCACGATCGACAGGCCCAGGCCGGTGCCCTGCGGGCGGCTCGGCTCGGCGCGGTAGAACGGTTCGAAGGCCCGCGACAGGGCGTCGGCAGACATGCCGATACCGGTATCGCGCACTACCACCCGGTCGTTGTGCACATGCACGTCGATGCGCCCCTCGTCGGTGTAGCTGCAGGCATTGCGCACCAGGTTGCTGATCACCACCTGCAGCACCCGCGGCGGCGCATGCAACTGCACCGGGCCGTCGCTGTGCAGGTGCACCGACACCGGGCGAGACCCCAGCAGTTCGTTGGCATTGTCCACCTCGTAGCGGACGATGTCGTTGACGTCGAACAGCTCGATCTGCGGTTCGACATCGGCCTCGCGGGCCAGGATCAGGAACGCATCGATCACCGCCTCCATGTCGCGGCCAGCCCGCTGGATGCGCTGCAGGCTGCGGCGCAGGCGCGGCTGCAGGGTTTCATCGCCAAGGGCCATGTCGCTGGCGACGCGGATGACGGTCAGCGGTGTGCGCAGTTCATGGCTGGCGTCGCGGGTGAAATTGCGCTCGCGCGCCACATGCGCGCTGACCCGGTTGGCCAGCGAATGCAGTGCGGCCGCCAGCTGGCGGGTCTCGCCCTGCATGTCCGCCGGCAGCTTGTTCGGCTCCAGATCGGCCGCTTCGGGGTGGCCCGGGTCCCAGCGCGAGACGCGCCGTGCCAGCCAGTTCACCGGCGACACCAGGCGCTTGGAAGCCCGATAGGTCACCCAGCTGGCGCCATACACCGCCAACAGGGTCAGCAGCACCGGCACGATGCCGAACCAGAACGCCAGCATCTCCGCACGCGAACGCAGGAACACCAGGTACAGGCGACCGGCGGGGCGCACATCGACCAGCACCAGCTGGTCATCCTGAGGCAGTTCGTGGAAGCCGGGCTCCAGGTTGCGCAGGTTGGCCGGCAATGACAGCGCCGACTGCCCGCTTTCCAGCAGGTAGCCGCGGATGTTCTGGGTGTTGGGCGGCGGCTGCACCGGCGACGCCTCGTGCAGCGTCCAGTAATAGGCCGCTTCCTCGCGCAGGGCGGCGCCGACCAGGCTGTGCTTGATGACCAGCGACACCAGCCAGGCACCGAGCAGGATGCCCAGGCTGGCCAGGACTGCCTGCAGGATGAAGGCGATACGGATCTTGCGCGGCAGGCCGTGCGGCATTGCGGGGTCCCGGTCAGAGCGCTGCGATTATAGGCAGCGCGCTGCGCCGTAGTCGTGCACGGACGCTGACCGGCGGCAGCGCCGGCCGGTCATCCGTGCCCGATGCGGGGTCGTTGCCCGGCCGGGCCTGATGCTGCACCGGCCCGGCCCCGATCAGGCCATCGGCTGTGCGATATCGGCAATGCGGTAGCCGGCGCTCTGCACGGTGTGCAGCAGCGGACGGTCGAACGGCTTGTCGATGATCTTGCGCAGGTTGTACAGATGGCTGCGCAGCGTGTCCGAGTCCGGCAGGCCATTGCCCCAGATCTCGCGTTCGATCTCCTGGCGGGTGACCACGCGCGGCGATTCGCGCATCAGGATGGTCAGCAGGCGCAGGCCGATCGGCGACAGCTGCAGCTCGGTACCGGCACGGGTGGCCCGCATGCTGACCGGATCGAGCACCAGGTCGGCGACCTTCAGCACCTCCGAACCCACCTGGCGACGTTCGCGGCGGATCAGCGCGCGCAGGCGGGCTTCCAGCTCCTGGATCGCGAACGGCTTGGTCAGGTAGTCATCGGCGCCGAACCCGAGGCCGGTGAGCTTGTCGTCCAGCGTGTCGCGTGCCGTGAGCATCAGCACCGGGGTGGACTTGCGCGCATCGTTGCGCAGGCGACGGCACACTTCGATGCCATCCAGGCGCGGCAGCATCAAGTCGAGCACCACGACGTCATAGCTGTTCTCCGCCGCAAGGCGGTAGCCATCCAGGCCGTCCTGTGCATAGTCGACTTCGAAGCCGCGACCTTCCAGGTATTCGCCGATCATCTCGGAGATGTTGCGGTTGTCTTCGACCACCAGCACCAAGCCGGAGGTCTCCTTCGTCTGACGCATGTGATTCCCTCTAACTTCAGCTTTGTGAAACATGCCGGATCGACGGTGGACGCGATGTGAAGTTCCGTCAAGAGGGTTGTAAATCGTTCAGAGCAGGGGCCGCAGGAGCGGCCAGACGTTGTCCAGCACCCTCGGTTGCGCCTGCGCCGTGGGGTGCAGGCCGTCGGCCTGCATCATGCCCGGCTGCAGGGCCACGCCCTCCAGCAGGAAGGGCAGCAGCGGCACCTCGTACTGCGTGGCCAGCGCCTTGTAGGCCGCAGCCAGGCGCTGGCGATAGGCCGGCCCGTAGTTGGGCGGTACGTCGATGCCCAGCAGCAATACCTTCGCGCCGGCCTTCTGGCTGGCCTGCACCATCTTTTCCAGGTTGCCCTGCACCTGCGCCGGGGTCAGCCCACGCAATGCGTCATTGCCGCCCAGCGCGATCACCACCACCGTCGGCTTTTCCTTCGCCAGCAGGCCCGGCAGGCGGGTCAGCGCGCCGGCGGTGGTCTCGCCGCTCATGCTGGCGTTGACGATGCGCGCCGGGGTTTTCGACTGCTGCCTGACCCGCTGTTGCAGCAAGCTGACCCAGCCGGCGTCGGCAGGGATATTGTGGGCGGCACTGAGGCTGTCGCCGAGCACCAGCACGGTGCGGGCCGGACCTTTGGCACAGGCCAGCCCCGGCAACAGCAGGAACCCTAGCAGCAGCACCACCATCGCGCCGGCTCGCCGGCTCCATCCCGTCTTGCGCATTGGAGTCTCCTCATCGACAGCCTGTCCCCCCGCAGCGCGCCCGTCGCCATCGCCGTCGACCAGGTCGGCAAATCCGTGCAGGGCCCGGAGGGTGAAGTCCACATACTGGACAACATCACCCTGACCGTCCATGAAGGCACCAGCGCGGCCATCGTCGGCGCCTCCGGTTCGGGCAAGACCACCCTGCTCGGGCTGCTGGCCGGGCTGGACCTGCCCAGCCGCGGCCGCATTGCGCTGTCGGGCCAGGACCTGGGCGACCTCGATGAAGAAGCGCGGGCCCAGCTGCGCGCGCGCGAGGTTGGCTTCGTGTTCCAGAGCTTCCACCTGCTACCGGCGCTGACCGCCGCCGAAAACGTCGCGTTGCCACTGGAACTGGCCGGGCGCGAAGACCGTGCGCGGGTCGATGAAGTGCTGGCCCAGGTCGGGCTGGCCCATCGCGCCCGCCACTATCCGCGCCAGTTGTCGGGCGGCGAGCAGCAGCGCGTGGCATTGGCGCGTGCGTTCGTCACCCGCCCGCGCATCCTGTTCGCCGACGAACCGACCGGCTCGCTGGACCAGGCCACCGGCCAGCACATCAGCGACCTGCTGTTCGAACTCAACGCCGGCAGCGGCACCACCCTGGTGCTGGTCACCCACGACCTGCGCCTGGCCCAGCGCTGCCAGTACATCCACCGCATCGACAATGGCCGCCTGCTGCCGGTCGAGCGTGGGGCGCAGGCATGAACCTGCTGCGGCACGCGTGGCGCGCGCTGCGTCGCGAGGCCCTGGCCGGTGACCTGCTGACCGTGTTCGCCGCACTGGTGCTGGGCGTAGCGGTGATGACCGCCGTGGGCACGCTGGTGAACCGGGTCAACCTGGCGCTGACCGGCAGCGCGGCGGAAATGCTCGGCGGCGACCTCGGCATCGCCGGGCGCGATGATCCGCCGCAGGCATTCGCCGACGAAGCGCAACGGCGTGGCCTGGCGCATACCCGCATCGCCAGCTTCGGCAGCGTGCTGTTCAACGGTGATGCCAGCCAGATGGCCAGCATCAAGGTGGTGCAGGCGGGCTATCCGCTGCGTGGCACGCTGCGGGTGCGGGCCACACCCGGCGGCGCCCTGATCGCCGATGCCGGCATGCCGCCCAAGGGCCAGGCCTATGCCGACCCGCGCCTGTTGCAGGGACTGGGGCTGAAAGCCGGCGATGACCTCGAATTCGGCGCCGGCACGCTGCGCATCGCCGGCATCATCGAGGCCGAACCGGATACCGGTGGCGACCTGCTGACGCTCTCCCCCACCCTGCTGGTCAACCGCGCCGATGTGGAAGGCACAGGCCTGCTTGGCCCCGGCAGCCGCATCAACTACCGGCTGATGTTTGCCGGACCGGCCGATCAGGTTGCCGCCCTGCGCCAGTGGCTGCTGCCGCAGGTCAAGGGCCTGCGCCTGCTGAGCGTGGACGACACCCAGCGCGGCGTGCGCCAGGCGTTCGATCTGGCCGGGCGCTTCCTCGGCCTGAGCGCGCTGCTGGCGGTGCTGCTGGCCGGTGTGGCCACCGCGCTGGCGGCCAACCGCTTCGCGCTGCGCCGCATCGACCAGGTGGCGATCCTGCGCTGCCTGGGCGCGCGCCAGCGCGACATCCTGCTGGGCCTGGCGCTGCAGCTGCTGATGCTGGCGGTGCCGGCCTGCGCGCTCGGCATCGGCCTGGGCATGGCTGCGCAGGAAGGCCTGGTGCAGGTACTGGGCAGCCTGGTGCCGCAGCGGTTGCCGCTACCCGAGGCAATGCCGGCGCTGACCGGCGCCGGCATCGGCCTGTTGCTGCTGTTCGGTTTCGGCCTGCCGCCGCTGCTGCGCCTGCGCGGGGTGCCGCCGATGCGCGTGCTCAACCGCTCCTTCGCCGCCCTGCCCCCGGCCTCGCTGCTGGCCTACGTAGCAGCGCTGGCGGCCAGCCTGCTGCTGGCGGTGCAGGTGACCGGTGATCTCAAGCTGGCGCTATGGGTGCTGGGCGGCCTGGCCGCGTTGGCGGTGGCGGCCGGCGTGGTCGGTTTCGTGCTGCTGCAGCTGCTGCGCGGCCTGCAGCACCGTCTGCACGGCCACTGGCGGCTGGGCCTGGCGGCGCTGACCCGGCGCCGGATGCTGGCGGTGATGCAGCTGGTCGGGCTGTCGCTGTCGCTGTGCGCGCTGTTGCTGCTGGCGGTGACCGGCCCCGGCCTGCTGCAGCAGTGGCGCGAACGCCTGCCCGCGGATACGCCGAACTACTTCCTGATCAACATCCAGCCCGGACAGCGTGACAGCGTGCTGGCCGCGCTGCGCGGACTGGGGGCCAACGACGCCAGCATCGAACCGATGGCGACCGGTCGCCTGATCGCGATCAACGGCAAGCCGCCGCTGCGCGTGGATCGCTCGCCGGACCAGAGCGGGCAGCCGGCGTCAGGCGAAGCCCAGCGCGATGACGACGACGAGAACCGGCCGTTGAACTTCAGCTGGCGCAGCAGCTTCCCGCCGGCCAACACGCTGATGAACGGCACCTTCTGGACGCCCGACAGCACGGCGGCGGAGGCGTCGGTTGAAATCGGCTGGGCCAAGCGCTACGGCGTGTATCCGGGCGACCGCATCACCATTTCAGTAGGCGAGCAGGAGCGCGAGTTCACCGTCACCAGTGTGCGCAAGGCCGACTGGAACACCTTCCGGCCGAACTTCTTCGTGCTGTTGAACCCCAATGCGGTGGGCGATACGCCGCACAACCTGCTGTCGGCCTTCCATCTGCCGTCCGGCAACGCGGCCGGGTTGGGCGAGCTGGTGCGCGCGCAGCCGAACCTGTCGCTGCTGGACGTGGACGCGGTGATCTCGCAGGTGCGCGACGTGATGGAGCGCGTGGCGCAGGCGGTGCAACTGGTGATGGTGTTCAGCCTGCTGGCCGGCGTGCTGGTGCTGCTGGCGGCGCTGCAGGCCACGGCGGGCGAGCGCCGCTACGACAGCGCGGTGCTGCGCACGCTGGGCGCGACCCGGCGCCAGCTGCGTGGCGCGGTGCTCGTTGAGTTCGGCGCACTGGGCACGCTGGCGGCGATGCTGGCGGTGGGCGCGGCCGCAGCGATCGGTGTGGCGGTGTCGCAGAAGGTGTTCGAGCTGCCGTTGCTGCCGCCGTGGCCGGGCCTGCTGATCGGCGGCGTGGTCGGCATCGGGTTGAGCCTGCTGGCGGGCTGGTGGGGTACGCGGGCGATCCTGCATACGCCGCCGGCGTTGGCGCTGCGCGAGGCCTGAGGCGACCGTGACACGCTGCGGGTGGGGCCGGCTGTACGCTGCGCGCCCCACCTGAGCGCATCCACACATGGCGTGGGTCTACTAACGAGTGGCCGGGATGATGGACGCCTGTTGCTGCGCCCAGGCCACGGTCGCGCTCATCGCGCGCTGCACGCCCAGAAGCGTTATGAACAGGCAGAGCTCGTCCTTCTCCTCATTATCCCCTACCCGCTTACGGACTTCGCTGTATTCAGGCGGGCTGCCGAAAATGACGACCCGGATGATGTTGCCGCTGGGCAGGTGCTTGGCGGAGAAGATCGGGTTGGCACCGCGATCCTTAGTGCCATCGACGAAGAACGTGTTGTAGTGCGGGCTGCGGAAGTCTTCAATGCGCAGGCTTGCCGCGTTGATTCCCGTCATGAAGTGGTCGTGGATATGCTGTTCAAGACGATCGTAGACCTGCGGGTCGGACAAATAGGTATCGAACATCTGGCGTTCTGGCACGACCATCAGCAAGCCTCGTTTCCATGCATTGGAATCGCAAAGACACGAACAACTTCGTAACCGGGAGGGCCATCAGTGCGGCTTTCGCAGAAGCGAAAACCCGCGAGCAGGCCAGCATCTTCGACAACGGAGCGCACGGCGTCGATTTCCGTCGAGGTGTTGCTGCCACTTTCGTGCCAGCGCCGGGCTCCAAATGCGACCCCCTCCGAACCTGGATAGTAGAAAACGTTGGGGAGCAGCACGCCCTCTTCCGCATACAGCTCGAAATCGGTGAAGCTCAATGCCAGAAACATCTTCGCTCCGGCTGGATCGCGTGCGCTGCCGGCAATACGAACGGTCGCCAGAACATGCATGCAGAGACTGAACAGATAAGCCGATGTCCATCGAGGCCCAAGACGCGCGAGCAGCCCGTCTATCCGCTGGGTTCGCGAAACAAGTGCGGCTTCCTCGAAGTCATCGATTTCGAGAAAGAAGCTGTCGATATCATCGCAGGCTTCGCCGGACAACATCTGACTGCACAAGGCGGAAAGCTTCATCTGCGGCGACGTTCAATGACTGCGTGGGCGGCCACCCTACCCCATGCGCAGAAGCCGGAAAGCGGACTCGGACAAAATACAGCGAAATGCGTCATGTTTATACGCACAAGGCACCAATCCGTCCGGCGACGCGCGCAGACACCGAATCGCGTCACCACCGAAAGCGTGCCGAGCAAGCTCGGCACCTACCAAGAGCACATGGACGGACCGCCAAAGCCACGCCATGAGTGGATGCGGTTGTGGAGTCGAGCACAGCTCGACTCCACACGCGGCCTCAGTTCGGCGCCTTTTCCACGTACTTGGCGAACACCTCGTCGATCTGCTTGTCCTTCACCTTTTTGCCGGACTGAATCGCTTCGGCCTGGGTGAACAGCGGAATGATCATCGCCATGCCATCGATCCTGGTCTTCAGGTGCACGCCCGGGGCCTGGCCGAGGAAGCCGTCCCAACGCTGGCGCACCTTGGCCCAGTAGCCGGCAGTGGCCTTCCAGTAGTCACGCGCCGGGGTGAAGTCGACCTCGGTGGTCTTCACGTAGTCGTTGAAGCCGAACTCGCGGGCGATCTCCACCTGGCTGCCGTCGGCGTTGCGCTGCACCTTGGTGTTGAACTGTTCGTGGGTCCAGCCGTTCGGGGTCAACGTGTGGCGGTTGATCACGGCCAGCGCGTTGTAGTCGCTGCGCTTGGTGTACTCACGGCGCGGCAGCGGGCGCCAGCTCAGGTCGCTGGTCCAGCTCGGCACGTTGTTGGTGTAGGTCCAGGTGCCGGTGCCGCAGTAGCGCGGTGCGTCGCTCACTTCGTACACGCACTGGGTCCAGGCGCCCTGGTTCACCGCCGACGGAATATTGCGCACCTTCCAGGTCTGGTCGGCGCTGAACTCGAAACGATTCGGTGCTTCGTACACCCAGTCCTGGCGCCAGTGCTTGGTGATGTGGCCGCTCTTTTCATCCAGCAGCAGGTGCTGCAGCACGATGCGCTTCGGGGTGTCCTCAACCACGATGACCACTTCGCTGCCGCCGCTGCGCATCGCCGGTGCACGCTCGTAGCCCGGCTTCAGCAGCACGGTCTCGTCGAAGGCGAAGTCCACGGTGTACTCACCCTGCATGGCGAGGATGCTGTCGTGGTCGCGGGCGATATCGGAGGGCTGCGCGCTGGCCACGCCGCTGGCGGCGAGCAGCAGCATGGCGCTGGCTGTCTGGAGCTTCATCGGGGTCTTCCTTCGGGGTTGCAGATTCATTGAGGGGCCATCCGTGGCCAACGGGCGTTCCATCAGGAGAGGGTCACAGGCGGATCAGCGGCAGGTCGCCGGGAATCTGGGGCGCCGGACGCCGGGCGGCGTCGGCACAGCAGCAGTCGTCGATCACCAGCTCGCCTTCAGCACCTTCCAGGCGTGCGATGCGGCGCGCGGTGGCCGCGCCCAGCGAGGACAGGGTCGACAGACTGGCGGCCAGCGTGCGTCCGTCGTCGGCGGCATGCAGGCGCAGCGCGCACAGGCGCCAGCGCTGGCCGCCAAGATGGCCGGCCAGGCGCCGCCACAGGCGTTCGCCAACGCTCGCCTCGCTGTCGTGTTCCGGTCCCGGCGGCAGCGGCGCGACCAGACGGTCCCAGGCCAGGAAATCACTGTCGGGCAGCAGGTACAGGCGCCACACGCAGCGGCCGCGGCCATCAAGGAAGCACAGGCTTTCGCGCAGGCCCTCGCTGTCCACGCCCTGGCAGGCGTGTACGCGTACGGCCTGGCGCCAGCCGCCCAGCTCGTTGCCGTCGGCGTGGTACAGGCACAACACGGTGCCGAGCGTGGCCAGCTGTGCCGGGGTCGGCCAGGCCGCGCTGTTCGGCGCGGCGATGGAGTCATTCCTGCGTGCGGACAAGGCTCGGCTCATGAGATCACCAGGAAACGGCAAGGCTGGCGGAGAAGGTGCGGCCCGGGCTGCTGAAACGATCGCTCAGTGCGCGATCGGTGATCAGGCTCGGGGTGATCGACGACCATTCGATGTAGCGCTTGTCGGCCAGGTTGAACACGCCGACATTGAAGGTGGCACCCGGCGCGAAGTTCCAGTGCGCCATCAGGTCCAGCACGCCGTAGCCGGCCGGCTGGTAGACGAACGGTGCCGGTGCGTTCGGATTGGTCTGCGCCGCAGGCGGCGGCAGGCGCTTCTTGCGCTGCACGAAGGTACCGGCCAGTTCGACGCCCCAGGTATCGGTGTCGTACATCAGGCCCAGCGTGCCACGCAGCGGATCGACCGAGGCCAGCGGTTCGTCATCGGTCCGGTTGTCACCACGCGACCATGCCAACGCACTGCGCAGCGCCCAGCCCTTCAGCGCCGGGCTGAGTTCGCCAAACTCGATGCCGGCCTTCATTTCCGCGCCATAGATGCGCGCGTCGGCGATGTTCTGCGACTGGAACACGGTCAAACCCTGTGCGTTGCGACCGGTATCGACGTTGGACTCGATGAAATCCTTGTAGTCGTTGTAGTAGCCGCTGACGCTGACGTACGCCGCCGGCGCGATGAAGCGCAGGCCCAGTTCGTAACCGTCGCTGGTTTCGGGCTTCAGGTCCGGATTGGCGATGGCGGTATAGCGGAAGGCGACATTGGTTAGGCCGATGTTGACGTCGTTGTACGGCGGCGAACGGAAGCCACGCGCATAACCGGCGAACAGCGACCATTCGTCGGTAAAGCGCCAGACCATGCCCAGCTTCGGCGACACGCTGGTCTTCTTTAGCTGCGCCACGGCCGTGGTCGGGTTGTCTTCGGCGAAGACGCTGTCCACTTCCGGCTTCAGCTCGTAGCGGTCCACGCGCACGCCCGGCACCAGCGACAGCCTGCCATCGGCAAAGCGCATCTCATCCTGTGCATACAGGCCCAGCTCGGTAGTCTTGCTGATCGGGAAGTCACGCACCGGGAAGGTGTCCGGCAGCACCGTGTTGCTGACCACGCCCGCCTTGCTGACCTGATAGCCGTCGCGCTTCTGGCGGATCTCGGTACGGGTGCCTTCGAAACCGTAGGTCAATGCGTGCTCGACGCTGCCGGTGGTGAACGCCTTGTTGAACTGCGCCTGCAGGCCATAGGCATGCTGGTCGAAGGAGAACACGCGGTGGCGGCGGGTGCCGTCGGTGCGCGTTTCGTCGGTCTGCTGCCGGGTTTCGCTGTTCTGCGCGTACACCTGCCAGTGCAGGCTGTCGGCGAACGGCTGGTCCAGCGCATCCATTTCGTGGGCGAAGGAGACGCGGTTGCGCTTCTGGGTGTCGTGGGACTTCATGCCAGTGGCCGCAGCCATCGCGCCGGGGCGCGGTGCAACGCTGGCGATCGCCGACAGCACATTGGTATCGGTGGTGTCTTCGTTGCCTTCCACGGTCAGGCGGAAGCGCTGGTCCTCGCTGGGTGCATAGACCAGTTTGCTGAGCAGGCTGCGGCCGTCGCGATCCTGCGGATTGGACGCGGTGCGGGTGTCGTTGTCGCTGCGAACCGTGCCCTTGTTGTCCGTTTCCTGGCCCTGGTGGTGGTTGACGTTGACCAGGCCGCTCCAGTGGTCGCCACCGAAGGCGGCCGTGGCACCGCCGAGCAGGCCCTTCCACTCACCGTCGTAGCCGAACTTCAGGCCGAAGTAGCTGTTCTTGCCGTCCTTGAGATAGTCGGCCGGGTCTTTGGTCACGAACGCGACCACGCCACCGAGTGCATCGGAGCCGTACAGCGGGCTGGCCGGTCCACGCACGATCTCGACGCGCTTGAGCGTATCGAGGTCGGTGAAGTTGCGGTTGGAACTGGCGAACGAACCGATGTCGAACCGGGTCGGCATGACGATGCCGTCGGTCTGGATGCGCACGCGGTTGCCGTCCAGGCCACGGATGCGGAAACCATCCAGGCCGAAGCGGGTCGCGCTGCGGGTGACCGACAGGCCCGGCTCGTAGCGCACCAGATCCTTGATGTCCTGCACCAGGTGCCGGTCCATCTGCTCACGGTCGATGACATCCACGGTGGCCGCCACGTCGCTCAGCGCCCGCTCGGTGCGGGTGGCGGTGACCTGCACCCGATCGAATTCGCGCGCATCGGGGGCAGCAGTGGCAGCAGCGTGGGCGGACAGCGGCAGCGCCATCCAGACAGCAAGGCAAAGGGCGGTATGGCGGGTCATCGGGTTCGTTCGGTCAGGCAGGGGAACCCCCGGTTACCGGCGCACCCGGAAGGTGCACGCGGTAGACCGAGGGGGAGAGAGCGGGAGCGGACGGGTCGCCCACCCTGTCGGCGCTGCCGGCAGGAGGGAGGGAGGCGGGCGACCAAGCCGCGATTACTTGGTCAGGATCAGCTTGTCGTTGCTGGTGTGCCGCAGGCGATAGAAACGGTCGCCGTGCTGGATCAGGATTTCACGACGGCCCTTGAGCAGGGCTTCGCTGTCGATGACCTCTTCCGGCGGAACGACACGGACCGGACGATCGCGGAGGGTCAGCGTTTCGGGGCGCAGCAGTACAGGTTGAGCATTCATGAGCATCTGGACTCGTGCGAGGGACGAGTTAAATGATAATGATTCTCAGTTGACAATCAACAACCATTCTCAATTTCATTGGTGAGATTAATGATCGAATTCCGTAATTCGATAGATCGCATCAATTAAATGGCGAAGCAGGTGTGTAGAGTCGACTGTTGGTCGACTGCTGTTGCTCGAAGCAGTCGGTTATTCGAAGCAGTCGACTAACAGTCGACTCTACCGTTCCCGTTCCTGTTCCCGTTCCTGTTCCCGTTCCTGTTCCCTCGGCCAAGCCGGCCCGACCGAGGCCCCCGAGGCCCGGTCGGCCCCGGGGTTCAGGCGAAGACGGCTTCGACCTGCGCCCAGCCGGCGGCGTCGACCTGCTCCAGCACCTCCAGTGCCTGCAGGTTCTGCAGCAGCTGGCTGACCCGGCTGGCGCCGAGGATCACGCTGGAGACATTCGGGTTGCGCAGGCACCAGGCGATGGCCAGCGTGGCCGGCGCCTGCCCCAGCGCACGCGCCACCTCGCTGAAGCGGCGCACCTGGGCCAGGCGGGCTTCGGCGTCGGCACCCAGCACCAGGTCCTGCAACCACTGCATGCCTTCCCGGCCCAGCCGCGCATCGGCCGGAATGCCCTGGTCGTACTTGCCGGTGAGCAGGCCCGAGGCCAGCGGCGAGAAGATGGTGGTGCCCAGTCCGGCGCCGGCATACAGCGGCGCGTACTCGACCTCCACGCGCTCGCGGTGCAGCAGGTTGTACTGCGGCTGCTCCATCGACGGGCCCTGCAGGTTGCGCGCCTGCGCGATGTCCAGCGCCTGCTGGATCTGCACGGCCGACCACTCCGAGGTCCCCCAGTAGAGGATCTTGCCCTGCCGCACCAGGGTGTCCATGGCATGCACGGTCTCGGCGACCGGTGCGTCCGGATCCGGGCGGTGGCAGTAATAGAGGTCCAGGTAATCCACCCGCAGGCGCTTGAGCGCGGCGTGGCAGGCATCGGTCACATGCTTGCGCGACAGGCCGCGCTGGGTCGGCCGCGGGTCCTTGGCGCTGCCGAAGAACACCTTGCTGGAGACGCAGAAACCGTCGCGCGGCAGGCGCAGGTCGGCGATCACATCGCCCATCACCTGTTCGGCGCGGCCGTTGGCATAGCCCTCGGCATTGTCGAAGAAGTTGACGCCATGATCCCAGGCGGCCGCCACCAGGTTGCGGGCCTCGTCGCGCGGGATCTGGTCACCGAAGGTCACCCAGGCGCCGAAGGACAGGGCGGAAATCGGCAGGCCGGTGGAGCCCAAGCGACGGTATTGCATGCGAATCTCCTGCTGCGGGCCCGCATCCGGGCCGGGATCGAACTCCATTCTACCTGCCGCCGCCGGCCGCAAGCCCTTGCCGTTGCTGGCCCGATCGGTACCGTTGGGTGCGCGCACGCTGCTTTTTCTTGCCCCGGCCCCTGCCCTGCACTAGGCTTCCCGTTTTTCGCGACGCCCCAGGGGAGTCACTCACATGGTCGAAGGTTTGGGCAGGATCGGCTTCGGCCTGTTCGGGTTGGCGGTGCTGATCGGCATCACCTGGTTGTTTTCCAACAACAAGCGTGCAGTTGACTGGAAGCTGGTTGCCACCGGTATCACCCTGCAGATCGCCTTTGCGGCGCTGGTGATCCTGGTGCCGGGCGGGCGCGACGTGTTCGATGCGCTGGGCAAGGGCTTCGTCAAGATCCTCAGCTTCGTCAACGAGGGCTCGGGCTTCATCTTCGGCTCGTTGATGGACACCAAGAACTACGGCTTCATCTTCGCCTTCCAGGTGCTGCCGACCATCATCTTCTTCTCGGCGCTGATGGGGGTGATGTACCACCTCAACGTCATGCAGGCGATCGTGCGCGTGATGGCCTGGTCGATCACCAAGGTGATGCGCGTGTCCGGCGCGGAAACCACCAGCGTCTGCGCCAGCGTCTTCATCGGCCAGACCGAGGCGCCGCTGACCGTTCGCCCGTACATCGCCAGGATGACCCAGTCCGAACTGCTGACCATGATGATCGGCGGCATGGCGCATATCGCCGGCGGCGTGCTGGCGGCCTACGTGGGCATGCTGGGCGGCGGCGATCCGGCGCAGCAGGCTTTCTACGCCAAGCACCTGCTGGCGGCCAGCATCATGGCGGCCCCGGCCACCCTGGTCGTGGCCAAGCTGCTGATTCCGGAAACCGGTACCCCGCTGACCCGCGGCACGGTGAAGATGGAAGTCGAAAAGACCTCCAGCAACATCATCGATGCCGCCGCTGCCGGCGCCGGTGACGGCCTGAAGCTGGCACTGAACATCGGCGCGATGCTGCTGGCCTTCATCGCCCTTATCGCGCTGCTGAACGCGCCGCTGACCTGGGTGGGCGAAGTGACCGGCCTGGCCGCTGCCATCGGCAAGCCGACCAACCTGTCGACCATCTTCGGCTATCTGCTGGCCCCGATCGCCTGGGTGATCGGCACGCCGTGGGCCGACGCCACCACCGTCGGCTCGCTGATCGGCCAGAAGGTCGTGATCAACGAGTTCGTCGCCTACACCGAACTGTCGCAGATCGTGAACGGCCAGATCCCGGGCGTGAGCCTGTCCGCCGAAGGCCGCCTGATTGCCACTTACGCGCTGTGCGGCTTCGCCAACTTCAGCTCGATCGCGATCCAGATCGGCGGTATCGGTGGCCTGGCGCCGGAGCGCCGCCACGACCTGGCCAAGTTCGGCCTGCGCGCGGTGCTGGGCGGTACCATTGCCACCTTCATGACGGCGACCATCGCCGGCGTGCTGACGCACTTCAGTTGAACCCCTGGTTGAGAAAAGATTTCCTATGAGCAGCAGTGTCGTTGTCGTCGGTTCCTTCAATGTCGATCACGTGTGGCGGTGCGAAACGCTGCCGGCACCGGGTGCGACCATTGCCGGCCGCTACAGCACCGGCCCCGGTGGCAAGGGCTTCAACCAGGCCGTGGCGGCCTGCCGCGCTGGTGCGGACACCCACTTCGTGTGTGCGTTGGGCGATGACGCCGGTGGCGCCACTGCGCGCGAACTGGCTGCGCACGATGGCTTCGCGCTGATCGCCGAGGCCAGCAGCGAGCCGACCGGCACCGCCGGCATCTACGTCGATGCCCGTGGCCGCAACACGATCGTGATCGGCCCCGGCGCCAATGCCGCGCTGGGCACCGATTTCCTGCAACAGCAGCAGGCCCTGCTGGCCGGTGCCAAGGTGGTGCTGGTGCAGCTGGAATCGCCGGTGCAGACCATCGAAGCGGCGCTGGCCACGGCCCGCGAGGCCGGTGTCACCACCGTGCTCAACACCGCGCCGGCCGATGCGCCCTCGACCATCGGCCTGCTCAAGCTGGCCGATGTGATCACCCCGAACGAGACCGAGTTCGCCGCCCTGCTCGGCCGCCATGTCGGCGAGCGCGTGGATGCCAACGACGTCGCGGCGCTGGATGGCGCCAGCCTGCATGCGCTGTGCCGCAAGCTGGTCGGCAACGGCACGGTGGTGGTGACGCTGGGTTCGGTGGGCGTGTTCGTCTCTCACGCCGACGAGAACCTGCGCGGCGATACCCAGCCGTACTACCGCGTCGGTGCCGAACAGGTGCAGGCCATCGACACCACCGGTGCTGGTGATGCCTTCAACGGTGCGCTGGCTGCGTCGCTGGCACAGGTGGCCGATGCACCGTTCGCCCGCCACGTGCGCTTTGCCAACCAGTTCGCCGGTCGCTCGACCGAGAAGGAAGGCGCTGCAGCGGCGATGCCGCGCTTCACCCCGGCCGACGCCGAAGCCAAGTAATTCCACGCCACGCGTGGATGACAAGGCCCGGGTGCACAGGCACCTGGGCCTTTCTTTCGCCCATTGCCCAGCCCCTGCGACCGCCTGTCGCATTGCCCACATCCTGCCCCTCGCTCACGATCCGCGCAGCTTCCTTGCACGGGCAGGACATGGACGGATTCCCCTGGTTGCTGGTCGCGGCCGCAGGCAGTGCCGCTGCGGCGCTGCTGCATATCGGCTGCATCGCCTTCGGCGCCGCGTGGTACAGGTACTTCGGTGCCGGCCAGCGCGTGGTCCGGCTGGCACAGGCCGGGCATTGGTGGCCACCGCTGATGACCGCCGGCATCACGGCCGTGCTGGTGGCCTGGACGCTGTACGCACTGGCCGCTGCGGGCTGGCATTCGCCACTGCCGGCCAGTCGTCTGGTCCTGTCGGGCATCGCCCTGCTGTTGCTGCTGCGCGCCGCGATGGGCTTCGGGCTGGCGCTGCTGCGGCCCGGCCACAACGGCCGGCGCTTCTGGATGGTCAGTTCACTGGTCTGCCTCAGCCTGGGGCTGGCCTTCGCCCTGGGTACCCGCCAGGCCTGGCAGCGCCTGGGGTAGCCGCCCACCTTCGCCCGCCCTTGGGGGCGGCGGAAGCAACCGGCAAGCATCTGCTGATGCCGGTACGGCATGAGGTCGGTGCCGATCGGCCTGAACCGGGGCGCAGCCGATACGGCCGCGTCGCTGTCGGCGCCCTACAATGGGCGCATGCAGATCGGCCCGTACACCATTGCTCCGAACGTCGTGCTGGCGCCCATGGCCGGCGTCACCGACAAACCCTTCCGCCTGCTGTGCAAACGGCTGGGCGCGGGCCTGGCCGCCTCGGAAATGACCATCAGCGACCCGCGCTTCTGGACCACGCGCAAGTCGATCCACCGCATGGACCATGACGGCGAACCGGCACCGATCAGCGTGCAGATCGCCGGGACCGAGCCGCAGCAGCTGGCCGAGGCCGCGCGCTACAACGTCGACCACGGCGCGCAGATCATCGACATCAACATGGGCTGCCCGGCCAAGAAGGTGTGCAACGCCTGGGCCGGCTCGGCGCTGATGCGCGACGAGCAGTTGGTGGCGCGCATCCTCGAAGCCGTGGTCAACGCGGTGGACGTGCCGGTCACGCTGAAGATCCGCACCGGTTGGGACTGTGACCACCGCAATGGCCCGCTGATCGCGCGCATCGCCGAGGACAGCGGTATCGCTGCACTGGCCGTGCACGGCCGCACCCGCGACCAGCACTACACCGGCCAGGCCGAGTACGCCACCATCGGCGAGATCAAGGCCGCACTGCGCATTCCGGTGATCGCCAACGGCGATATCGATTCGCCGCAGAAGGCGGCCTACGTGCTGAAGGAAACCGGCGTGGACGCGGTGATGATCGGCCGCTCCGCACAGGGCCGGCCGTGGATCTTCCGCGAGGTGGCGCACTACCTGGCCACCGGCGACGAACTGCCACCGCCGTCGTTGGCGGAAGTGCGCGACATCCTGCTCGGCCACCTGCATGCGCTGCATGCGTTCTATGGCGAGCCGCAGGGCGTGCGCATCGCGCGCAAGCACCTGGGCTGGTATGCCAAGGACCGGCCGGAGAACGCCGCCTTCCGCGCCGTGGTCAACCGTGCCGAAGACCCACAGAGCCAGATCGCGCTGACCACCGAGTACTTCGACCGCCTGATCGCCGGGGAACCGGCGCTGCCTTCGGCCGCCTGACCGCCCTGCCGCGTCGCAACGTCGAGCCTGCTCGACCGAATTGAACTCCGAGAGCCCGCCTCCATGACCCCGCCGATCTCCTCTCCCACCTACCTCCACGGGTTTTCCGGCACCGAGCAGCAGCGCCTCATGACCCAGGCCCGGCTGCTGGAATCGAGCATCTTCGGCCAGATCGACTACAGCGGCGCGCGGCGCCTGCTGGAAGTCGGCAGTGGCGTTGGTGCACAGACCGAGATCCTGCTGCGCCGCTTTCCCGAGCTGCACGTGACCGGCGTGGACCTGAGCGAAGCGCAGCTGGCTACCGCACGCGAAAACCTGGCGCGTACGCCATGGTGCAGCGACCGCTACACCCTGCAGCAGGCCGATGCCGGCGAGCTGCCGTTCGAGGCCCGCAGCTTCGACTCCGCGTTCCTGTGCTGGGTGCTGGAACACGTGCCGTCACCGGCGCGCGTACTCAGCGAAGTGCGCCGCGTGCTGGCACCGGGTTCGCCGGTGTACATCACCGAGGTGATGAACGCCTCTTTCCTGCTCGATCCGTATTCGCCGCACATCTGGCGCTACTGGATGGCGTTCAACGATTTCCAGTACGACCATGGTGGCGACCCGTTCGTCGGCGCCAAGCTGGGCAACCTGCTGCTGGCCGGCGGCTTCCGCGACGTGCACACCGAGATCAAGACCATCCACCTGGACAACCGTGAACCGGCGCGCCGCAAGACGATGATCGCGTTCTGGGAGCAGCTGCTGCTGTCGGCGGCCGACCAGCTGCTGCAGGCCGGCTCGGTGGACGAGGAAACCGTGGAAGGCATGCGCCGCGAGTTCCGCCTGGTGCAGAACGACCCGAATGCGGTGTTCTTCTATTCGTTCGTCCAGGGCCGCGCCACGGTGTATTGATCCGGTGTTCTGCTGCCGATCGAGGCCGCAGAGCCACGCCATGCGTGGATCCACTGATCAATGCACGGCGGTGTGGTCGGCCGCGCCCGGCGCCGCCGCCGGCTCCTGCCAGATCCGCTGCCACATCGCCGCCAGGCGGCGACCGGCGTCGGCACGCGCGGCGGGACTGCTGTAGTCCACGCGCACCTGCTCGGGAACGATCGCCCGCCACTGCCCGTCGGCCTGCTCGGCCACGACGAAATTGAAGGTGTAGTCCGGCTCCAGCCCCATGCGCAGGTCGCTCAGCACCAGCCGGCCGTCCACGACCTGCGCACGCATGAAGCCACGGTTGAACCACTGCAGGCGCCGCACTGCCGGAATGCCCCCCGCTTCGCGCAAGGCCTGCACGTTGGACGCATGGCCTTCGAACCGCATCGGCCCGTGGTCGGCCACCAGCGAGCGATCACCCACCACGTAGCCGTTGGGCGTCATCGCCACCACCCGCCACAGCAGGGTGTTGAACGGCATCGGCACCGAGAAGCGCGGCGCATCGCCCAGGCCCATCGCGGACAGGCTCTGCTGCGCGGCACGGTCGACCAGTGCCTTGGCGATCAGGCCCCAGCCCAGGTAGCCACTGCTGATCAGCAGCGCCACGCCCAGCACCTTGCCCACCCAGGACCGGGCGCGACCGAACCAGGCCAGCACGCAGCCCAGCAGCAGCCATACCGTGTAGCCAGGATCGATGATGAAGACACTGGAACCCATGGTCGGATGTGGCCGCAACGGCCACCACAGCTGGGTACCGTAGACGGTGAACGCATCCAACAGCGGATGGGTGACCAGCGCCAGCTGGATCGCCCAGAACCAGCGCAGCGGTGACTGCGCGACGCGGCCGGTGCCGAAGCGCTTGAACAGCCACCAGATCAATGCGGCCACCCAGGGCAGCACCAGCAGCGAATGACTGAAACTGCGGTGCTCGATCATGTTCGCCACCGGATCGGCTGCGGTGAAACCGAGCCACAGGGCGTCGAGGTCCGGCAGGGTGCCAAGCGCGGCACCGGCCAGCAGGGCCGCGCGGCGGTGGCCAGGCGGGGCGATGGCAGCAGCGACGGCGCCACCGAGCACGATCTGGGTCAGGGAGTCCATGGGCCGATGCTAGCGGCTTGCGGGCGGTGCATGTAGAGCCGAGCCCATGCTCGGCTGCTCTTCATTGCGTGTAACGGCAGCCGCGCATGGGCTCGGCTCTACAAGGGTACAGACGCGGGCGGGTTACGCCGCCTGCGACATGCGTGCGCCCGGCAGCTCCGCCAGCGTCTGGCCGTTGTGGTCCAGCAGGCGCAGCGCGCCATCATGGTCTTCGGCCAGCGCGGTCAGGCTTTCCACCCAGTCGCCGTCGTTCGCGTAGACCAGGCCATCGCGTTCAATCAACGCAGCTCGGTGGATGTGGCCACAGACGATGCCATCCAGCCCGCGACGGCGGACATCGTCCAGCCCGGCCTGCACGAAGCGCTCGATGTAGCGTTCGGCGGCGCCGCTGCGCTTCTTCAGGAACTCCGACAGCGACCAGTAGCGCATGCCCAGCCGGCGCCGCACTGCATTCAGGGCCTGGTTGCCGGTGAGGATGCGGTAGTACAGCCAGTCGCCGAATTTCTCCTGCAGGCCACCGAAGTGGGTCACGCCGTCGTACTCGTCGCCGTGTGCGACCAGCAACCTGCGGCCATCGGCGGTCACGTGGATGGCACGGCGGCGCACCTGCATGGCCGGCAACATCACCCCGCATATGTGGCGCAGCGATGCGTCGTGGTTGCCGGGAATGTAGATGATCTCGGTCCCTGCGCGGCGCAGGGCGTGCAGGGCCTGGATGACTTCACTGTGCGACTGCCGCCAGTTGGCGCGGCGATGTGCCATCCACCACAGGTCGATGATGTCGCCCACCAGATACAGCCGTTCGCAGCGCAGCTGCGAGAGGAACCGCGCCAGCTCGGGGGCATGGCAATGACGTGAACCCAGGTGCACGTCGGAGACGAACACTGCGCGCCGGTGCGGCGACAGGTTCGCCAGCGTGCTCATGCCGGCGTCCCCGCGTCGCGCAGGTAGCGTTTGCGCTTGTTCGGCCGGATCGCACACAGGTCCACTTCGATCAGGCCGTCGATCGAATCGCTGAAGTCCGGGTCGACACCGAAGGCGAGGAAGCGGGCACCACCGGGTTCACACAGATCGGTGTACTGGCGGTACAGCGTGGGTACGCCGGTACCGAGCGCAGCCAGGTTGGCCTTGAGCACCTCGAACGCGGCGCCTGCATCCAGCTCACCGAAACTGGGCGGTGCGGCGAAGTACTGGAACGGGCGGTTCGATTCGGCCATGCCAGCGGTACCGCTGTAATAGCGCTGGTAGTACGCCACCAGCTGCTCGCGCGCTTCACGCGGTAGCGCCGCGCTGATCGACACGGCGCCGAACAGGTAGCGGATGCCCGGCCGGCACTGCAGGTAGGCGCCGATGCCCTGCCACAGATAGTCCAGGCTGCGGCTGCCCCAGTAGTCGGGCACCACGAAGCTGCGGCCCAGTTCCAGGCCCTCGGCGATGTGGGTGATGGCATCGTCGGAATAGCGGAACAGCGACGCGCTGTAGAGCCCGGACAGGCCGTGCCGGGCCAGTGCGTGGGCGCCGCGCATGATCCGGTACGCGCCGGCGATGCGCTGCGCGGCGGCGTCCCAGATCACGATGTGCTCGTACTGCGGGTCGTAGTTGTCGAGGTCACGGCTGCGCCCGGTGCCCTCGCCCACCTGGCGGAAGGTCAGTTCGCGCAGGCGGCCCAGCTCCAGCAGCAGCGGCGAATCGGCAGTACAGGCGGCCAGCAGAATCTGCTTGCCATCGGCGGTCTGGCCCAGCTGGGTCGCTGCGGCAATCCCTGCGGCAACCTGCGAAGGGGGCACCGGGGCGGCCAGCGGCTCAGGGCCTGCGCAGGCAGCGGCATTGCCGGCCGCGCCATTGCGGCCCAGCGCATACAGCGCGCGACGTACCGCCAGCAGCTGTGCGCCCGGGTCACCGCCATCGCCCAGCCGCATCGGCTCGCCGATGCTCAGCCGCAGCGGGCGGCCACGACGGGTGAACATCTCGCGTGCCAGCAGGGCGGTGCCGGCCGGCTTGAACAGGGTTGATGCGCCGTAGAACAGCGCCGAGTTGCGCGCTTCCACCCGCACTGGCAGCACCGGCGCCCCGGCGGCGCGGGCAAAGCGCACGAACCCGCGCTGCCAGCGACCATCGCGGATGCCTCGCAGCGAGAGGCGCGAGACCTCGCCGGCCGGGAACACGATCACGCACTGCTCGGCGGCCAGCGCCTCCTCCACCGCGTGCAGACTGCCGCGCTGGGCCTTGCCGCCAAGGATGCGCACCGGCAACAGCAGATCCTGCAGTGGCGCGATAGCCCCCAACAGATCGTTCGCCACGATCCGCACGTCACGGCGGATGCGGCCGACCGCGTCCAGCAGCGCCAGCGCGTCCAGCGCCCCGGACGGATGATTGGCAACAATCAGCAGGCGGCCGGTGGCCGGGATCTTCGCCAGCGCGGCCGGATCCACCTGGTACTGGCCATCGACGAATTCCAGGGCGGCGGCGACGAAGCCGAATCCGCGCAACCCTGCACTGCGCTTCAGGAAGGCCTCGATCTGGTCCAACCGCGACCAGCGACCGACGCTGCGCAGCAGCGGCCGTGCCAGCTGGCCACGACGGCCATGGAACCAATCGGGGAAGCGTTGCTGGAGACGCTGTTTGAGTTCCTGCATGGCGGATCCACTCATGCCCGGCGGCCGGATTGGCCGACAGCCTGCGCCCGGCAGGCGGCAACCAGATGGCGGTTTCGGGGCAGAACGATGACGGCCGGCCCGGCAGGGTCGCGGCCTGCGTGGTCCGGGGTTGGACAGCCCCGTCCGTCGTCACGCTGGTGGAACACTGGGCCTCGAGGCCGGGCCCCAATCCCGTCACGACGGCCCCTGCCAGGCCTACGCGGGCTTAACCACCGGCAACCGGTACCGGTTCACAATGCACAGGCGGCGCACCCCGTGTATCATGCGCGCCCATCTTTCCATCCGAATCAAGGGATATTACGCCTGATGTCCAGCTATCTCTTCACCTCCGAGTCGGTCTCTGAAGGCCATCCGGACAAGGTTGCCGACCAGATCTCCGATGCGGTGCTGGACGCGATCCTGACCCAGGACCAGCGTGCCCGCGTGGCCTGCGAGACCATGGTCAAGACCGGCGTTGCCATCGTGGCCGGTGAAATCACCACCAGCGCCTGGATCGACCTGGAAGCGCTGACCCGCAAGGTCATCACGGACATCGGCTACGACAGCTCCGACGTCGGCTTCGACGGCGCCACCTGCGGCGTGCTGAACCTGATCGGCAAGCAGTCGCCGCACATCGCCCAGGGCGTGGACCGCAAGAAGCCGGAAGAAATGGGCGCTGGCGACCAGGGCCTGATGTTCGGCTATGCCACCAACGAGACCGACAGCTACATGCCGGCCGCGATCCACCTGTCGCACCGCCTGGTCGAGCAGCAGGCCAAGATCCGCAAGAAGAAGAACTCGCCGCTGTCGTGGCTGCGCCCGGACGCCAAGAGCCAGGTCACCCTGCGCTATGAAAACGGCGTGGTCTCGGCCATCGACGCCGTGGTCCTGTCGACCCAGCACGCCCCGGGCATCAAGCAGAAGGACCTCATCGAGGCCGTCCGCGAAGAAATCATCAAGCCGGTGCTGCCGGCCAAGTGGCTGCACAAGGGCACCAAGTTCCACATCAACCCGACCGGCAAGTTCGAGATCGGCGGCCCGGTGGGCGACTGTGGCCTGACCGGCCGCAAGATCATCGTCGACACCTACGGCGGCTGGGCCCGTCACGGTGGTGGCGCGTTCTCCGGCAAGGACCCGTCCAAGGTCGACCGTTCGGCTGCCTACGCGGCCCGCTACGTCGCCAAGAACGTGGTTGCTGCCGGCCTGGCCGACCGCTGCGAAGTGCAGGTCTCCTACGCCATCGGCGTGGCCGAGCCGACCTCGATCTCGGTCACCACCTTCGGCACCGGCAAGATCAGCGATGACAAGATCGAGAAGCTGATCCGCAAGCACTTCGACCTGCGCCCGTACGGCATCATCAAGATGCTGGACCTGATCCACCCGATGTACCAGCAGACTGCGGCCTACGGCCACTTCGGCCGCAAGCCGAAGGAGTTCAGCTACCTCAACGGCGAAGGCGAGACCGTCAACGCCACGGCCTTCTCCTGGGAGAAGACCGACCGCGCCGCCGCCCTGCGCGCCGATGCGAAGCTGAAGTAAGAAACACGAAGGGCCGCTCACGCGGCCCTTCTGCTTTCTGTAGAGCCGAGCCCATGCTCGGCTTTCTTTTTCTTGCGACAAGAGCAGCCGAGCATGGGCTCGGCTCTACAAGAGCTACGCCACGCCGATACAATCGGCCCATGTCGACCGAACTGAAAACCCACCAGCTGTCCATGACCGTGCTGATGTCGCCGGACATGGCCAATTTCTCCGGCAAGGTCCACGGTGGCGCGATCCTGAGGCTGCTCGACCAGGTCGCCTATGCCTGTGCCAGCCGCTACGCCGGCAGCTATGTGGTCACCCTGTCGGTGGACCAGGTGATGTTCCGCCAGCCCATCGCGGTGGGCGAGCTGGTCACCTTCCTGGCCTCGGTGAACCATACCGGCACCTCGTCGATGGAGATCGGCATCAAGGTGGTGGCCGAAGACATCCTCAAGCGCAGCGTGCGCCACGCCAACAGCT
Organism: Stenotrophomonas sp. YJH_SMC_48-3; assembly: GCF_059369375.1. NCBI lineage: Bacteria > Pseudomonadati > Pseudomonadota > Gammaproteobacteria > Lysobacterales > Lysobacteraceae > Stenotrophomonas > Stenotrophomonas sp. YJH_SMC_48-3. The sequence continues at coordinate 399,768 of NZ_JCAFSQ010000002.1, read as the reverse complement.
GTTTCTTCACGATGGTGGCCGTGGATGAGGAAGGCCGGCCGACGCCGGTGCCAACATTGCGGCCGGTCACCTCGGACGAGAAGCGCCGCCAGGCCGCAGCGCTGATCCGCCGCCAGCTGCGCCAGGAAATGGAACAGCGCCACCTGGAACTGCTGGCATCGAATCCTCCGTCGCCGGAGGAGTGAGGGCGTGCGGGGCACGCCCCGCACCCACCGAGGCAGGTAGCGCCGGGCCATGCCCGGCGGATACGCATCAACCCGTGTTCTGCACCCCCTGCGAAACACCGTTCACGCACGCCACCAGCGCGCGCAGCAGCTCGTCATCCTCGCGCCCGCTGGCCCGCCAGCGCTGCAGCAGATCCACCTGCAGCACGCTGATCGGATCGACGTAGGGATTGCGCAGGCGGATCGACAGCGCCAGCCGCGCATCATGGTCCAGCAGCGTCTTCTGGTCCATCAGCGCCAGCAGCCAGTGCCGGGTAAGGTCCAGTTCGCGCTGTACCTGCGGGAAGAAGCGCCCGTGCAGGTCGCCAGACAACAGCGAGAACTGCTCGGCGATGGTGATATCGCCCTTGGACAGCACCATCGCGATGTCGTCCAGGAAGGTGCGGAAGAACGGCCAGTCACGCGCCATTTCGCGCAGGGTCTCTTCATGGCCAGCGTCCACCGCCGCCTGCAGGCCGCTGCCCACGCCGTACCAGCCGGGAATGACGGCACGCGCCTGGCTCCAGGCAAACACCCAGGGAATCGCACGCAGGTTGCCCAGTGCCGCATCCTGGCCGAGCCGGCGCGAAGGACGCGAGCCCAGCGTCATCCGCTCGATCACGTCGATGGGTGTGGCGGTACGGAAGTAGTCCATGAAGCCGGCCTGGCCAACAAAGGCGCGATACACCTCGCTGCTGGCCGATGACACCGCGTCCATCACCGGCCGCCACGCATCCTCGCGCGGCTCGGCGGCACGCGGGCGCAGGCTGGCGCGCAGCACCGCACCGGCGGCCTGTTCCAGCGAGCGCAGGGCCAGCGCGCGGATGCCATATTTGCGATGGATCACTTCGCCCTGCTCGGTCACCCGCAGGCGGCCATCGATGCTGCCGCGCGGTGAAGCATCCACCGCGTGCGTGGTCTTCCCACCGCCACGGCTGATCGAGCCGCCACGGCCATGGAAGAAGGTCAGGCGGATGCCCGCCTCGGCCGCCACCTCCAGCAGTTCCACCTGCGCGCGCTGCAGGCCCCAGCGCGAGGCGGCGATGCCACCGTCCTTGCTGCTGTCCGAGTAGCCGAGCATCACCATCTGCACGTCGCCGCGCGCGCGCAGATGGGTGCGGTACACCGGGTCGTCCAGCAGGTCGCGCAGCGTGGCGGTGCCGCGCTTGAGGTCATCCACGGTTTCAAACAGCGGCGCGATGTCCAGCGGCACCGTGTCATCGGCGTCGACCAGGCCACCACGCCGCGCCAGCGCCAGTACCGCCAGCACGTCGCTGCGGTCGTGCGCCATCGAAATGATGTAACTGCCCAGTGCATCGCCGCCATGGCGTGCGCGTGCATCAGCCAGCGCGGCGAACACGGCGTCCAGGCGCCGGTTGCCTTCGTCGTCGCCCTTCGGCAACGGGGCCTCACCGCTGGCATGCGGGGCCAGCAGGCGCGCGCGGCCCAAGGCATCCAGACCCTCCCACGCTGCGTCGCCGCCCAGCACTGCGGCCAGCGCGCGCGCATGCACGCTCGATTCCTGGCGTACGTCCAGCCGTGCCAGATGGAAGCCGAAGGTCTTCACCCGCCACAGCAGACGCTGCACGGCAAAGCCGCCGGCATGTTCGCCGCGATTGGCACGCAGGCTGTCGAGGATCAGCTGCAGATCGTCGATCAGTTCGGCGGGGCCGGCGTAGGCGCCGCTGCCATCATCCAGCGTGGCCTGCAGGCGTGCGCGCATGCGGTCGTTGAGCAGGCGGTACGGCATGTCGGCATGGCGCGGGCGCGACTGCACCTGCGGCAGCAGCTGCTGGTACTGCGCCACGCGTGCCTGCAACGCATCACTCACGCCCACTCGCTCGGTAGACTGGCTGAGCAGGCTGGCCAGCTGCAGCAGTTCCTTCTGGTAGCGCCCCAGCACTGCCCGCCGCTGTGCATCCAGCGTGGTGCGGATGGTGGTGGCATCCACGTTCGGGTTGCCGTCCATGTCGCCGCCCACCCAGGTGCCGAAGCGCAGCAGGCGCGGCAGCGGCAGTTCTTCGCCGAAGGTATCGCGCAGCGCCTGCTGCAGCGATTCGTACAGCACCGGGATCACCCGGTACAGCACCTGTACCAGATAAAAGCCGACGTGCTCGCGCTCGTCGTCCACGGTGGGCCGCACCGGCGAGGAATCGGTGGTCTGCCACGAAGCGGTCAGCGCCATGCGGAAGCGCGCGGCATCGGCGGCCGCTTCCCCCGGCGTGCGCTGGCCATCAAGGTTGTCGACCAGGCTGGCCACCATCAGCTGCTCTTTCTCCAGCAGCGCGCGGCGCACCGCTTCGGTCGGGTGCGCGGTAAACACCGGTTCGATGTCGATGCGCGGCAGCCATTGCGCCAGCTCGTCCAGCGTCACGCCCTGCGCCTTCAGGTGCTGCAGCGCATCCTGCAGGCCATCGGGCTGCGCCCCTGCGGTACCGGCACGCTGGTAGTCACGGCGGCGGCGGATGCGATGCACGCGCTCGGCGATGTTGACCACCTGGAAATAGGTGCTGAACGCCCGCACCATGGTCTCGGCCTGCTGCGGCGTGCGCCCGGCCAGCCCTTCGGCCAGCTCGGACAACGCCGCCTGGTTCTCGCGGCGGGCGATGGCGCGGGTGCGCACGTCTTCGACATCGTCGAGAAACGCGGCGGAGACCTGTTCAACCAGCAGGTCGCCGACCAGCGCGCCGAGCCGGCGCACGTCATCGCGAAGCGGAAGATCGGGAGAAGCAAACTCGATGCTGCTGCGGTACTCGTTCATCGGCGACGCACAGGCCTCGGTCAACGGATCCAGGTCCCAAGCCTAAACCAGAACGGGCAGCGTGCTGCGATGCAAAAATGGTTTCATCTGGTAGTGCCGGCCGCTGGCCGGCAACCTCAGCTTGCGTGAGTCCATGAGGTTGCCGGCCAGCGGCCGGCACTACCGGGTCCGGTCAGCGCTTCTTCTTCGCCTTGCCCTGCTCGGCCGGGCCAATGGTCTGCTCCAGCCAGCGCTCGCTCTCGGCCAGCATGGTCATGATCGATTCGCGTGCGCGGTAGGCATGCGATTCGTTGGGCAGCATCACCAGCCGCGCGGTGCCGCCCAGGCCCTTCACCGCGGCGAACATGCGCTCGCTCTGGATGGGGAAGGTGCCGGAGTTGTTGTCGTCCACGCCGTGGATGAAGAGGATCGGATCCTTGATCCTGTCGGCGTAGTTGAAAGGCGCCATCTTCTGGTAGACCTCCTGTGCCTGCCAGTAGTTGCGTTCCTCGGCCTGGAAGCCGAACGGGGTGAGCGTGCGGTTGTAGGCGCCGCTGCGGGCGATGCCGGCCTTGAACAGGCGGGTGTGTGCCAGCAGGTTGGCGGTCATGAACGCACCGTAGGAATGGCCGCCGATGGCGATGTGATCGCGATCGGTCACGCCACGGCGCACCACCTCATCCACCGCTGCCTGCGCGTTGGCCACCAGCTGTTCGATGTAGGTGTCGTTCGGCTCCTTGTCGCCCTCACCGATGATCGGCATCGACGGGCTGGCCAGCACCACATAGCCCTTGGCCAGGAACGCCTGCGGGCCCCAGTAGCTGACCGCGTTGAAGCGGTACGGCGAATCGGTCACCTGGCTGGCCGCAGCCGCGCTCTTGAACTCACCCGGGTAGGCCCACATCAGCAGCGGCCGTGGGCCGTCCCGCTTGGGGTCGTAGCCCGGCGGCAGCAGCAGGGTCGCGGTCAGGTCGACCCCATCCTTGCGCTTGTAGCGGATCTGCTCCTTCTGCACGCCCTTCAACTGCGGCAGCGGGTGCGCGAAATGGGTCAGCGCGCGCGGTGCAGCACCGGCATCGGCCAGCGACTGCACGTAGAAGTTGGCCGGCTCATCCGGGCTCTCGCGGCTCAGCAGCAGCGAGCTGGCCTGGTCGTCCAGCAACGCCACCGGCAGCGAATAGCTCGGCGCCTGCGAGTGGAACAGGCGCGTTGCCTTGCCCGTGGCGATGTCGAAGCGGTCCACGAACGGACGGTCGCCTTCCGGCGAAGCACCGGCACCGGCCAGGTACAGGCTGCTGCCATCGGGGCTGGTCTGCAGCAGCGAACGACCCCGCTCGTCACTGGCCAGCAGCGGCCGGCCCGGATCGGCATAGCGGTCCTGCGCGTCACGATCCCACAGCAGGCGCGGCTCGGCACCGGCGTTGTCCGGGGCGATCAGCCAGGTCTTGGTCCTGCGGGTCTTCCACCAAGATTCGGTCAGCAGGGCCAGGTCACCGCGGCCCCAGCTGATGCCGGCCAGGCGGCTGCCAAGCTGGGCCAGGGTGACCGGCGGTTTGTCGAACGGCGCGGCCTGCATCAGCACCGCATCGCGCACCCTGGCCTCCCTGTTCGGGTCGCCGCCGTCCTGCGCTTCGGCCCAGACCAGGGTGGCGTCGGCATCACCGCGCCAGCTGATGTCGCGCACGCCGGTCACTTCGGCATCGTTGCCGGTCGGCAGCCCTTCCACCAGCGGGCGAACGGCGACGGTGTGCACCAGCTTGCCGCTGGCGCGGTCGATCACTTCAATGCGGCGCGGGAAACTGCTCACCGGCACCACGTAGGAGTACGGGCGCTGCACCGGCTGGCGCAGCACGAAGCGGCCATCCGGCGACACTGCAAAGCCCATGAAGATGCCGGCCGCGCCGATCACGCGGGTGCTGCCATCCAGGCCGACTTCCATTGGCTGGGTAGTGGCGTAGTAGTCGAACTGGCGTGCGTCGGCCTCGTTCTTCAGCAGGTCCTGGTAGGTACGGATCGACACCACGCCGCCGCCCTGGCTGGTCTGCTGCACGGCCGGGCCGGTCGGAATGCCATCGGCAGCCGGGGCCGCACCGAGGTTGGCCGGGCGGGTGAACACCACCAGGCCGCGGCTGTCCGGCAACCACTGGTAGCCGCTGCCGATCACCGTGTTCAGGCCGGCAACCAGGCGGCGGGCGCTGCCGCCGGCCACGTCCACCAGCCACAGTTCATTGGCGCCACTGGCAGCGTCGACCTGGTTGAAGGCAAGCCACTTCTGGTCCGGCGACCACATCACACTGGCGATCGACAGCTTGGCCGGCAGGCCGCTGATCTGCCGCTCCTTGCCGTCGGCCACGTTCATCAGCCACAGCTTCTCGCCGAAGCTGAAGCGGCTGTCGGAGAACGTGCGCGGGTTGATGCGCAGGCCAGCCAGCTTCAGTTCCGGCTGCGCCACCACCTGGATCGAAGGCAGCGACGGCATCTGCATCATCGCGGCCACGTCGCGTCGCGGCGACAGGTACAACGAGGGTGCACGCGGCGCGTCCACCACCGCCTGCAGCGCGGCCGACGGCAGTTCGTAGCCGTTGACGCCCTGGGCCTGTGTGGCCACCGGCTGCGGCGCTGCGGCCCAAGCCAGCGGGGCCACCGCCAGCAGTCCCATCGACAGGACCAGGCCGGTCCAGCGCCGTGTACGGCGCGCGTGCATGCTCATCGTTCCACCTGTGTGATGCGTGAAAACACCGACCTTAACAGGCCGTGCACGCGGCCCCATCTGCCGATGGTTGGGTCATCCGGATGTCACGCCGGGGCCGCGATATAATGGGGGTTCTCCCCTGCCGAGGGGCGCTGCGACCGGATCCCACGAGGCCCGGCCAGGCTCGGTAAGGTGGCTTTGTAACAACGGCGCCCGGCTAGATGCGAGCATCCGCTCGTCCACAACCGGAGCACACGAATGAACGCTGTTGCCAAGACCTTCTCCACCGAAGGTGACTACAAGATCCGCGATATCACGCTGGCCGACTGGGGCCGCAAGGAACTGGACATCGCCGAGCACGAAATGCCGGGCCTGATGTCGATCCGCCGCAAGTACCAGGCCGAGCTGCCGCTGAAGGGCGTGCGCGTGACCGGGTCGCTGCACATGACCATCCAGACCGCGGTGCTGATCGAGACCCTGAAGGACATCGGCGCCGACGTGCGCTGGGCCTCGTGCAACATCTTCTCGACCCAGGACCACGCGGCCGCCGCCATTGCCGCCACCGGCACCCCGGTGTTTGCCTGGAAGGGCGAGACTCTGGAAGAGTACTGGGACTGCACCCTGGACGCGCTGACCTTCACCCTGGCCGACGGCACCCTGACCGGCCCGGAGCTGGTGGTGGACGACGGCGGTGACGTGACCCTGCTGATCCACAAGGGCTACGAACTGGAAAACGGCAGCGACTGGGTCAACACCGCCTCTGCCTCGCACGAAGAACAGGTCATCAAGAACCTGCTCAAGCGCGTGGCCAAGGAGCGCCCCGGTTACTGGGGCCGCGTGGTCAAGGACTGGAAGGGTGTCTCCGAGGAGACCACCACCGGCGTGCACCGCCTGTACCAGCTGGCCCAGGCCGGCACCCTGCTGATCCCGGCGATCAACGTCAACGACTCGGTCACCAAGAGCAAGTTCGACAACCTGTACGGCTGCCGCGAGTCGCTGGCCGACGGCCTGAAGCGCGCGATGGACGTGATGCTGGCCGGCAAGGTGGCCGTGGTCTGCGGCTACGGCGACGTCGGCAAGGGCTGCGCGGCCTCGCTGCGTGCCTACGGTGCGCGCGTGATCGTCACCGAGATCGACCCGATCTGCGCCCTGCAGGCGGCGATGGAAGGCTATGAAGTCAACACCATCGAATCGACCCTGGGCCGTGCCGACCTGTACGTCACCACCACCGGCAACCGCGACATCATCCGCATCGAGCACCTGAGCGCGATGAAGGACCAGGCCATCGTCTGCAACATCGGCCACTTCGACAACGAGATCCAGGTCGACGCACTGGTGTCCTACCCGGGCATCAAGCACGTCAACATCAAGCCGCAGGTGGACAAGTACATCTTCCCGAACGGCAACGCGATCTTCCTGCTGGCCGAAGGCCGCCTGGTGAACCTGGGCTGCGCCACCGGCCACCCGAGCTTCGTGATGTCCAACAGCTTCGCCAACCAGACCCTGGCACAGATCGACCTGTGGGCGAACAAGGACAGCTACGAGAAGAAGGTGTACCTGCTGCCGAAGAAGCTGGACGAGGAAGTGGCGCGCCTGCACCTGGAAAAGATCGGCGTGAAGCTCACCACCCTGACCCAGGAACAGGCCGACTACATCGGCGTGCCGGTGGAAGGCCCGTTCAAGCCGGACCACTACCGCTACTGATGCCTTCAGGGTGCCGGACAGCGGCCGGCACTACCGGTGCATGCGACACGGACGGGCGCCTTCGGGCGCCCGTTCTGCGTTGGCGCGCCACCGCCGCGCATCCACCCGCAGTAGCCTCGGTCAAGGCAACGCGCCCAGCGCGCGCTACGATGCAGCCATGACCCCGGCCATCAACCTGCTCAAGCGCGAGAAGATCGCCCACACGGTGCGCAGCTACGTGCACGACGCCCACGCCGAATCGTACGGCGGCGAAGCCGTCGACAAGCTTGGCCTCGATCCGGCCCAGGTGTTCAAGACCCTGCTGGCCAGCACCGAGGCACACGAACTGCTGGTGGCGATCGTGCCGGTGGCCGGCCAGCTGGACCTGAAGGCTCTGGCCGAAGCGGCCGGCTGCAAGAAATGCGAGATGGCCGCCGCCGACGCCGCACAGCGCGCGACGGGTTACCTGGTCGGTGGCATCAGCCCGCTTGGGCAGAAGAAGCGCCTGCGCACCTTCCTGGATGCCAGCGCTCAGGCATTGCCCGCGCTGCATGTCAGCGCCGGTCGCCGCGGTCTGGAAGTGGAACTGGCGCCGGCTGACCTGCTGCGCCTCACCGCCGGCCACTACGCTGCCATCGGCAAGTCTCGCTGATGCGCTGGCCCTGGTCTGCAGCGCGGATACCCCGTCTCGACGATGCACAGGCCGATGTGCTGTTGCAGGACCTGCTGTCGCGCGACGCAACGCGCATCACCGATGCCGCACGTAGCGTCGCACGGCTGTTCAGTGCCTCATCGTTGGACGCGTTGGCCACACATGTCGACCTGATCGAACGCAGCTGCGAGGGCATCGCCCTGGGCGGCATGCTGATCAGCAACCAGGCACACCTCAAGGCGGGCCTGCAACGGCTACGCTACTGGCAGGCGCGTAAGGGATGCCTGTGTGCGCTCAACCCCGGCTACCCGTTCTTCGATCCGCGTCGCCTGATCGAACAAGGGCAGATGCAGCTGCTCTCGTTGCAGGAGGCCGAGGAGGGTTGGGGCGATTGCCACACCGTTGCCTGCACGCAATGCGGCCAGCATTGGCAGGCCATCGACCGCGAGTACCATTACCCGTGGTGGGAATGGAAAGCTGCCTGAAGGCCAAGCAGCCACGCATGGCGTGGCTCTACTGCGGCCCGCACATTCACGCGATGCGTGGATGGCAAATATTGCTCACGGCCGCCAGTTCGCGTTGTTCTCCCAGAACTCGACAGAACGCCGGTACGCCTCACGGTCCAGCGGCACGCCGGAGCCGCCCTCCTCCACGCCCAGCGCATTGCGCATCATCGTGATCGGCGCCATTGGCACCTCTTCCGGTTCGGCGGTGTAGATGCAGCCGACGATGCCCCAGTCGGCCTCGATCGGCGAACCTTCCCTGGCCAGCTGCTCGGCGCTGTACAGGATCACCACCAGGTAGTTCGCACGCGGCGATTCCACGCCCTCGAACCAACGCACCAGCACCGGCAATTCCTCGCGGTTGCGCGCTTCGTAACCACTGCGCAGCAGGTGGCGGTTGGCCTCGGTGACCGGCACCGTCAGGCAGCGCGTGCTGGTCCAGTTCTCGTAGACGAACAGCTTGCAGAACGGGGCGTAGCCGTCGAGCACCTTCAGCGGCGCCTGCGCATTGAGGTGTGCCTCGAACTGCTCGGCAGTGCAGTCCTGGATGGTGTTGCCGCGCGGCACGCGCGGGAACAGGCGGGGACGGGCGAAATCGGTGAGGACGATGGACATGGCGCAGGTGTGATCAGGAGTTCTGCTGCACAGGGTAACTGCTGGCAGCCCCTACAACGCCATCCGCTCGCGCAGTTCACGTGCCTGCCGCCGCGATACCTCCACCTCGCTGCCGTCGTCCAGCGTCAGGTCGTAGCCATCTGCAATGCTGGGCGTCACGCCACGAATGCGGCGCAGGTTGACCAGCGTGTTGCGGTTGGCGCGGAAGAACAACTCCGGCGGCAGGCGAGCTTCCAGCGCGCTCAGGCTGCGGGTCAGCAGGGCGTTCTGGTCGCGGAACCATAGCCGTGTGTAGTTGCCATCCACCAGCAGCAGACGGATCTCCGAGACCGCGACGAACCAGCAGCGTTCGCCCTCGCGCACGAACACCTGGTCCTGCGCGCCCAGCGTGCTGCGCGGCTCCGGCGTTTCGCCCGCCACCACCTCGCGCTGGCGCGCCCGCTGCAACGCTTCCAGCAAGCGCGGCGCCTCGACCGGCTTCACCAGATAGTCCAGCGCGTTGGCCTGGAAGGCGCGCACCGCATAGGTGTCGTAGGCGGTAACGAAGACCACCGCCGGCACCGTCTCCAGCCCATCCAGCACATCGAAGCCGCTGCCGGAGGGCATCTGCACATCCAGCAGCACCAGGTCCGGCGCCAGTGTGGCGATCGCCTCGCGTGCAGCGGGCACATCGTCGGCCTCGCCCACGCACTGCACCCATGGCAGCGCCGACAACAGCGTGCGCAGCTCCTGCCGCGCCAGCCGTGCATCATCAACGATCAACACACGCAGCACGCCACTCATTGCGGAATCTCCAGCAGGGCCTGCATGCGGTCGCCGACCGGCTGCAACATGAAACTCCCCTGCGTGCCAAGCTGCGCACGCAGGTAGGCAAGGCCGACGCCATGGCCATGGGTGGGCTCGTTGGCGCCGCCCAGCGGATTGTCCACCTGCAGGCGCAGTACGTCATTGTCCAGCGTGGCCCGGATCTCTATCCCGCCGCCGCCCGGGCGGCTGGCGATGCCATGCTTGATCGCGTTTTCCACCAGCAGCTGCAGCGCCATCGCCGGCAGCTGTGCCTGCAGGGCGTCGGCATCGATCTGCCGGTTCACCTGCAGGCGCTGTTCGAAGTGGACTGCCTCGATGGCCAGGTAGTCGTCCACGACCGCCAGTTCCTCCGCCAGCGTGACCTGCTCGCTGCGGTTGTGTGCCAGCGCCTGGCGCAGCGTGCGCGACAGGCGGGTGACCATGTCGCGCGCACGCTCAGGATCTTCCAGGATCAGCGCACGCAGGTTGTTCAGCGCATTGAACATGAAATGCGGGTTGAGCCGTGCACGCAGTGCATCGCGCTCCAGCGCGCTGCGCTCGGCCTCGGCACGCAGGCGCGCCAGGTCCGCACTGCGTATCCGGCGCAGGCTGTGCAGGCCTGCCCAGAGCGCTGCCCACAGGGCCAGCATCACCGCAGTGGTGTACCAGTAGAGCAGCAGCGCCTTGGGGCTGAAGTCGGCCGTCTTCCGCCCCAGGCTCACCCAGTTCCAGGCCAGCGCCGAGTGCAGCGCGATGTTCACCAGCAGCTGCGCCACTGCCGCGCCCAATGCCACCGACAGCGCCAGCCGCAGCAACAGCCCGGCCGTGCCGCGCGCCCACCAGTCGGCACGCAGCGCCAGCGCACGGATGGCACCGCTGCACCCGAACAGGGCCAACGCCAGGCCCAGCGTGATCAACACGCCTGCGCTTCCGGCATCGCTGAAATAGGCCTGGCGCAGGCCGATTCCGGCAACGCCATAGAGCGCCCACACCAGCGCATTGAGCAGCCAGAAGCGTACCGTCGAGGAGGAATCCGGCATGTCCATTCCGAGGCGTGTTGAAACTCAGTGGTGGTGGTCGAGGAAGGCCTGCACCTGACCGCGCAGCCAGCGCGGATCATCCCACATCAGGAAGTGGAACCCCTGCGCGCTCATCGCGATCTGCACGCCCTGCAGTTTCGCGTACTGCGCATGGAACACCGCGCGCGTGCTGTCCTCGGTGCCGCCCATCGGCTGGTAGCCGGCCCAGCTGCCCAGCACCAGCGTCGGTGCGGTGATCGAGGCGATGCTGTCACGCAGGTCGGTGGTCATCACCGCATGCATGGCGTCAGCGGTGGTCTGGCGGTCGCTGGCTTCGCCCCAGCGCCCCAGTTCGGCCTGCCGCTGCGGATCGCGTGTCATGCCCGGCAGGCCGGCTTTCAGCTGCCCCTGCCACTGCGCGGCATCGGCGGCGAGCATGCCCTTGCGCAGGTGGTCGGCCATCGGCCGCACGCTGTCTGCGGTGGCGTTCGGGTCACGCGCCGCCGGCAGGAACGGCAATGCATCGACCACCACCAGTGCGCTGACCGCCTTCGGCTCGGCCTGCGCCACCTGCAGCCCCAGCAGGCCGCCAAGACTGTGGCCGATCACCACCACCGGGCCCAGCTGTTGGTCGTGCAGGTAGGCCAGCAGCTGCCCGCGCATCGCCGTCAGGAATTCGGCCGGGCGCGGGTCGGCAGGCGCAGCGCCGGCAAAGCCCGGCAGCTGCACCAGATGGCACTGCACGTCCTTCAGCGCCAGGCAAGTCTCGCGCCAGACCTCGGCGCTGCTGTTCAGGCCGGGGATCATCAGCAGCGGACGGCCCTTGCCGACCACCTCGACCTGCACCTTGCCCGCACCCGGGGCGCCGACAGTGGCGGCATGCGCCGAGCCGGAACCGAGCACGGCCATCGCCATGCCGATCATCGCCAGCCGGGCCAGCGCCTTCATTGCGTACCAGAGTGCCAGGAAGATCTTCATCGTCTGCTCCTTCATCGGGTGGGTGCTGCCGGGATGGGAGCAGCGTGGGCCCGGCCGACGCATGCCGGTTGCGATTTCGGAGCAGCGGCCGCACGGCGGGGCGAACGGTCGCGGGTTGGGGACGGTTGGTCCTCACGCAATCTTCAAACATCCATCTTGATGAAGCGATATACTGCTTCGCACCTGCCGCCGCCGCCCGCGCCATGACCGCCATCAGCTTCGAGTTCTATCCGCCCAAGACCGACGAACAGCGCAGCCAGCTGGACCGTGCCGCGGCCAAGCTGAAGGACTACGGTCCCGAGTACGTGTCGTGTACCTTCGGCGCCGGTGGCTCGACCCTGAGCTACACCTCCGAAACCGTGCGCCATCTCAACCAGCACCACGGTTTCGATGCCGCGCCGCACCTGTCGTGCGTGGGCGGCACCCGCCAGGAAATCCGCGAGCTGCTCAAGCTGTACCGCGCCATCGGCTGCCGCCGCCTGGTCGCGCTGCGTGGCGACCTGCCCTCGGGCATGGGCTTTCCCGGCGACATGCGCTATGCCGCCGAACTGATCGCCTTCATCCGCGCCGAACACGGCGATGCGTTCCACATCGAAGTGGGCGCGTATCCGGAGACACATCCGCAGGCCTCCGATTCACTGGCTGACCTGAGGCACTTCAAGGCCAAGATCGATGCCGGTGCCGATGCGGCCATCACCCAGTATTTCTTCAATCCGGACGCGTACTTCCATTTCGTCGATGAAGTGCGGCGGCTGGGCGTGCAGGTGCCGATCACGCCGGGCATCATGCCGATCGCCAACTTCAGCCAGCTGCGCCGCTTCTCCGAACAGTGTGGTGCGGAGATTCCGCGCTGGATCAGTCGCAAGATGCAGGCCTATGGCGATGATGCGGAGTCGGTGCGTGCATTCGGCACGGAAGTGGTGGCCCGGCTGTGCCAGCGCCTGATCGAAGGCGGCGCGCCCGGCCTGCACTTCTACACGCTGAACCTGGCCAAGCCGACCACCTCGGTGCTGAAGCTGCTCCAGGGCTGAAAGCACGCCGCGCGAGCATGATCGGCGTTACCCTGCGGGCATGATCCGGCTTTCCTTCCTGCTGTTGCTGCTGCCGCTGTGCGTGCTGTCGAGCGTCGCCCACGCACAGTCCACGCGCCTGAACCGCTGTACCGATGCCCAGGGCCAGAGCGTGTATACCGACCGTCCCTGCGACAGCCTGGGTGCGCAGTCGCGGCTGCCGCCGCCTGCGCCCAGCGGCAACATCCTGCAGCGCGATACCCTGGGGGCACGCTGCCCGCGTCGGCTGAGTGAACTGGTGGACGCATTGCGCAACGGCATCGTCAGCAATGATGTGAACCGGCTGTCCTCGCTGTACCTGTGGGGCGCGGTCTCCGATGCGGGCGCGCAGCGAATCCTCGGTCAACTGGAATCGCTGGTGCGGCGGCCGCTGGTGGACGTCGTGCCGGTGTATCCCTCGCAGGCGCTGCCGCAATCGCAGGATGAGGGCCAGAGCCCTGCTGCGCAGGGATCCGACTCTGTGGCCTCCGTGGCGCGGCATCCGATCGGCCTGCGCCTGGAACAGACCTTGCCCGGCAGCGTGTCGCGCGCTTCGACGGTGCTGGGGTTGCGGCGGCAGTACGGGTGTTTCTGGATCACGTTGTGATCGGGAGGGTCAGAGCCCCGCGTTGCGATGATCCGACCCTGACATCACGCCGGCCACAGCGCGCGAATGGCGGCGATGCCCTGCCCACCATGGCGACGCGCCTCACTGATGTGGCCACTGCCCATGCCACCCAGCGCGTAGATCGGCAGTGACACCTGCGCACGCAGCTCGGCGAAGGCATCCCAGCCCAGCGGCACGGCATCGGGATGGCTGGCCGTGGCCTGCACCGGACCCAGCACGGCGAAGTCGCAGCCCAACTGCTGTGCGGCCTGCAGCTGCTGCAGGTCATGGCAGGACGCGGCCACCAGCTGGCCTTCGGGCAGCGGACGCTGCGACAGCTCCAGCAGCTGTTCGCTGCCCAGATGCACGCCCACGCCCAGTGCGCGTGCCAGCTCGATATCGCGGTTGAGCAGCCACTGCACGCCGCTGCGGCGATGCGCACGCACGACCTGCTCGACCATCGCCTGCCGCTGCGGATGGGCCGTCGGCAACCGCAGTTGGATGCGCTGCTGGCCCGCAGCCACCACGCGCTGCAGCTGTTCATGCCAATGCCGCACGCCGCCCTCATCATCGGCCGGCGGCGGGGTGATCAGGTAGCTGTCGGGCTGGCGCAGGGCGGCCACCACCGGCAGGTCTGCCGGCGGCATTGAATAGCGGCCCAGCTTGTCGGGCGCCACCCAGGTGATCGCCTGGCCCTCCCGCCCACGCGGTGTCCCCTTCCAGCTGCGCACGTGGCGCACCTCCAAGGTCAGGTGCTTGTCCGGATAGCGCTGCGGCACATCCATCAGCCACTCGCCGACATCGGCCTCGATGCCCAGTTCCTCGCGCAGCTCGCGCACCAGCGCCTGTTCGGAGGTCTCGCCGGATTCGCGTTTGCCGCCGGGAAACTCCCACAGGCCGGCCATGTCGCGGTTCTCGGTACGGCGGTTGAGCAGCACGCGGCCACGGGCGTCGGTGATGACGGCGGCCACAACGTGGATCGATCGGGTGGGGGAAGGCATGGGGGGAAGCATGCCCAGAACAGGGCGGCCGGCGCAATCACGGATCCGCTGCAACTCCCCTGCCACAAACGAAAAGCCCCGCTTTCGCGGGGCTCTTCGGCATCAGCTCAGCTGGCCGTGGCAGTGCTTGTACTTCTTGCCACTGCCGCACGGGCACGGATCGTTGCGGCCGATCTTCGGCTCGTCGCGCTGCATCTGCGCCACGCCCTGCTGGGCAGCCTGCACCTGCGCGGCTTCCTCGTCGGCGCTGTAGCCGCCCACGTCCTGGTGCTGGAACTGCGACTGGCTCAGGCGGGCTTCGGCCTGCTGGCGTTCGGCCGCTTCCAGCGCCTGCACTTCCTCGTCGCTGCGGATGCGCACGCGCGACAGCAGGGTCACCACTTCGCGCTTGACGTTTTCCAGCATGTCCGAGAACAGCTCGAAGGCTTCCTTCTTGTATTCCTGCTTCGGCTGCTTCTGCGCGTAACCACGCAGGTAGATGCCCTGGCGCAGGTAATCCATGCGCGCCAGGTGCTCCTTCCAGCTCTGGTCCAGAACGGTCAGCATCACGTGCTTCTCCAGCGCGCGCATGGTCTCTTCGCCCACGCCGGCTTCCTTCTCGGCGAAGTGCTGGTTGACGCGTTCCTGAACCTTGGCGGCAATCGCCTCGGCGTCCAGCTCCTCGTGTTCCTTGACCAGGTCGGTCAGCGACATCTGCAGGCCGAAGTCCGACTCGAGGGTCGCTTCCAGGCCACGCAGGTCCCACTGCTCGTCGATCGAGTTCGGCGGCACGAAGCGGGCCACCACGTCGAAGATCACGTCGTCGCGGATGCCGTCGACGTTGTCCTTCACCGATTCGGCGTCCAGCAGCTCGTCGCGCTGGGCGTAGATCACCTTGCGCTGGTCGTTGTTGACGTCGTCGAAGTCCAGCAGGTTCTTGCGGATGTCGAAGTTGTGGGCCTCGACCTTGCGCTGCGCCTTTTCGATCTGGCGGCTGACCAGGCGGTCCTCGATGACGTCGTCTTCCTTCATGCCCATCATGCGCATGGCCTTCTGCACCCAGTCGGAGGCGAAGATGCGCATCAGGTTGTCTTCCAGCGACAGGTAGAAGCGGGACGAACCCGGGTCACCCTGGCGGCCGGAACGGCCACGCAGCTGGTTGTCGATACGGCGCGACTCATGGCGCTCGGTGCCGACGATGTGCAGGCCGCCCGCCGCCTTCACTGCCTCGTGGCGCTTCTGCCAGTCGGCCTTGACCGCGGCTTTCTGCTCGTCGGTCGCGTCCTCGCCCAGCGCGTGGAGCTCTGCTTCCAGCGAACCGCCCAGCACGATGTCGGTACCACGGCCGGCCATGTTGGTGGCGATGGTCACCGCGCCCGGACGGCCGGCGTTGGCGACGATGGTCGCTTCGCGGTCGTGCTGCTTGGCATTGAGCACTTCGTGCTTCACACCGGCCTTGCTCAGGTGCTCGGACAGCATTTCCGAAGTTTCAATCGAGGTGGTACCGACCAGCACCGGCTGGCCGCGCTTGGCGCACTCTTCAATGTCGGCCAGCACCGCATTGAACTTGCCCTTGCGGTTGAGGAACACCTGGTCCGGGCTGTCCTTGCGGATGGTCGGGCGGTTGGTCGGGATCACCACCACTTCCAGGCCGTAGATGCTCTGGAACTCGAAGGCTTCGGTATCGGCCGTGCCGGTCATGCCGGACAGCTTCTTGTACATGCGGAACAGGTTCTGGAAGGTGATGCTCGCCAGCGTCTGGTTCTCGCGCTGGACCGGCACGCCTTCCTTCGCTTCCACCGCCTGGTGCAGGCCATCGGACCAGCGGCGGCCGGCCAGGGTACGACCGGTGAACTCGTCGACGATGACCACTTCGCCGTCGCGCACGATGTAGTCAACGTCGCGCTGGTAGATCGCGTGCGCGCGCAGGGCGGCGTTGAGATGGTGGACCACGGTCAGGTTCTGCGCCGCGTACAGGCCTTCGGTTTCGCCGTTGAGGATGCCGGCTTCAACCAGCAGCTGCTCGGCGTGCTCCATGCCCGCTTCGGACAGGTGCACCTGCTTGCCCTTCTCGTCGACCCAGAAGTCGCCTTCGCCGTCTTCCGCTTCCTGCTTGACCAGGTGCGGCACGACGCGGTTGACACGGATGTACAGCTCCGGGGAATCATCGGCCGGGCCGGAGATGATCAGCGGGGTACGCGCTTCGTCGATCAGGATGGAGTCGACTTCGTCGACGATGGCGTAGTGCAGGCCGCGCTGGTAGCGGTCGGCCTTGGACAGCGCCATGTTGTCGCGCAGGTAATCGAAACCGAATTCGTTGTTGGTGCCGTAGGTGATGTCGGCGGCGTAGGCTTCGCGCTTGTCGCTGTGCGGCATGCCCGGGTAGACCACGCCCACGCTCAGGCCCAGCCAGTTGTACAGCTTGCCCATCTGCGCGGCGTCGCGGCGGGCCAGGTAGTCGTTCACGGTGACCACGTGCACGCCCTTGCCTTCCAGCGCGTTGAGGTACACCGGCAGGGTCGCCACCAGGGTCTTGCCTTCACCGGTGCGCATTTCTGCGATCTTGCCCAGGTGAAGCACCATGCCGCCGATCAGCTGCACGTCGTAGTGGCGCATGCCCAGCACGCGGCGGCCGGCTTCACGGCAGACCGCGAAGGCTTCCGGCAGCACCTTGTCCAGGGCTTCACCACCGGCAATGCGCTGCTTGAACTCCGGCGTCTTGGCCTGAAGCTGCTCGTCGGAAAGCTTCTCGATCTCCGGCTCCAGCGCATTGATCTTGGCGACGATGCGGTTGAGCTGGCGCAGCTGTCGTTCGTTACGACTGCCAAATACGCGGGTAAGCAGGCTGTTGATCATTGAAGGAACCGGGTTGGATGGACACGACGCCCGGCCTCCCCCTGGGGATCCGTCCGCCGCAAACGAAACAGGGCGCCTGGCGCCCTGTCGATGGCAACACCCATTGTAGCTTGGGACGGGCGGCTGAGGTTTCAACCCCGATGGGGTAGTGCCGGCCGCTGGCCGGTGATCCGCGATGCTGCCGAAGATCATGAGGTTGCCGGCCAGCGGCCGGCACTACCAGGTCAACCGCATCGGGTCAGAGCCCTCCCGCGGCGCGGAAGGGATCCGACCCGGGATCAGCCGCGGCTGACGCGGCCGACCGGCGTGTTGCCGCCGTCGCCGAGGAATTTGCGCGGGTTGACCACGTTGCCGTTCTCCCACACCTCGAAGTGCACGTGGGCGCCGGTCGAACGACCGGTGGAACCGGCCTTGGCCACTTCCTGGCCGGCACGGACCAGGTCGCCGGCCTTCACCACCAGGCGGGAATTGTGCGCGTAGCGGGTGACGTAGCCATTTCCGTGG
The DNA here is from genome assembly GCF_059369375.1 of Stenotrophomonas sp. YJH_SMC_48-3. Lineage (NCBI taxonomy): Bacteria > Pseudomonadati > Pseudomonadota > Gammaproteobacteria > Lysobacterales > Lysobacteraceae > Stenotrophomonas > Stenotrophomonas sp. YJH_SMC_48-3. The sequence goes on along the minus strand of NZ_JCAFSQ010000002.1, from coordinate 381,901 downwards.
TCGACGTCGACCACGTTGCCGTAGCCCCCCTTCACGCCGGCGAAGCTGACCACGCCTTCGGCCACGGCCATCACCGGGTCACCGACCTTGGCGTGGAAGTCCATGCCCTTGTGGGTGGCGGCGCCTCGGCCGAACGGGTCGGCACGGGTGCCGAAGCCGGAGGTCACGTAGCTGTTGCGGATCGGCATGCGCGAAGGCACGGCGTTCTGCTGCAGCTGGTGGTCGAACATCAGCGACTCCATCACCGACAACTGGCGGCCTGAAGCAGCGAAGCGCTGCTCCAGCACCTGTAAGTCGGCGTTGACGTCCTTGACCGGGATGTCGCTGGTCGGACCGCCTGCGTCACCGTCACCGAGACCGGGGGTCTCGTTGAAGTCGAACTCGCCATCCTCCAGCTTGCCCATCTGGGTCAGCCGTTCGCCGAGCGCGTTGAGGCGGGTGGCCTGGGCCTGCAGCTCGCCGAGACGGGCCGCCAGCGCGTTGACCTGGGTCTGCGCATCGCGCTTGACCTTGGCCAGCTCCGCATCCTGGCGCTCGACCTTGGCCTGCAGCCGGGAATCATTCAGCGCGCTGACGCCAATGCCGCCAGCAAGGCCGATAATGCAGCCTACCCCGAGCACGCTGCCCAGCAGGGCGCGGGGGCGGTCCTCGAAATAGAACCGCAAACGCGTGATCGGCGACGATTTGGCCTGTCCTTCACGCGTTTTGATTACGATCTTTTTGAATGCCATCAGTGAGTTTTCATGTCTGAGCCGAAATCCAGCGTTCGCCCCGCGTCGGCACCGAAACCGGCGCTGGATGCGGTAATGGCGGACAAAAGCGGGAACCCGCTGCGGCGTGCCCTGTGGCTCGACGCGCTGGACCGACAGTTGCGCCCCCAGTTGCCGCCACCTCTGCGCAGCCGCTGCCGGCTGGCCAATGTGGACGGGGAACACCTCGTTTTTCTCGTCGAATCCCCGGTCTGGCATGCCAAGTTGCGGCTTGCCGAAGCCCAGTTGCTCGACGCGGCCCGTTCCATCGGGCTGAAGGCCACCAAGGTGACCATCAAGACTGCGTCTCCCACTCCCACGCGCTCCCCAGCGCTCGACAACCGGAATGGACCCCACGCAGTTTCAGCCGCCACGCACAAAGGGCTACGCGACGCCTTGGCTTGCCTGCAGGACGTTCCTTCCAAACCGAAGAAACGGTCATGATGGCAACGGAGCATCCGGCTCCGCTCCCCATCGCGCGTGTCACCACGGCGTGAAACATTTCGGGGGCCGGGTCGCATCCTAGCGGCCATCCAGGGGCCTGTCGTTAGATTGTTGTTAAAACGGCGTTAAATTCAGGCTTCGGATCCAACAGGTTCACAAAACCGTGACCTCGAACTGGCCTTGATGCCTTTTCAAGCACACTGAATGCGTCGTCTTCGCCGGAAACAACAACGCCGCCTTGGGTGGCGGCGTTTTTATCTTCAAATTCAACGGCCTACGGAATCAGGCATAGGCCGGAGTGGCGTATTCGACCGGACCCGGGGTGGCAGGCGAGTCGAAGCTGACCCATTCCCAGGCAGTGGCGTCGGCCATCAGCGCCCGCACCAGCTTGTTGTTGAGCGCGTGGCCGGATTTGAAGCCCTCGTAAGCGCCCAGCACCTGGCCACCGGCCAGGTAGAGGTCGCCGATCGCATCGAGGATCTTGTGGCGCACGAATTCGTCGGCGTAGCGCAGGCCGTCTTCGTTGAGCACGCGGAACTCGTCCAGCACGATGGCGTTGTCCATCGAACCGCCCAGGCCCAGGTTGCGCTCGCGCATGTATTCCAGGTCGCGCATGAAACCGAAGGTGCGCGCGCGGGAGATTTCCTTGGTGTAGGCCAGCGTCGAGAACTCGATTTCCTGGCGCGACTGCTTGGCCGGGATCATCGGGTGGTCGAACTGGATGGTGAAGCCCAGCTTGTAACCCTCGTACGGGGTGAAGCGGGCCACCTTGTCGCCCTCGGTCACTTCCACGGTCTTCAGCACGCGGATGAAGCGCTTGGGCGCATCCTGTTCCACGATGCCTGCCGACTGCAGCAGGAACACGAACGGGCCGGCCGAACCGTCCATGATCGGCAGCTCGGCCGAGGACAGTTCGACGATGATGTTGTCCACACCCAGGCCAGCCAGCGCCGACATCAGGTGTTCGACGGTCTGGATCTTGGCGTCGTTGCAGGTCAGGCCGGTGCACAGGGTCACTTCGGTGACCAGCTCGGCCTTGGCCGGCACTTCCACCACCGGGTCCAGGTCCACGCGGCGGAACACGATGCCATGGTTGACCGGTGCCGGGCGCAGGGTCATGTAGACCTTGTCGCCGCTGTGCAGGCCAACGCCGGTGGCGCGGATCGTGTTCTTGAGGGTGCGTTGCTGGATCATGGGGGATGGACCGGAAGTGACACATTAGATTAACACGCACGCTCCCCTACCCCGGCTGAAACGCCGGCAGGACGCGCGTGAAGCAGGGCGGCCGGGCCCATCCTGGCCCGGCGCCCGCGTTTTCAGGACATGGTGGCGCTACCCGGGGAGGACAACCCCGGGCCGCCCCGCTCAGTCCGCCTGGCGGCGCAGGAACGCCGGGATGTCCAGGTAGTCGTTCGGCAGTTCCGCCGCAGCCGGGGCCGGGGAGGACGGCGCCGACGGGGCCGAAGCGGCCGCGGTATCGCTGCTGGCGCGACGCAGGCCCAGGCCCATGCCGCCGACGGCCTTGGACACAGCGTCGCCACCGTTGTCGAAGTCGCCGAACTCCGGCTGGCCGGTCGTGGCATTGCGGACCAGCTTGATCGGCGCACGCTCGCCCGGACGCTGGGTCTTGCTGGCCGAAACGCGGTTCAGGCCGGTAGCGACCACGGTCACGCGCACTTCGTCCTGCATGTCCGGATCCAGCACGGTACCGACCACCACGGTGGCGTCTTCGGAAGCGAAGCCATCGATGGTGCGGCCGATCTCGTCGAACTCGGCCATGGTGAAGTCGGCGCCGGCGGTGATGTTGACCAGGATGCCGTTGGCACCGGCCAGGTTCACATCATCCAGCAGCGGGTTCTGGATGGCGGCTTCGGCGGCGGCCTGGGCGCGGTCATCGCCACGGGCGGTGCCGGTGCCCATCATCGCCAGGCCCATTTCGGACATGACGGTACGCACGTCGGCGAAGTCGACGTTGATCAGGCCCGGACGCACGATCAGGTCGGCGATGCCCTGCACGGCGCCCTGCAGCACGTCGTTGGCGGCGCGGAAGGCCTGGATCATGGTCGCGTTGCGACCCAGCACGGTGATCAGCTTCTCGTTCGGGATGGTGATCAGCGAGTCGCAGTGCTGGCTCAGTTCCTCGATGCCCTTCAGCGCCACCTGCATGCGGCGACGGCCTTCGAACGGGAACGGCTTGGTGACCACGGCCACGGTCAGGATGCCCATTTCCTTGGCCAACTGTGCCACCACCGGCGCAGCGCCGGTGCCGGTGCCGCCGCCCATGCCGGCGGTGATGAACACCATGTCCGCGCCCTGCAGCGCGTCCATGATGCGCTCACGGTCTTCCAGCGCGGCCTGGCGGCCGACTTCCGGGTTCGCGCCTGCGCCCAGGCCCTTGGTCACGTTGGTACCCAGCTGCAGCTGCAGCTTGGCACCACAATTCTTGATGGCCTGCGAGTCGGTGTTGGCGGTGATGAATTCCACGCCGTCCACCGCCGAGTTGACCATGTGCGCCACGGCATTGCCGCCGCCGCCGCCCACGCCAACCACCTTGATCACCGCATTGGGTGCCATCTTTTCGATCAGTTCAAAATGCGCCATGTCCGTGTCCTCGTTGTATCCGCTTGTCGGTGGCATGGACGGTCGGGCCTCCTGCCTTCGCGTGTCATGTTGCCGTTGCGGCTGTGTGGGTTGTGTATTGCGTTGTTGCGTTGTTGCGTTGTGATGCGGGTACTGCGGGTGTTGCGCCGGGCCGGGCCCGGAGTTGCGGGTTCCGCGTCAGAACTCGCCGCGGAACCAGGTCTTGAGCTTCTTGAACATGCTTCCAGCGCGCCCGGTCGGCAGCGATGGCCGCCGCGGGTGCTCGATCTGGCTGCCCATCAGCAGCAGGCCCACGCCGGTGGCGTGCACCGGGTTGCCCACCACTTCGCCCAGGCCGGTGACGTGCTGCGGGATGCCCACACGCACCGGCATCTGCAGCATTTCCTCGGCCAGTTCGACCACGCCCTCCATCTTCGAAGCGCCACCGGTCAGCACCATGCCAGCGCGCACCAGTTCCTCGAAGCCGGAGCGGCGCAGTTCGGCCTGCACCATCTCGAAGATCTCCTCGTAGCGGCCCTGCACCGCCTGCGCCAGCGAATGGCGCGGCATGCGGCGCGGTGGACGGTCGCCCACCGACGGCACCTGGATGCTTTCCTCGGCGGTGGCCAGCTGGGCCAGGGCGCAGGCGTAGCGCACCTTGATCTGCTCGGCTTCCGGGGTGGGCGTGCGCAGCATGTGCGCGATATCGTTGGTGACGTGGTCGCCGGCGATCGGCAGCGAGGCCGTGTGGCAGATCGCGCCCTGCACGAACACCGCGATGTCGGTGGTGCCGGCGCCCATGTCGACCAGCACCACGCCCAGCTCGCGTTCGTCAGCGGTCAGCACCGCAACGCTGGAGGCCAGCGAGGACAGCACCAGGTCGTCCACCTGCAGGCCACAGCGCTGTACGCACTTGCTGATGTTGGCTGCGGCCGACTGCGCGCACACCACCAGGTGCGCATGCACCTCCAGGCGCACGCCGGTCATGCCGACCGGGTTGCGGATGCCTTCCTGCGAATCGTCCAGCACGTACTCGCGCGGGATCGCGTGCAGGATCTTCTGGTCGGCCGGAATCGCCACCGCCTTGGCCGCATCGAGCACGCGATCCAGGTCGCCCCAGGTCACTTCCCCGTCACGGATCGGCACGATGCCGGGCGAGTTCTTGCACTGCACGTGGTTGCCGGAGATCGAGGCGTACACCGAGCGGATCTCGCAGCCGGCCATCAGCTCGGCTTCTTCCACCGCGCGCTGGATCGACTGCACGGTCGATTCGATGTCCACCACCACGCCGCGCTTCAACCCGCGCGATTCGTGCGAGCCGATGCCGATCACTTCGATCGGGTTGCCCGGCGAATACTCGCCCACCAGCGCCACCACCTTGGAGGTGCCGATGTCCAGGCCAACGATCAGCGATTTGTCACCCTTGCGATTCATGTCCTTTCCTGCGTCCTGCTGGCTGGGGTCGCCGGCGTTTTCGCCGGCGTGGCCGGGGTACCCCAGCTCAGCGTGAAACCATTGGTGTAGCGGAGGTCGGCGCGCTCGATCGGCGCGTCCTGGCGGTTGAGCTGTGGCAGTACCTTGACGAAGCGCTGCAGGCGCGAGCGCGCATCGTCACGGCCGACCACCACTTCGGTGCCGTTGCTCAGCACCAGCGACCAGCTGCCGCGTGCATCCATCGTTACCCGGCGCACATCGACGCCGGCCGGTGCGAACAATGCACGCGAGTCGCTGTACAGCTTCATCACTTCTTCGGTCTGGCTGTCCGGGCCGTCCAGTTCGGGCAACGCCAGGTCGGCCAGCTTCTTCGGCGTGGGGAACAACTTGCCCTGCTCGGAAACCAGGCGGTCGTTGCCCCAGCGCGCGAACGGCTTGTGCTCGACCAGGGTCACTTCCAGCACGTCCGGCCACTGCTTGCGCACCCGCGCGCTTTCCACCCACGGCAGTTTTTCCAGTGCGTCCTGCGCGTCCTGCAGCTTGACCGCGAAGAAGCCGGCGCGCGCATACGGCAGCAGCACCTGCTGCAGCTGCTCGGCCGGTACCCGCTTGAACTCGCCATGCACGCGCAGCTTCGCCAGCGGCCAGCGCTCGGCGCCGACCCAGCCATTGACCACGGCCACCACCGGCAGTGCAACCACCGACAGCGCCAACAGCCAGACGAAGATGCGCAGCACCGCGTTCATGCGTGCGAAGCCTCCAGGGTCTGTTCCAGCACGCGCCACACCAGTTCCTCGAAACCGATGCCGGCCTGGCGGGCCGCCTTGGGTACCAGCGAATGGCTGGTCATGCCCGGCGCGGTATTCACTTCCAGCAGGAAGAAGCGGCCGCTGCTGCGGTCGCGCATCACGTCCACGCGGCCCCAACCACGGCAGCCGGCCGCGCGGAACGCGGCCAGCGCGATGCGGCGGATTTCCGCTTCGTCGCCACCCTCCAGGCCCGGGCAGAGGTACTGGGTGTCCTCGGCGATGTACTTGGCGTTGTAGTCGTACCACTGGCCCTTGGGCACGATGCGGATCGACGGCAGGGCAACGTCGCCGAGGATGGCCACGGTCAGCTCATCGCCCACCACCATCTGCTCCATCAGCAACTGGCCGTCGTAGCGCGCGGCCAGGGTCACGGCCTCGTCCAGGCCAGCCTCGTCGGTGACCCGGCTGATGCCCACGCTGGAGCCTTCGTTGGCCGGCTTGACCACCACCGGCAGGCCCAGCTCGGCCGCCAGTGCATGCACGTTCGATGCGTCGACCTTGCGGTATTGCGGGGTCGGCAGGCCCAGCGACAACCACACCTGCTTGGTACGGATCTTGTCCATGCTCAGCGCAGAGCCCAGCACGTCCGAGCCGGTGTACGGCACGCCGAAGGCGTCCATCAGGCCCTGCACGATGCCGTCCTCACCACCACCGTTGTGGCCGTGCAGGATGTTGAACACACGGTCGATGCCGCCGGCAGCCAGCGCCTTGGCCAGCGCCGGAATGCCGTCCACCGCGAACGCATCGACACCGCGCGACTGCAGTGCTTCCAGTACGTTGCGGCCGGAATCCAGCGACACCTCGCGTTCGCTGGAAGTGCCACCGAGCAGCACGGCGACGCGACCGAACACAGCCGGGTCGGTCACGCGCAGCGGCGGGAAGGTCAGCGTGCTCACGCCTCGCCCTCCCCCTTGAAGCCTTCCACCGCGATGTGGGTGGCCACGGCGCCAATATCGCCCGCCCCCATCATCAGCAGCAGGTCACCGTCCTGCAGCACGTCCGGCAGCACGCTGGCCAGTTCGGCAGCCTTGCCCACCACCACCGGCTCGCTGCGACCGCGGGCGCGGATGGCGCGGGCCAGCGCATGCGAGTCGGCACCGGCAATCGGTTCCTCACCGGCCGGGTAGACCTCGCTCAGTACCAGTGCGTCGACGCTGGACAGCACCGCAGCGAACTTGTCGAACTGGTCACGGGTGCGGCTGTAGCGGTGCGGCTGGAAGGCCACCACCAGGCGCTTGTCAGCCCAGCCACCGCGGGCCGCGGCGAACACGGCCTCCAGCTCGCTCGGGTGATGGCCGTAGTCATCGATGATACGGACCTTGGCACCACTGGCGGTGGTCACTTCGCCCAGATCGTTGAAGCGACGGCCGACACCGGCGAAGCTTTCCAACGCACGCGCGATGGCATCCGGCGCCACGCCCAGCTGCCAGCCCACTGCGGCGGCGGCCAGCGCGTTGAGCACGTTGTGCCTGCCCGGCAGCGCCAGCACCACTTCCTGGCTGGTGCCCTGCGGCAGGCGCAGGGTGAAGCGCATGCGCGGCCCTTCCTGCACCACGTTCTCGGCGCGCACGTCGGCCTGCGGGCTCATGCCGTAGCTCATCACGTGACGCGGGGTTTTGGCGGCCAGCGCGGCCACTTCCGGGTCATCAATGCACAGCACGGCCAGGCCGTAGAACGGCAGGCGCTGCAGGAATTCGGCGAACGCCGCCTGCACGCGGGCAAAGTCGTTGCCGTAGTTTTCCAGATGGTCGGCATCAATGTTGGTGATGATCGACATCAGCGGGTTCAGGCGCAGGAAGCTGCCATCGCTTTCGTCGGCCTCGGCCACCAGCCACTGGCCTCCGCCCAGCTTGGCGTTGGCACCGGCCGCCAGCAGCTGGCCACCGATCACGAACGTCGGGTCCAGGCCACCTTCGCTCAGCACCGCAGCAGTCAGGCTGGTGGTGGTGGTCTTGCCATGGGTACCGGCCACGGCGATGCCGCGGCGGAAGCGCATCAGCTCGGCCAGCATCGCCGCACGCGGCATGATCGGAATGCGCTGGCTGCGCGCTTCCATCAGTTCCGGGTTGTCTTCGCGGATGGCACTGGAGACCACCACGCAGTCGGTGCCCAGTACGTTGGCTGCCGAGTGGCCGCGCATGATGCGCGCACCCAGGCTGGCCAGCCGACGGGTTGCCACGTTGTCGGCGTTGTCCGAGCCGGACACCTCATAGCCCAGCGTCAGCATCACTTCGGCGATACCGCTCATGCCGGTGCCGCCGATGCCGACGAAATGCACGCGCGGGAACGCGCGCACCAGGTCGTTGGTGTCGTGCAGGCGACGGATCATGCGCGGCCTCGCGCAGGGCAGGCGCGGTGGCATGCCTTCTTCATACAGCTTCCTCAAGAATGATATCGGCGATGCGCTCGGCGGCATCGACCTTGGCCAGGGCACGCGCGGCTTGCGCCATCTGCATGCGGCGGGCGGGATTTTCGGACAGATCGCGCAGCAGTGCGGCAATGCCGTCGGCCAGCGTTCCGTCCTGCTTCAGCAAAACCGCAGCACCGCGCTCGACCAGATACTCCGCATTGCGGGTCTGGTGATCGTCGACGGCAGCGGGGAATGGCACCAGCACACTGCCGACACCGACCGCGCACAGCTCGGCCAGCGTCGAAGCGCCCGCGCGGCACACCACCAGGTCGGCCCAGGCGAAGGCCTCGGCCATGTCGGCGATGAACGGCGTGATGTCGGCCAGCACGCCGGCCTTTGCATACGCCTCCACCGCTTCGGCGTGCATTTTCTCGCCACTCTGGTGGCGCACCTGTACCGGAATGCCGGGGCCGAGTGCGGCGATCGCCTGCGGCACGCCGGTGTTCAGTGCACGCGCGCCCTGGCTGCCGCCAACCACCAGCACGCGCAGCGGTCCGTGGCGGTCGGCGAAGCGCTGTTCCGGCGGTGCGGTGGCGGCGATCTCTGCGCGCACCGGATTGCCGACGAACTCCTCACGCTCGGCGAAGGTACCCGGGAAGCCGGTGAGGAGGCGGCGCGCATAGCGCGACAGGATGCGGTTGGTCATGCCGGGCGCGCGATTCTGTTCGTGCACCAGCAGCGGGAGGCCGTGCAGGCGGGTGGCCATGCCACCGGGGCCGGAGGCAAAGCCACCGAAGGCGACCACCGCGCGCGGCTGGCGCTTGCGGATGATCATGCCGGCAGCGCGCAGCGCGCGCATCAGCCGCCACGGCGCGCCCAGCAGGGCCAGCTTGCCCTTGCCGCGCAGGCCGGTGATGGCCAGCGTGTCGATTGGAATGCCGTGCTGCGGCACCAGTCGCGTTTCCATCGCGCCGTCGGCGCCCATCCAGGTCACCGGCACGCCGCGCTCGCGCAGCACGCGGGCCACAGCCAGGCCGGGAAAGATGTGACCGCCGGTGCCACCGGCCAGGATCATCACCGGACGCACGCTATCGGTGGCCGCGCTCATGACAGCCTCCCGAAGGTCGGTTCGATACGCGACTGAAGGCGGCTGGTGCCGCGCGTGGCGTTTGCTGGAGCTGGAGCTGCGGCCGTCGCCCCGGCGCTGATCGGCGCGCTGGCGGCCACCTGCACGGCTGGCTCGCCCACCGGCTCAGCAGATGCGTCTTCGGCACCACCGATGCGCACGGCCTGGCGGCGCTCGGCACGCTTGAGTTCATAGGACACGCGCAGCAACAGGCCCATCGCAACGCAGGTCATCAGCACCGACGAACCGCCGGAGGAAATCAGCGGCAGAGTAAGTCCCTTGGTCGGCAGGATGCCCAGGTTCACGCCGATCGAGACGAAGGTCTGCATGCTGATCCACAGGCCGATGCCGAAGGCGATGTAGCCAGAGAAGTGGCGCTTCATTTCCACGCAGCGCATGCCCAGCCAGAAGGTCCGGCCGACCAGCAGCGCGTACAGGGCCACGATCACGCAGGTGCCCAGGAAGCCGAATTCCTCGGCGGTGACCGAGAAGATGAAGTCGGTATGCGCTTCGGGCAGGTAGTACAGCTTCTGCACCGAGTTGCCCAGGCCGACGCCGGTCCACTCGCCACGGCCCACCGCCATCAGCGCGTTGGACAGCTGGTAGCCGTCGCCCTGCTGGTCGGCCCACGGGTCCAGGAAGGAGGTGATGCGGCGCATGCGGTACGGCTCGATGATCGCCAGGGCGCTCATGCCGACCAGGCCGATGATCACCGGCATCGACATGCGCGGCATGTTCACCCCGCCCAACACCAGCATGCCGGCGGTGATCGCCAGCAGCAGGGTGGACGAGCCGAAGTCCGGCTGCAGCAGCAACAGCACCACCAGCGCACCGGCCACGCCCAGCGGCTTGAGCATCGCCGGCCAAGTCGCGTTGACCTCGTCGCGGAAGCGCACCAGGTAGCTGGACAGCCAGACGATGTAGAGCACTTTCACCGCCTCGACCGTCTGGAACTTGGAGATGCCCAGGTTGATCCAGCGGCGCGCACCGTTGACCGTGCTGCCCAGGCCCGGCGCGAACACCGCCAGCAGCAGCACGAAGCAGCCCAGCAGCAGCATCTGGTTGTACTGCTCGATGGACTTCAGCTCGGTACGGGCGGCAAGCACCGCCAGCACGATACCCACCGCCAGGAAGATCAGGTGGCGGTTGAGGTAGTAGAACGGGCTGCTCATCAGCGCGATCGAGCTGGACGCCACCATCACCACGCCAATGCCGGTGAGCGCGATGATCGCGCCCAGCAGCCACTTGTCGTAGCTGCCTTCGATGGCTTCAAGGCGTGTTGCCTGGCGGGACAGGTCGTTCATCTCAGCGCACCTTCAACGTGGCCAGGCCGATCAGCACAAGCACGACGGAGATGATCCAGAAGCGCACGATCACGCGCGGCTCCGGCCAGCCCTTCAGTTCGAAATGGTGGTGGATCGGCGCCATGCGGAACACGCGCTTGCCGGTCAGCTTGAACGAGGCCACCTGGATCATCACCGACAGCGTCTCGATGACGAACACGCCGCCCATGATCACCAGCACCAGCTCCTGGCGGGTGATCACCGCGATGGTGCCCAGCACCGCGCCCAGCGCCAGCGCGCCGATGTCGCCCATGAACACCATGGCCGGATAGGTGTTGAACCACAGGAAGCCCAGGCCCGCGCCGGCGATGGCCGCGCAGATGATGACCAGTTCGCCGGCCCCCGGGATCTGCGGGATCTGCAGGTAGTTGGCGAACACTACGTTGCCCGAGGCGTAGGCGAACACGCCCAGCGCGCAGGCCACCAGCACGGTCGGCATGATCGCCAGCCCATCCAGGCCGTCGGTCAGGTTCACCGCATTGGAGAAGCCGACGATCCAGAAGTAGGCGATCGCCACGAAGCCGATGCCGGCCAGCGGCAGCGCCACCGACTTGAACATCGGGATGTAGAAGGTCAGCGCTGCCGGCACGTCGGCTGTATGGAACAGGAACAGGCCGGCAGCCAGGCCGAAGATCGACTGCAACAGGTATTTCCAGCGCGACTTCAGCCCGTTCGGGTCGCGGCGGACGATCTTGATCCAGTCGTCATACCAGCCGATGGCACCGAAGCACAGCATCACTGCCAGCACCAGCCACACGTAGCGGTTGCGCAGGTCGGCCCACATCAGCACCGACAGGGTGACGGTCAGCAGGATCAGCGAGCCACCCATGGTCGGCGTACCGGCCTTGGAGAAATGGGTCTGCGGGCCGTCCTTGCGGATCGGCTGGCCGCCCTTGAACTGGGCAAGCTTGCGGATCATCGCCGGGCCGAGCCACAGCGACAGGAACAGGGCCGTCAGCGCGGCAAGGATGGCGCGGAACGTCTGGTAGTTGAACAGCCCGAACAGGCTCTCCAACTGCTGCAACCATCGAGCCAGTTCATACAACATGCGGGGATTCCTCTCCTTGCGCCAGCAGCGCTTTGACAATCGTGTCCATGGCGCTGCCACGGGAACCCTTGACCAGGCAGCGCACGCCGGCGTGCAGCTCGTCCTTCAGCGCCTTCGACAGCGCGTCATGGGTGGCGAAATGACGGCCGCCTTCGCCGAAAGCGGTAGCGGCAGCGGCGCTGAGCGGGCCCAGCGCATACAGGCGCTTGAGGCCGGCCGACCGCGCGCGGAGCCCGGCCTGCGCGTGCAGCGCTCCGGCGTCCGGACCCAGCTCACGCATGTCGCCCAGCACCAGCCAGCCCTCTTCCGGCGCGGCGGCCAGGGCGTCGATGGCCGCGGCCAGCGAACCGGGATTGGCGTTGTAGCTGTCGTCCACCAGCACCGCGCCATTGCGCAGCAGATGGGCAATCTGGCGGCCCGGTACCGGCTGCGCCTCGGCCAGGCCAGCCGCGATCAGCGACAGACCGACACCGGCGGACAGCGCCAGGCTGGCGGCAGCCAGCGCATTGCTGACGTTGTGGCGACCCGGCAGGCCGAGCACCACGCGAGCCTCGCCGGCCGGCGAGACCAGGGTGAACTGGCTGCCCTGCGCACCTGCGCGGATGTCGCGCGCGGTCACATCAGCAGTATGTTCCAGACCGTAGCGCAGCACGCGGCAGCGTGCCGGGGTACCGACGAAATGCTGTTCGAACCAGCGGCCGTAGGCATCGTCGGCGTTGATCACCGCCACGCCATCGGCCGGCAGTGCGGCATAGATTGCGCCCTTGGTCACGGCCACGCCAAGCAGGCTGCCCATGCGTTCCAGGTGCGCCGGGGCGATGTTGTTGACCAGGGCATAGCGCGGGCGGGCGATTTCGGTCAGGTAGGCGATATCACCCGGCTTGCCGGCGCCCATCTCGTAGACGGCGTAGTCGGCATCTTCCGGCGCATCGATCACCGCCAGCGGCAGGCCGATCTCGTTGTTGCGGTTGCCCGGGTTGGCGTAGACCACCTTGTGGGCGTGCTGGGCCACCTGCTGAAGGATCGACAGCAGCAGGCTCTTCACGCTGGTCTTGCCGTTGCTGCCGGTGATCGCGAACACCTCGGTGTCCCGGTCACGCTGCATGCCGGTGGCGATCTTCGCCAGTGCAAGCTCGCTGTCGGCCACCAGCACCTGCGGCAGCTCGACCGGCAGCAGGCGCTCGACCAGCAGCGCGCTGGCACCGCGCACCTGTGCGTCGGCGGCAAAGTCATGGCCGTCGAAGCGCTCGCCGCGCAGCGCCATATACAGGCTGCCAGGACCGAGGCTGCGGGTGTCATTGCTGACCGCGTCGATGGCCACGTCGTCGCCGTGGATCTCACCGCCGGCCCAGTGGGCGATCAGCGAAAGCAGAGTGCGCTTCACGCGGCACCCTCCCCGGCCTGCGCCTCTAGTACACCGGCCTTGGCCGCCAGTGCAGCGGCAGCCACCTCGGTGTCGTCGAAGTCATGGCGCACACCGTTCACTTCCTGGTACGGCTCGTGGCCCTTGCCAGCAATCAGGATGATGTCGCCGGCACCGGCACGCTTCACCGCCAGGCCGATCGCACGCGCGCGACTGCGCTGCACGGTCACGGCATCGGCATTCTGGAAGCCGGCCAGGATGTCGGCGACGATCACGTCACCGTCTTCGCCACGCGGATTGTCGTCGGTGACGATGACCTGGTTGGCCAAGCGCTCGGCGATCGCGGCCATCTGCGGACGCTTGCCGGTGTCACGCTCGCCGCCGCAGCCGAACACGCAGAACAGCGTACCCTGCAGGTGACCATGCAGGCTGCCCAGCGCTTGCTCCAGCGCGTCCGGGGTATGTGCATAGTCGACCACCACGGTCGGCAGGCCATTCTCGCCGCCGAGGCGGTTCATGCGGCCGCGGATCGGCTGCAGCGCCGACAGCACCTCGGCGATGCGTGGCAGCGGCTGGCCCTGCGCATGCAGGGTACCGGCCACCGCCAGCAGGTTGTCCACATTGAAGCGGCCCAGCAGCGGCGAATGCACGGCTGCGCGCTGGCCGTCGATGACCAGTTCAAACGCAATGCCACGACCATCCAGCTGCAACGCTTCGGCGCGCACGCTGGCATCGCTGGCACCACGCGAACTCAGGCCGATCGGCTGCACGCCCACCGGCAGGACGGCGAACAGCTGGCGACCGAAGGCGTCGTCCAGATTGATCACCGCTGCCTTCAGGCCCGGGCGATGGAACAGCCGCGCCTTGGCCGCGCCGTAGCTGGCCATGTCGCCGTGGTAATCCAGGTGATCGCGGGTGAGGTTGGTGAACACCGCCACGTCGTAGTGCACGGCATCGACGCGGCCCTGGTCCAGTGCGTGCGAGCTGACCTCCATCGCCACCGCGCGCGCACCGGCGTCGCGCAGCTGTGCCAGCAGCGCATGCATCTGCAGCACCAGCGGCGTGGTGAAACCGGTCGGCTCGACCGCACCATAAAGTCCGGCGCCCAACGTGCCGATACTGCCACTGGGCGTTCCGAGCAGGTGCCAGGCCTGGGCCAGCAACTGCACGGTGGAAGTCTTGCCGTTGGTGCCGGTCACGCCCACCATCGCCATCGCCCGCGACGGCGCGCCATGGAACTGGTCGGCCATCGCACCCATGCGTGCGCGCAGGCCCGGCACGGCGATCGCATCGGCTGGCGCCGGCAGTTCGGCCGGTGCCGGGGGCTCGAACAGGATGGCGCTGGCACCGGCCGCGCGGGCCTGCTCGACAAAGTTCAGGCCATGCGCGCCGAAACCGGCGATGGCGACGAAGGCATTGCCGGGACGCACGGCGCGGCTGTCCAGCGCCAGCCCGGTCAGAACGGGATCATGGCCCGCCAGGGCCACGTCGGGAAGCAACTGCGAAAGCAACATCGAAGGACTCATTGCGTGCCTCCCGTAACGGGGGGCGTCTGGGCGTGCGCGCTCGGCAGCGCAGCATCGAATTCAGCGGCGGCATCCACCGGCAGCGCGGTCTCGGCCGGCGGTGCGGGCAGGATCGAGGCCGAGTGGCCGACCTTGCCCGACTGCTGTGCGGCCAGCCATGACTGCAGGTCATCCAGCGGCACGTCCATCAGGCGCAGTGTGCCTTCCATCACGTTGTGATAGACCGGCGCCGACACCAGGCCGCCGTAGAACTTGCCGGCCTGCGGATCGTTGATGACGATGACGGTGGCGAAGCGCGGGTTGGTGGCCGGCACCACACCGGCAAACAGCGCGTTGTAATGGCCACGCTCGTAACCACCCGGGCCGGTCTTGCGCGCGGTACCGGTCTTGCCGGCTACGCGGTAACCCAGCACTGCTGCCTGCTTGGCGCCGCCCTGGGTGACCACCGTTTCCATCATCGCCACCACCTGCCTGGCGACGCTCTCGTCGATGATCTGATGCGCTTCGTTGCGCTGGCCCTTGACGAAGGTCGGCGCGATCAACTTGCCGCCATTGGCCAGCGCCGAGTAGGCGGTGGCGATCTGCAGCGGTGTCACGTTCAGGCCGTAGCCGTAGGACATGGTGGTCTTGGTGGCACCGTCCCAGTTGGCCGGGCGCCGCACCACGCCACCGGATTCACCCGGGAACCCGCTGTGCGGCACCGAGCCGTAGCCGAAACGGCGCACGCCGTCATAGAACACCTGGTCCGGCATCTTTGCCGCGACCTTGGCCGCGCCGATGTTGGAACTGCGGGTGATCACGCCGGTCACGTTCAGCACGCCGTTGTTGCGCGGCACGTCGCGGATGGTGAAGCGGGCCACCTGCATGTAACCCGGGTTGGTATCGATGATGGTGTCCTTGGTCACCGCACCAGCCTGCAGCGCCGTGGCAATCGTCAACGGCTTCATCGTCGAACCCGGCTCGACCAGGTCGGTCACCGCACGGTTGCGGCGCGCATCGGGCAGCGCGCCGGTCAGCGAATTCGGGTTGTAGGTGGGCAGGTTGACCATGGCCAGGATCTCGCCGGTGTTCACGTCCATGATCACCATCGAACCGCCGGCCGCTTTGTTGGCCACCAGCGCGTTGCGCAGTTCCTTGAACGCCAGGTACTGGATGCGGCGGTCGATGCTGAGCGTCAGGTCCTTGCCCGGTTCGGCGGCGCGCAGCAGATCGCTTTCGACGGTCTCGCCCTTGCGGTTGCGGATCACCCGCTTGGCACCGGCCTTGCCGCGCAGCCATTCGTCGAACGCCAGCTCCAGGCCTTCCTGGCCGCGGTCGTCGATGTTGGTGAAGCCCAGCACGTGCGCCATCGCCTCACCCTGCGGGTAGAAGCGGCGGAACTCGCGCTGCGCGGCCACGCCCGGAATCTTCAGCGCGACCACCTTTTCTGCCTCGTCCGGATTGATCCGGCGACGCAGGTACATGAATTCCTTGTCCGACTTCTGCGACAGGCGGCTGCTCAGCTCATCCACAGACATGCCGACCGCCTGGGCCAGCTCCGGAATGCGCTCGGGCGAACGCAGCAGGTCCTGCGGATTGACCCAGATCGAGGCGACCGGGGTGGACACCGCCAGCGGCTCGCCGTTGCGGTCGGTGATCATGCCGCGCGAGGTCTTGATCGGCAGCTCGCGCAGGTAACGGGCCTCGCCCTGGCGCTGGTAGAAGTCGCTGTTGATGATCTGCACGTAGGCGGCACGACCGACCAGCGACACCGAGCACAGGCCGAGCGCCAGCGCGACCCAGCGCAGGCGCTGGCGCAGGTTGAAGGCGTTGCGCGGGCGGTTGCGGCCGGTCTTGCTCATGGCCGCACCACCACGATGTCGGCGGCCTCGGGGAACTTCATGCCGAGCTTCTCGCGGGCGATGCGATCGACACGGTTGGCTTCGGCCAGGGTGGCCTGTTCCAGCTGCAGGCGACCGAACTCCAGGTTGATGTCATCGCGCTTGCGCTCGGCGCGCGACAGTTCGATGAACGTCTGCCGGTGACGATGACGCACGAACACGACGCCGATCGCCGAGGCCACGGTGGAAGCCAGCAGGATGATCAGCAGCAACCGGCTCATGCGTCGGCCTCCCGCTTCTGCGCCACGCGCAGCACGGCGCTGCGGGCACGCGGGTTGGCGGCCAGCTCTTCGTCGGTGGCCTTGATGGCACCGCCGATCAGGTCCAGCGTCGGCACGAACGCGACCGCCTCGGGCAGGCGGCGGTTGGCCGGCGGCGCCTTGGCCAGGCGGTTCATGTACTGCTTGACGATGCGGTCTTCCAGCGAATGGAAGCTGATCACCGCCAGGCGGCCACCGGGCTTGAGCCGTTCGACGGCGGCATCCAAGCCGGCCTCCAGATCGGCCAGCTCGCGGTTGATGTGGATGCGGATGGCCTGGAAGCTGCGCGTGGCCGGGTGGATCTTGTCTTTTCCACGCGGCATCACCGAGGCGATCAGCTCGGCCAGTTCGGCGGTGCGGGAGAAGGGCTGCTTCTCACGGCGGGCCACGATGGCACGGGCGATGCGGCGGCTCTGGCGCTCTTCGCCGTAGGTCCACAGCACATCGGCGATCTCGCGCTCTTCCACGCGGTTGATCCACTGCGCGGCGCTTTCACCACTGTCCGGATCCATGCGCATGTCCAGCGGGCCGTCCTTGCCGAAGCTGAAGCCACGTTCGGCCACGTCCAGCTGCGGCGACGACACGCCGAGGTCGAACAGCACGCCGTCCAGGCCTTCGGCCGTCGCATCCCACTGCAGCAGCTGGGCGAAGCTGCCACGGAAGATGGACACGCGCGGGTCCGGCGCGAAATCGCGCTCGGCAACGGCGATGGCTTCCGGATCCTTGTCCATGACCAGCAGGCGCCCCTCGGGACCGAGCTGGGTGAGCACGCCACGTGCATGACCGCCACGACCGAACGTGCCATCCAGATAACGTCCGTTTTCGATCACCCTCAGGCCTTCAAGGACCTGGGTGTACAGGACCGGCAGGTGCACCGCCGGCGACTGCGACACCGGAAGGTGACCGGTCTGCGCTTCTGGGCGCATCCGGGCACCCCGGCTCACAACTTCAGGTCGAGCAACCCATCACCCAGATCCTCGTCAGACAACGTCTGCTGGATCAGGGCCCGATGCGCCTGCTCGCTCCACAATTCGAACTTGTCGCCCATACCGAGCAATACCGCCTTCTTTTCAATGCCCACCGCACCGCGGTGGCTGGCGGGGATGCTGATGCGACCGTTGCCGTCCAGTTCCAGATGGGCGGCCGAGCCGACCAGCTTCTGCTGCAACAGGCGCACGACGCGCTGGGTGTTGGGCTTGGACATGACGTCGTCGCGGACCCGCTCCCATTCCGACTCTGCATACAGCCACAGGCAGCCGGCTTCGAACGGGTTGTAGGTCAGCACGAGACGGTTGTTGCTGGCGCGCGCGACGAGGTCGCGGTAAGCGGTGGGAACCGCCATGCGCCCTTTATCGTCAACTGTGATGGCCGTCTCGCCCTGGAACACGACGCGTGCACCTATCCTTCGCCCGGTGAAACATTGAACCACGAAAACCCACAAAACACCCGGATTTCCCTCTGATGCCCACCTTAGCAGCGGCCGAAGGGTTGTCAACAACTTTTCAGCGGGGAAATCGCCAGCCGCATCAATGGCTTGCAACAACCTTTAGAGAATTGTTCAAGGCTTATCCACAAGTTGCTGATCCGTCTCAATTTTTGAGATTGAACGGAAGTTCAGGGGTGTGGACAGAGCGTGAAACATCGCTCGCGCATTCATGCGGGACGGGCAGGAAGCGGCGCCAGACTGCGCAAACCGTGCACAATGAGGCCATGTGCCTGCTCGCTCTTGGCTGGATGCACCACCCGCGCTGGCGGCTGGTGATGACCGGCAACCGTGATGAGTTCCACGCCCGCCCGACAGCGGCGCTGGCCCCCTGGCAAGATGAGACCTCCGTCATCGGGGGGCGCGACCTGCGCTCCGGCGGCGGCTGGGCCGGCGTCGGTGCGGGTGGACGCATGGCCGTGGTCACCAATGTCCGCGACCCGCTGGCCGCACAGACCGGTCCTTCACGGGGTGCGCTGGTGGCCGACTTCCTGCGCGGCCGCGACCCCGCCGCCGTGCATATCGACCGACTGGCAACGGTGGCCGGCGCCTACGCCCCATTCAACCTGCTGCTGGCCGATAGCGACAGCCTGGAGTTCCTGGGCAACCACCCTGCCGAGCGCCAGCGCCTGGGCCCGGGCGTGCATGGCATGTCCAACGGCGCGCTGGACGCACCCTGGCCGAAGACCCGACGACTGATGGCCGCGCTTGAAGCCTGGTTCGAGGCCGGCGATGAGGACCTGACCCCGCTCTGGGCCGCCCTGGCGGACGAACATCGCCCCGCCGACAGCGACCTGCCCGACACCGGCATCGGATTGGAACGCGAGCGCTGGCTGAGCCCGGCCTTCATCCGCGGCGACGACTATGGCACCCGCGCCAGCACGGTGCTGCTGATCGATGCCGAAGGGCACGGGCAGATCCACGAGCGTCGCTTCGGCCCTCAGGGCGCAGCCAACGGACAGAGCCACGTCATTTTCTGACCCGGCCGTCCCGGCCACTGGGCGGATTCTCTTGCCAGCGGGGTAGTGCCGGCCGCTGGCCGGCAACCTTTGGATGCTCGGATTCGCCATGAAGCTGCCGGCCAGCGGCCGGCACTACCCACAGCGCGCTGTCGCGATCCACGCGCCGGCAGCCGTCAGCGCAGCGCGCCTGATACGTCATTCAGCTTCCAGCCGCGACCGCGATCCGCCCTCGCCAGAGGGCTTTCAGCATCGCAGCCACCCGACTGTGCCCTTTTCGCAATCGGCCCTGTGCCTATAAATGTCGGCCCTGACCTCCCAGGGTGGTCAGGCCCGGCACTTCGCCGCGCGATCGATCGCAACCACAAGGAGGCCCCATGCGCCGCATCCTCATCCTGCTCGCCACCCACCTGCTCACCCTCGGCCTGGGCTTCGGCCTGGGCGTCTATCTCCTGCCGATCCTGATCGCCCCCGATGACCCGCCGGTTGCGCAGGTGCAGGCGGCCATGAAAGACGCCCCCTACCGCACCACCTTTCGCCGCGACCTCAAGGGCAGTGATGCGGTGCATTGGGCGGAAGGCAACGTCAGCGTCAGCCCGCGCCAGGTCGCGTTCGACGGCAAGATGGGTCCGGGTCCGGATTACAAGGTGTACCTGGTCCGTGACTTCGTCGACAACAAGGCCGATTTCCTGAAGATCAAGGCACAGGCCCAGCGCATCGGCGAGGTGAAGACCTTCAACCGTTTCCTGGTGGACGTGCCTGAAAGCGTCAACGTGGACGATTACACCACCGTAGTGGTGTGGTGCGAACGGTTCGAGCAGTTCATTTCCGCCGGGCAGTACCGCACGCCGGGTTGAACAACATCCCAAGCATCTGGGCGAAGAGCAGCCGAGCATGGCTCGGCTCTACTGTAGAGCCGAGCCATGCTCGGCCTACCGTAAGAAAGAGGCGGAGCCGGCCGATAAGCCGGGTTCTGTCGTGGACAGTCATTCCTCTAGGCGTTACGTCACCGCAACGCTCAAGCAACCTACCCGGATCCAACGCGGGCCGCGCCAAAGGATCCCTATTTGGTCTTGCTCCAGGTGGGGTTTGCCGTGCCGGTCTGTTGCCAGACTCGCGGTGCGCTCTTACCGCACCATTTCACCCTTACCGGCCTTCCGAAGAAGACGTAGGCGGTATCTTTCTGTTGCACTTTCCGTCGGCTTGCGCCGCCCAGGCGTTACCTGGCACCTTGCCCTATGGAGCCCGGACTTTCCTCGGCACCCCGAAGGGATGACGCGACTGTCTGGCCGACTCCGCCAGCGCGTATTCTAGCGTACGCACGCCCTTCCTGCCGTGCCGGTCGCGGCGACCTGTTCATCCATGCACGCGTGGCGTGGATCTACCGATGCCGCTGCCCTGGTGGGTGCGGATTCCGCTCTGGTGGGTGCGGATTCCGCTCTGGTGGGTGCGGACCTTGGTCCGCACGATCCATCAACTGCCGTACAACGCCTTGCGCGGTGCGCCGGTCAGTTCCGCGGCCAGCTTTGCAGCGGTCGACGGCGGCAGATGCTCGCTCAGCTTGGCGTAGACGCGGCGGCCATGCGCCAGCTGCGCTTCCTCATCGTCGCCGGCGCCCTGCACCATCACCACGAACTCGCCCTTGCGCTGGTTCTCGTCAGCTTCCACCTTCGCCAACAGGCCGGCCAGGTCACCGTCGAGCACGGTCTCGAACAGCTTGGTCAGCTCGCGGGCCAGCACCGCCGGGCGCTCGCCGCCGAAGATCGCCGCCATGTCGGCCAGCGACTCGGCGATACGGTGCGAGGATTCGTAGAACACCATCGTGCGCACTTCGCCGGCCAGCGCCTGCAGGCGGTCGCGGCGGCCGCTGGCCTTGGCCGGCAGGAAACCCTCGAAGCTGAAACGGTCGCTGGGCAGGCCGGCCACGCTCAGCGCGGCGATGGCGGCGCAGGCACCGGGCACCGGGCTGACCTTGATACCCGCCGCGCGCGCGGCACGCACCAGGCGGAAACCGGGGTCGCTGACCAGCGGGGTACCGGCATCGCTGACCAGCGCCAGCGACTCGCCGGCCTGCAATCGCGAAACCAGGCGCTGCGCCAGGGCCTCTTCATTGTGTTCGTGCAGGGCCACCAGCGGTTGCTGGATGCCGAAATGGGACAGCAGCTGGCCGCTGCGGCGGGTGTCTTCGGCACAGATGGCCGCCACCGAACGCAGCACCTCCTGCGCGCGCGGGCTCAGATCGGCCAGGTTGCCGATCGGGGTGGCGACGACGTACAGGGTTGGCACACTCATTTCAGCGGTACTCACGGGGCAAGGGTAGAATCGTAGCGTGTACCCGGCCAAGGCCGCTGCCCTCATCGCATGGACCCGATCATGAACAAGCCCGCCGCACGGATCTCCGCCCTGTCGTTGTCGCTGATGCTGCTGGCCGGCTGTGCCACCACCAGCCTGACCAGCGCGCCCGAATCGCCGGCCCAGAGCCAGGCGCTGGCGCTGATCGAACAAGGCAAACCGCGCGACGCCGCCCTGCAGCTGGAAGCGCTGGCCGCAACCCTGAAAGGTGGCGCCCGCAGCAATGCCCTGGCCGATGCCGCCTGGGCCTGGCACCTGGCCGGCGACAGTGCCCGCGCGCGCAGCCTGCTTGGCCAGCTCACCGCCCGCCAGCTGTCCGGCGCCAGCCTGCAGCGCTACCAGCTGACCGGCGCCGAGCTGGCACTGGCCGACAAGCAGCCGGCGCAGGCCCTGGCCCTGCTGAAGGAACAGGGCGACAACGTCTACCCCGCGCTGCGCACGCGCTGGCACGTAGCCCGCGCCAACGCGCTGCAGGGCACCGGCGATGCCTTCGGTGCCGCCACCGAGCGCGCCCGCGCCCACGCCAGCCTGACCGGCAGCGCGCGCAGCGAGAACCAGGCCGCCATCGCCGGTCTGCTCGGTACGCTTGACGATGCCACCCTGCGCAGCCGTGCCGCTGCCCTGCCGGCCAACGACCCGCTGTACAACTTCGCCGGCCGCGCACTGATCGCGCGCGGCCTGCCGCTGCCGCGCCCGTTCGACCGCGATGGCGCCGCCCAGTTCGACACCAGCAAGCGCCCGCCGGCGATGAGCGACGGTTACCGCCCGCCGGCCAAGCTGGCCGTGCTGCTGCCGCTCAGCGGCCGCCTGGCCACCGCCGCGCAGCCGGTGCGTGATGGCCTGCTGGCCGCGTACTACGGCGAGACCCGCCGCCGCCCGGACATCAACTTCATCGACACCGCCGGTACCCCGGCCGGTGCGCTGGCCGCCTATGACAAGGCCGTCGCCTCCGGCGCCGACTTCGTGGTCGGCCCGCTGGGCCGCGACGAAGTGGATGCGGTCTATGGCCGCCAGCAGCTGCAGGTGCCGGTGCTGGCCCTGAACCGTGGCAAGGACGCGCCGCCGGCCGGCAGCGCCGGCTTCTCGCTGGCACCGGAAGACGACGGCATCGTCGCTGCCGAATATCTGCGCGGCCGCGAGCGCGGCAAGGCGTTGGTGATCAACAGCGCCGACGATACCGGCCGCCGTGCCGCCGCCGCCTTTGCCCAGCGCTTCGCCCAGCGTGGTGGCCAGGTGGTGGCTACCGTCGGCGTCAGCGACGCGGTTGGCGATGTCGGTGCGCAGGTGCGCAATGCCGGCCAGGTCGATGCCGTGTTCCTCGCCGTGCGCGCGCCGCAGGCCCGCCTGCTGGCGCCGCAGCTGGCGCTGGCCGGTGCCGGTGGCGCCACCCGCGTTGGCACTTCGCAGCTGACCGTCGGCAGCGGCAAGGTGGAAGAAGACGTGGCGCTGGACGGCATCGTCTACCCGAACGAAGCCTGGAACGTGCGCAGCGTGTCCGGCCTGCCCTCGGCCAGCCAGGTCGCCAGCACCCTGCCCAGCGCACGCGGTGCGGCCGGCCGCCTGTTCGCCTTCGGCGCCGATGCCTGGAAGATCACCGCCTACCTGGACAAGCTGTCCAACGAAGGCGGCCTGGACGGTGCCACCGGCACCCTGTTCCTGGACAGCAATGGCAACATCCTGCGCCAGCCGGCCTGGTCGACCTTCAATGGCGGCCGGCCGATGCCGATCGTCGGTGGTCGCTGAGCGCAGCCAACGTGGCTCGGCGGTGGAAGCCGCCGCCGAGCAGCATCTGCAACAGGCCGGACTGCGGCCGCGTGCGCGCAACGTGCGTTATCGCGGCGGTGAACTGGACCTGGTGATGGACGATGCCGGCACCGTGGTGTTCGTGGAAGTGCGCTATCGCGCGCGATCCGATTTCGGTGGCGGCGCGGCCTCGGTGGATGTGCGCAAGTGTCGGCGCCTGGCACATGCCGCATTGTTGTACCTGCAGGACAATCCCGCGCTGGCCGATGCGCCGTGCCGTTTCGATGTGGTGGAAGCCACCGGCGAGCCGCCGCAGCTGCACTGGCTGCGCGATGCGTTCCGATTGGATGACTCCTGATGGCTACTCTTTGCCGGCCAGCGGCCGGCACTACCCGTCGGACCTGCAGCCGGCCCACGGCCGGCACTACCATGGTACGTGACTGATGCCTTCGATCATCACCCATGCCGCTGTGCCGTTGGCGCTGTGGTGCGCCGCGGATCGTGGCCGCATTCCTGCGTGGTTGCTCGCTGCGGGTGTGGTCGCGGCGATGCTGCCCGATGCCGATGTACTGGCCTTTGCCCTGCACATTCCCTATGCCGATGCGTTCGGCCATCGCGGTGCCAGCCATTCGTTGTTGTTTGCCGGGGTGTTGGCGGTGCTGGCCGCGGTGTGGGCGTTCTTTGGTAGTCGCCGGCCTTGGTCGGCGGATGTGTGCCAACCAAGGTTGGCATCTACCGTACAAGCCGCTGCATTCGTCTTCGTCTGCGCCGCCAGCCATCCACTGCTGGATGCGATGACCTCCGGTGGCCTCGGCGTTGCCCTCGCCTGGCCGTGGAGCGAACAACGCTTCTTCGCACCGTGGCGACCGATCCGCGTGTCACCGTTCGCGCCCCAGTTCTTCAGCGCGCGCGGCATCGCCACCCTGCTCTCTGAACTGCGCTGGGTGTGGCTGCCGCTGGCCGGCGCCGTTGTTGCCTGGAAACTGATCCAACCCGCCCCTGCTGTCCCGCGAGATCCATCATGAGTACTGTCCTGCCCGCCGCGTTGGTTGCCGAACTGTCCGCCCTGCTGGGTGCCGATGGCTGGCGCATGGATGACAACGCGCTGGAGGCGAACGCACAGGACAACTCGTGGCGCCACCAGCGCCCTGCCGCCGTCGCGCTGCCCGCCAGCATCGAACAGGTGCAGGCGCTGGTGCGTGCCTGCCGTGCGCATGGCGTGGCACTGGTCGCGCGCGGCGCGGGCACCGGCACCACCGGCGCGGCCGTGCCGTTGCCGGGCAGCATCGTGCTGTCGTTCACCCGCATGGACCGCATCGTGGCGATCCGCGCCGGTGATCGCTGCGCGGTGGTGCAGCCGGGCGTGCTCAATGGAACCCTGCAGCAGGCGCTGGCCCCGCATGGCCTGTTCTGGGCGCCGGACCCGTCCAGCGCGGAGATCTGCAGCGTGGGTGGCAACCTGGCCTGCAATGCCGGTGGCCCACGCGCGGTGAAGTACGGCACCAGCCGCGACAACGTGCTGGGTCTGGTGGCGGTGACCGGCACCGGCGAGGTGATCCGCTGCGGTGGTGCCTACACCAAGGATTCCACCGGCTACGACCTCACCCACCTGCTGGTGGGCAGCGAAGGCACGCTGGCGCTGATCGTGGAAGCCACCCTCAAGCTCACCCCGCTGCCGGTCAGCCAGGCCGGACTGCGCGTGCTGTACCGCGACGCCGATGCGGCCGCCGCCGCAGTGTCACGCCTGATGTCGCAGCCGGTGGTACCCACGCGCCTGGAATTCATGGACGCGCGCAGCCTTGAGCTGCTGCGTCTCAACGGTGCGGACGTGCCGGAGGCCGGTGCGATGCTGCTGGTGGAAGCCGATGGTGACCACGACACCCTGCCCTATCTGCTGCAGGCACTGGCCAGCGCCGCTGAAGGCGACGGCATGATCGAACTGGACGTGGCGATGGAAGGCCGTGCACGCGACCAGCTGTGGGCCGCGCGCAAGGCACTGTCGCCGGCACTGCGCAGCGTCGCGCCCGGCAAGATCAATGAAGACGTGGTGGTGCCGGTGTCGCGCATTCCAGAGCTTGTGGCTGGCGTGCAGGCATTGGCGCGTGACTACAGACTCACCATCGTCACCTTCGGCCATGCCGGCAACGGCAACCTGCACGTCAACATCCTCTACCATCCGGAGGATGCCGACGAAAACGCGCGCGCGCATGCCGCGCTGCCGAAGATCTTCGAGCTGACCCTGGCACTGGGCGGCACGCTGTCGGGCGAGCACGGCATCGGCCTGGCCAAGCGCGATTTCATGGCGCAGGCCTTCACCCCGGCTACCTTGGTGACGATGCGTGCGATCAAGGCCGCGCTGGACCCGGATGGGATTCTCAACCCGGGCAAGGTGCTGCCGCCGGCATAGATCGCGCGCACTTCTGTAGAGCCGAGCCATGCTCGGCTGCTCTCCATTCCGTTCGCGAAACTCCCGCGCTGCGCGCGAAAGCCGAGCGTGGGCTCGGCTCTACAAGGGCTTGTCGCCTGCAATATCGCTCAGGGTCTGCCGGAAACTGGGCAGCAGCACGCGATTACCGTGCCCACTCAGATGATCGTTGTCGAAGAACAACGGTCCGCCCTCTTCCACGGCCGAACAGGTCTGCGGCCCACACAGCAGCGGCAGTGGATCCCACACCGTCAGCGATGGATAGAGCGCTGCCAGTTCGGACAGCAACGCCATCTGCGGCGCTCGCAGCCTGTCCAGGTCGGCGCGCCGCATGCTCAGGCCCCCGGCACAAGCCGGGTTGCGGCGGTTGAACCAGTCCGAACAGCGGTACGCACCGGCCTTGAACAACGGCAGTGGTGCATCCAAAACCACATGCACGCCCAGCTTCTGCAGACGTCCAAGAACACGATCAGCCTCATCACGCGCGGCCTGCGCATTGGTCGGGGTGCGCTCGGCAAGCAGTTGACGATAGATTTCCTGTGCATCCTGCCGCTGCCAGTCGAATCCACGCAGCTCCGGCATGCGCAATGCCGCCAGCAGCACGAAGTCACCGGGGCGCGCCTCGCGCTCGATGGTCGACAGCGCGTGCTCGATGAATGCCTGGCAGTCGGACGGGCTGGCCCGCAGCAGATTGACGAAGCTGCAGCCGCCACGATCATCCTGACGCACCTCCATGCCGGTCTGGCGCGCCACCATGCTGGTCATCGTGCGATAGGCCGCCGCATGCGAATCCCCCACCACGAACAGCCGCCGCCCTTCGAGCGCCGGCGCGCTCACCGGCTCCAGCGGACGCCATGCCGGGTAGCGCCGCGCCTGCCATGCATAGCCGTCACGGGTAACGCTCAGCGAGACCTGCTCGTGGTACTCCACGGTGGCCCAGGCACCCGCGCCACACAGCGCCACCACCGGCAACGCCATCGCCAGCACCTTGGCCGGTGCCAGCCGCAGCAGGGGTGCTGCACGGCGCAGCGGACGTTCGATGAAGTGGTAGGACGCAGCGGATACCGCCAACAGCAGCACCGGGTACAGCCACAGTGCCGCTCCCTGCAGACCGTAGGTCCAGCGCAGCAGCACCAGCAACGGCCAATGCCACAGGTACAGCGAATAGGACAAGCGCCCCAGGTAGGCGAGCGGTGCGCAGCCCAGCGCGCGGGCGATGCGCGATGACCCCGCTGTCGACACGCTCGCCAACAGCAGCAGGGTACCGGCCACGGTGGCCAGCACGCCCGGCACCGGCATCGCCAACTGCGGTGCGATCAGCGCACCTGCGGCCAGCAGCGCCAGACCGACCACTGCAACCGCATCACCGTTCCGGCCCGGCGTACGCGTGCGCATCCACTGGTAGAGCAGCGCGCCCGCGGCCAGCTCCCAGAATCGCGCCGGCAGCAGGTAGAACGCTGCCGCTGGTGCCGATTGCGCCTGCCAACCTGCCCACGCCAGCGACAGCGCGGTGAGCACCGGCAACAGCCAACGCGACCACGGCCAGCGCTCACGCCCGCGCAGCCAGACGAAGAACAGCAGCGGGAAGACCAGGTAGAACTGCTCCTCCACACCCAGCGTCCACGTGTGCAGGAACGGGTTGAGTTCGGCGCCGGGTGAGAAATAGTCGTCCTGCTGCCCAGCCAGCACGATGTTGCTGAAGCCGACCAGCGCGGCCCAGCCGGTCTGGTCGAACTGCTCGTTGCGCCACGCGCGGGGAATGAACAGCGCCGACAGCACGAAGGTGGCCATCAGCATTACCAGCAGCGCCGGCAATAGGCGCAGCACGCGTCGGCGGTAGAAGTCGAGCAGCAGTGCGCCCAGTGATGCGTTGGCACGCGACGCCAGCGACTGGCTGATCACGAAGCCGGACACCACGAAGAACAGGTCCACACCGGTGAAGCCGCCGGGCAGCCATGCCGCATTGGTGTGGAACAGGATGACGGCCAGCACCGCCAATGCGCGCAGGCCGTCAATGGCCGCATTGTGGGAACGTTCGGGAGGGGACATGCGGGTGACCGGCAGCGAGCGATCCGGCAGCATCGCCACCGTTTGCGCAGTCATTCAATGGACGATCGCGACAGACGTGGACAACGTTCAGGTCCAGTCCCGGATCGGCGCGATTGTAGAGCCGAGCCATGCTCGGCTGCTCTTCGTTCAGATCGCGATGAGCCGAGCGTAGGCTCGGCTCTACGGCAGCAGCCAGGGGTCAGAGCCCATTGCCCAGGCAATGGGATCCGACCCCGCTGCACGCCCGCTTACCAGGCCTTGCGCAGGCCCAGCTGGCCGCCCACGTTGCGGTAACCGTGGTCGCCGCGCTGCACGGTCAGGCCACCCCACGCACCCCAGCGCTGGCCCAGCTTCAGCTCGGCACCGGCCTGCACCTCGTAACGGTTGCGTGGCACGTCCGCGCCCAGCGTGTCACCGTTGAACTGCAACGTGCTGGCGCCGCTGCCACGCAGCCAGTTCACGCCCAGGTACGGCTGCACGGCATTGTCGGCTGCAGTGCCATGGCCAAACACACGCACGCCCAGGCGCCCGCTCAGGCCACCGGCATCGGCGTGGTCGATCACCGTGCCGTTGCTCTCCACGTGGCGATCGGCGCGGAAATCGACATGGCTCAGCTGCAGTTGCGGCTGCACGTACAGCGCGCTGGCGGCACCCTGCCACACGTTGAAGGTGTAGCCGGTCTCCAGCGACACACTGGCCATGCGCGAATCGTAGTGCTCCGGCGCCAGGCCGATGCCCTGCACCCGGTTATCGAAACGGCCGTGCTGCAGGTTCGCATCAACGTACGCACCCTGCGTACCGTCAGCCGCCTGCAACCAGGTGCCGTACACACCCACGGCACTGCCACGCACCCGCCCCTTGGCGCTGTAGCCGGTCAGATCGGACACTGCACTGCTGTCAGCACGCCCCGTGCCCAGCATCACGCCGAACGCTGCATTGCCCCGGCGAACCAGCTCACTGCCGATCTGCAGCACCGAGGTGTTGCCATCGATCGACAGTTGACCGCCGACCGCGCTGAAGTCCGCCTGCTGCCGGCCCACACGCGCCCACGCGGCACGGCCTTCATCCAGCGATACGGCCCCGATACGGTCGTTCAGACGATGGGAAAACATGTTGATGGCTGCTGACTGGTTTGCCAGATAGGCACCGGCTTCCGGGCGCAGTACCGGCGGCGGCAGGATCGGATTGATTGGATCCACCGGATCCGTCGGGTCGATCGGATCCGGGCCCGGATCGACCGCGCACCCCGGCGCAGCCGGGTTGTCCTGGCAGACATCGAACCATTGCGAACGCAGATACCAGTTGCCATCGGTGGGATCCGTCACGCCCCCCTTGAACAGGAAATACTCGTACGATCCGCCCACCGCGCGGCCGCTCAGTGCGTAGCTCGCCAGTGATGCACCGTCGATCTCGATCAGTTGGATGCCATCCTTTGTCTGCGCACCCACCCCACCGATGTTCTTCACCGCGATCAGCGCATCGCCGGAGGTATCGCCGCGCACGTGCAGGCGATCCATCGCGCTGTCATCGCCGGCCAGCGCGCCCTGGAACAGGAACGTGGCCCCTTCGCTGTGCAGGTCGCCGTCCACGGTGAGCGTATTGAAGCGACCACTGCCGTCAGACAGTGCCACGCCACTGTTGAGCACCTGAAGTTCGCCTACCGTGGCATCACCGCTCAGTGTCCACTGGCTGCCGCTCTCGATCGCCATCGTCTGCACCAGGTCGGAACTGCCCTGCCACAGCGACCCATCCGCCAGCCGCACATGCACATTCGACTGTGGTGGCAGGCCTGCGTCCTCGTCCTCCGGGGTGATGACGATGTCGCCCACCATCTGCGAGCCTCCGCCCAGTGCAACATCGAAACGTCCGGCCACTGCGGCATCCAGTGCCAGCGCGATGCCATTGCCGCCCGATACCACCGCGCCGTTGGACAGGGTCAGGCCCGGGTCGCGGCTGCTGCGCAGCCATACACCGCCATGCTGGGCGCTCACCAGCGAACCGCCATCGATTTGCATACGACCGTTGTCATTGATCACCGCTGCCCATGCGCCTTCGCCTTCGGTGCGCACGTGGGTGTTGTTCAGCGTCATTTCGCCGGTGCCGCCAGACAGCACACCGTGTGAGTTGACGCCGGTGGTGCGCACGACACTGTCGGCCAGATGCACGGTGCCGCCCAGGCGCGCGATCGCGCCAACGGCGCCCGGGCCCTCGGTCAGGATGTCGATCTCGCTGGCAGTTGCGACCGGACGAACACCCGCCGCGCCTTCTGCATACAGGCCATGACCGTTCTGGCCGAGAGTGCGCAAGCGGCTGGAGGTGACGTGAGCGGTGCCGCCCAGCACCGAGATCGCCTGCCAATAGATGCCATCGGAGGTAATGGTCGAACCTTCGACCATCAGGTCTCCGTTCTCCACCAGGATGCCGACGCCGTTCTGGGTGGTGATCGAGGAGCCGGTCACCTTCGCCACGACATCGCGCTGGTTCATGTTGATGCCCGTCGAAACACTGTCGAGTTGACTGTTCTGGAGGGTCAGGTCAGCACCTTCGGTCATATGGATGCCGTAGTGACCGGACAGCTCCACTCCCATCAGCCGCAGCACACCGCCTCCACCGGTGGCGAAGCTGACAGCACTGGCGTTGTCTCCGCGCGCATGGACGCTGCCGCCACGCATCTCAAGCTCTCCTCCTACGAACAAGCCCATGCCCGAGCGTTCGTGGGTGAGATTGATGTCCACATCTTCCAGCAACACCTTGCTGCCCAGGCCCGCCAACACGCCCGAGGCACCTGCACCACTGCCGTTGATCTGGACCGAACGCAGCGTCACATCGCTGCTGCCCTCTGCCCACAGTCCCTGCCCGCTGCTGCCTACTTCGATGCGGATGCGTTCTGCCTGGAGCGTTCCGCCAACAGCCTCAAGACCATTGGACTGGCTTCCGTGGACGGTGATAGTGCTGTCATGGATCTGCGCCTCGCCGCCGCGGACTGTCACTCCGTGTGACAGTCCGCCACGGGTGACGATATCCACACGCTCCAGCTGGATGCGCCCGGCGAGCGACTCAGCGCCGTGCGAGGTGGTTCCCAACGTCTCGATGCGCGTACCAACGGCCTGAACGTGCCCCCCGGCGGATGCCGATAGACCCGCCGCGCCCCGGCCGGTGGTCATGACCTGCCCGCCGTTGAGCTGGATGCTGCTGCCCACGCCCTCAGCCCGTGCGGCGGCGGCACGCAGCCCGTCGGTGCGCAGATTGACCTCGCCGGCTGGAATGATGGTGCCGCCGTTTACGGCAAGGAACGCATGACCGGCCGGATTGCCGGGCTCGACCGGCTCGGTCGTGGCGTAGTCGCCGGCCGCTGGGTTCTGCTCATCGCCATCGGCAACGACCTGCTGCGCCATCGCTGGCGAAACGATGGCCAGCGCGAGGGCCAGTGCCGAGTACAGGCGGCAACGCGAATACGGTAGGTGCATGACAGCTCTCCATGAAAGGAGCGCCATGTTCGGCATCTGCGGGGCAATCCAACATCGAATGCGTTGCAATGCCGGTGCGGCGCATTGCCGCAGCTGAAGCACTGTCTGAACGGGCGCCGGCCAGAGCAGGGGATGCAAGCACGCTTTGCAACTAATTGCATGGGAACAGAGACGGCAGCAGCCGAAACTGCGCCCCATTCGAGACACGCATTGTCGCCATCGACCCATCACTCAGCCTTCACGCGGTCGCGGCGTATACGTCACCCGCCTGAACAGGGGGCCGGCAACCGCAGTGGCAGTGCAGTGTCCCATCCGTCTCCCTTGTAGAGGACCAGACCATGCGTCTAGATCGGCCCCGCACTTCTCTTCCCTGCCTCCGCCCGCTGGCACGCGGCCTGCTGCTTGCCGTGGCGGTAGCACCTGCAGCTGCTGTATTCGCAGGAGATCTGGACAATCAGCGTGCCGATGTCGGTCCCGGCGATCCGATCGAAGCCTGGACGTTGCGCAATGACTCACGGCTGAGGGTGCTCGGCGGTGAGACGCAACGCATCCAGGCCATGGACTCCACCCTGTACATGGCGCGCGCGGTGATCAACCAGAGCGGCGCTGATGCGCTCTCGGTCCAGTTGCTGGGCGCGTCATTGCTGGAGGCGCAAGGCACTATCTTCCGCGGCGGTATCAGCATCAGTGATTCGTCCCAAGCACATCTGGTGGACAACCATATCGTTCTAGACTCCGCCGACATTCCGGTGGGCGCAGCGAGTTCCATTGGTGTCGATCTCGACAGATCGCTGTCCGGCACAGGTAGCGGCTCGCCGCGGGCGATTCTCGATAACACCCGAATCCAAGTGGCCGAAGCCCCCGGTGCAGCCGAGTACAACAGTGGATTGGGAGTGCGCTTGCAGAGAGGGCAGGCGGACATCGTCAACGGCTCGCAGATTCTCGCGGCCAATGTCGGTGTCATGCTCTGGTCGCTGGTTCCCGGCGCCACGGCCCCCATTCGCCTCAACATCAATGACTCCAGCCTGCAGTCGCGGCGCGGCGCGGCGATACGGGTCATGCCGGGCCTGGAGGGTACTTACGAAATCAATGTGGCCAACGATTCAAAGCTGATCGGTGGCGATGGCAACCTACTGCTGGTGCAGGCCCCCACCGCCGCGAGCACCGCACGTACCAACGTCATCTTCACCGTTGATGATTCCCGGCTGGCCGGCAACGTGACCCTCGACCCAGCCACGGTCACCAATGGCACGCTGGACATCATCCTGCGCAACAAGGCGCAGATCGACGGCCGCTTCCTCAACGTCACCTCGGCCAGCATCGACAGCGACAGCACCTGGCTGATGACCGGCGACAGCAACGTCGGCCACCTGGCGCTGGGTAGCACCGGCACGGTGGCACTCGGCAATGGCAGCACGTTCAACACGCTCACCGTGGATACCTTCGACGGTGCCGGCGGTACCCTGCTGTTCAACACCCAGCTGGGTGACGACAGCTCGGCCACCGACAGGCTGATCATCAAGGGCGATGCCAACGGCCAGGCCAACGTGCGCGTGCTCAATGCCGGTGGTGCGGGCGCGAAGACCGACAAGGGCATCGAACTGATCCGCGTGGGCGGTGCGTCCAATGCACAGTTCGACCTGCAGGGCCGTGCGGTGGGCGGGCAGTACGAGTACTTCCTGTTCAAGGATGCGACCAACGGCGGCTGGTACCTGCGCTCGGAGCTGGCCGGCACGCCGGACCCGTGCGTGGTGGATCCCACACTGCCGGAGTGCACGCCGGTCGATCCGGTGGACCCGGTCGATCCGGTTGACCCCACGCCGGTGCTGCGCCCGGAAGCCGGCGCCTACCTGGCCAACCAGTTCGCGATGGACCAGCTGCTGCGCCACGGCTGGCGCGACCGCCAGGGCGGCAACACCTCCGCCGTTGACGGCGTGCGTGGCTGGGCCCGCGTGAACGGCACGCAGAGCAAACTGTCTGCCGTGGAAGACCAGCTGGACCTGCGCGTGGACCGCTCGCGCCTGCAGCTGGGTGCGGACATCGGTGTGTTCGACAGCGGCCAGGGCCGCGTGGGCGTGATGGGCACGCTGGCCAAGTCCGATGCCACTTCGCGTTCGCAGCTGACCGGCTACAGCGCACGCGGCAAGGTCAACGGCGGTGCGCTGGGCGTGTACGGTAACTGGAGCAACGATGCGCTGTATGTGGATGCCAGCGTGCAGCGCGGCCAGTTCCGCAACCGCGTGCAGGGCGAAGGCCTGGCCGAAGAGCGCTACGACTCGGACATCTGGCAGTCGTCGCTGGAAGCGGGCTACCGCTTCGGCATCGGCCAGATCGGCAGCACCGCGCTGAGCCTGCAGCCGGAACTGCAGCTGATCTACACCGACGCCAGCACCGATCGCCACGAGGAAACCAACGGCACGGTGGTGCGCAGCCTGGGCGACAGCGGCCTGTCCGGCCGCGTGGGCCTGCGCCTGCAGGGCGAAGGCCGCAGTGCCGCCGGTGCGTCGGTCAGCCCGTATGTGGTGGCCAACTGGTACCGCGACGGTGCCAGTAACGGTATGGCGTTCGATGATGAAGCGCTGAAGGCCAGCGTGCCGCGCAACCGCTACGAGTTGAATGCCGGCGCGCGTGTGGATTTCCGTTCCGGGCTGAGTGCCTGGGGTGGATTTGGTGTGATGCGTGGTGACCACGGGTATCGCGAAGCGACGGCCAATCTGAGCATGTCGTACCGCTGGTAAGGTAATTGAAAAGACGGCGCCGGATGTTTCCGGCGCCATTCTCTTTTGCCCGGCGCGACGCCTTTGTAGAGTCGAGCCATGCTCGACTGCATCGATCAGATCGCGATGAGCCGCGGGCTGGATCCGGCCTTAGTGGAGACGATCACGCATCGTCCCGGATCGGGAAATACCGTGCTATTTCATGGTCGCAGTGATAATTGCTTCGCCCACGATGTCACCCGCACTCAAGGCATCACTGGTCCGGATATAACGGGCGGACAGCCCCTGGTCAGTCCAGGTAGCCCCATCGGTGAACATCCACCGGCTTCCCATCGGCAAAGGCACACCGTTGCGCAGAATCTGCAGACCCACGCCCGTTGCACTGGTACCCGCAGCCGGTGTCAGGACGCTGCTGGTGTTGCCCATATCCAGTGCATCGTCAATGCCGACCTCGGCCACTACGCCATCCCGCGAACAGCGCACGCGCGCCGGAAGGGGTTCTTCCCCGGCCGTATCGCCCGGGCGCTGCAGTTCCGGTTGCCGGGCCGGATCCAATATCACCCCTGCGCCATCCGCGCGCACCCGGCATGAATCGACAGCTGGATTCACTTCGACGCTTCCGCTGTTGGAAACCACGGCAGACGGATCGTTCAGCAATGAGGTCTCCACCACACCGAGGGCCTGGGTTTCCTTGATGATGGTACCGCCGCGCGCCACCAGCCCCACTCGAAGTGTCACCGCGAACTCGCCAGTAGGCCCTGCCAGGATTCCCTGTTGTGACGTCTTGTCGATCCTGAGCGGGAAGCGCCAGATTCCCAAGCCGGAGCCGGAGTAAACCTGAATTCCAAGAATCACCAAGGACGATGTTGCATTCCAGCCATAGGCGGGATAGGTGAGTCCATCGATGACCACGTCCCTCACATAGGTAAGGCCCGGCATCATCGGCTTTATCTGCAGCTGGAGTGGCTCCCCCGGCTTGCAGTTCCTGAAACGGGTTGCTCCACCTGGCCAGGGACCATGCAGAACCGTACCCGCTGACGCCTCGTTTTCAGTATTCACCACCAGATCCGTAGAGGAACTCGCCGTCTGCACGGCGCAGGTAGACTGCGCGGCGACACCGCCGGCGACGCAGAGCGTCAGCCCTACTGCCCAGCCCAGCCCGGTGCAGCGCTTGACCATGGCACTCACTGGTAGTCCGCCGTCACCACGATCTCGGTGGATACTTCTCCCGCGTTCGGCGTTTCGCCGGTGGGCAGGAAGTAGGCCGCCCGAAGGTCGTATCGCGCGGTGGCGCCAGTCACCGGCACATCGATGCCGGTGTCACCATCCTTCAGATAGGTGCTGCCGGTGGTACCGGACAGCAGCGAGATCGACACGCCTTCGGCCGCATCGCTCGCAGCGGTGTTCTTCCAGCGCGTAGCATCGCCGTCGGCAGCGGTACCGGCGAAGGACAGCACGGCCTTGCTTACGCCAACGCAGCCCGCGAATTGCAGCGCCCCGGCCTTGATCTGCGCATCGGCGCCGGGCGTCAGGTCGCTGGCCTTCACCGGGTCCAGGGTGATCGGCGCTGCGGTGAGCGTGCAGGTGCCGGGCAGCACCTTGCCGCTGATGGTAAGGGTGGCAGTGTCGGCCAGAGCCAGCGGCGCGGCGGCCACCAGTGCGGTGCACAGGGTGATGCGGTTGAACAGGGTCATGGAAGAACTCCTTGGGTTATAAGAATGAAATCAGGACATCAGAACGAGGTGGCTTCGACCGCATCCAAGACGGCCTGCAGCCCTGTGCTCGGGGCCGGCAACGGCATGCACACCGCTTGGCTCCACGACAGCCCATAGGCATCGGGTGCATCCGGGGTCGTGTACTCCAAGCGGCAGCGATGCGGGCCGTCCGGGTCGACAATCAGCTGGCCCTGTTCGGGCGCGCCGCGCAGCTGGATCACGCCGCCCTGGCCCACCGCTCCCCAGCCGCGTCCGGCGTCATCTTCGATGCGCGCCGCAAACGGCAGCGGCTGGCCCAAGGCATCGGTGGCGTCAATGAACAATGTGCGTTCGCGCTTGGCATTGAACGCAACCCGCACGATGCTGCCCGCCGTCGGCGCAATGCGCTGCGAGGTCTGCAGCAGTTCCACATCCATCGGCAGGCCCGACGGGTCCAGTTCGATCTGGTTCCAGCGGTAGGGGCTGACGTGCGGCAGCAGCGCATAGCCGTTACGACCGATGCGCGCGTCGCTGCCGTAGCCGATGCGGGCGCCCCGCGCGCCATCGGCCTGTACCAGCACGAAGCCATCGCCCACTGGCGCACCGAAGTTGATGCCACCGCGATGCAGCGCCACGCTCCCGGCAGCGCTGGCATTGAAGGCGTTGTAATCACCCGAGCGGCTGTAGGCAGCGGTTATCGTGCCATGCCCACCACGATAGGACGCGTAGGCGTCGGCGCTGCCCGCCCCCTCACGGGTCTCGCTGGTAGACAGGCTGTAACTCAGCTGCTGATCAGTGCCCAGCGTTCCGTTCAGACCCAGCTGGCCCAGTTCACCACGAGCCGAATGGGCCAACTGCGTGCTCAAACGCGGCGCGCGCGGGGCTGAGCCCAACGGAATGCTGAGGGTTGCCGCATAGCGGCTGTCCTGACGGCCATCGCCCAGCTGCAGACGCATGGCAGACAGGCTCAGATTGGCGCGGCCAATGCTGGTCTGGAAGCGCAATTGCAGATCGTTGTGCTGCTGCGCGCTGTCCCAATAGCGCACCTGACCGCCATTGAGCGAGAGCGTGCTGCGCTCGCCGATGCGCTGCGAGAAATTCACCTGAAAGCGCTGGCGCGCACGGCCACTGACGCCCCAATCATCGTTGTACGCCTGCGCGAAATCATTCAGCGAGAGATAGCCGCGCGTGCTGTAACGCAGCGCTGCCAAGCCGAAGTTGGTACCCGTTGCGGTGATATAGCGCTGGTAGTTCAGCCGGAAGCTGTTGCCGGTTACCTGTTCGTCATTGGCCAGGCGTGCGCGCGAATGGGTAACGTCGGCGCCGAACGCACCAAGCGGCGTATTGATTGCTCCGCCGAACAGCGCGGACTGGAAGCCTTCGGCAATCTGCACCCCGCCCAGCGCGGTGAAATGGTTGCTGATGCCACGTGCGTAGGTGCCTTCTGCAAAGCGCAGTGCTTCATACACACCGCGTGCGTCGCGAAGTTCGCCTGCGGTTGCGCTGAAACGGCTGGCGCCGGGGCGCAGCGCCTGCGGCACTGCGGAGAAGCTGACAGTGAACTGCTGCTGGCGGCCATCGGTTTCGATGACGGTGACGTCCAGGTCGCCACCGAAGTTGGTCGGGTAGAGGTCTTCGATGGAGAACGGCCCCGGCGCCACGCTTACTTCGTGGATGACGTAGCCATTCTGGCGGATGCTGACCACCGCGTTGGTTTCGGCGACGCCTTGCACCACCGGCGCGAAGCCGCGCAGCGAGTCCGACAGCATGCGCTCATCGCTGGCCACCCGCACACCGGCAAATGACAGCGACTCGAATAGTTCGCCACCGGTCGTACCCTGCCCAAACAGCAGCTGGGCATTCCATGCCGGAAGATCGCGCTGCAGCGTGCTGCTGATCACATCGTGACGCGAGCCATGGCTGCCCTGGCTGAAGGACGAACGATGACGCAGCCGCCACGCGCCCAGGTTCACGCCCGTGTTCAGCCCCAGGTAGGTCGCCTGCTGGTCCTGGTTGCGGTTGTGGTTGATGTTGTAATCGAAGAAGGCGGCCGTGACGCCATGGTCGCGCTGTGCAGGTGCCACGTAGCCGCGCGCATCGCGCGCCTGTGCTGCCTGCGGCACGTTCACCAGAAGCTGCAGGTTGCCTTCGTCGAACTCGACGGTGGCACCGACGATCAGGCTGGGAAGCGCGACGCAGCTTTCATCCTCCTGGTCCAGCTCGGCCAGGAACATTTCCTTCAGCTGCAACTGGCGTACCAGCCCGGCGGGCAGGCACGGGGTCGCACCCAGAGGCGCCGGTGCCGCCACGAAGGTGATGTCGCGCTTGTCGTGGAACCGGCCATTGACCACCACGTCCAAGGGATACACGCCAGGCTCCGTGGGATTGCCCAGCGCATAGCGCTGCATGTCGATGGCCCGGCCACCCATCAGGAAGCCTTCACTGAACTGCAGGGACTCATCACCCTGCGCATGGGCATGACCGGCAATGGCCAGTGCCACCGCGACGGAAATCGCCAGGCCCAGCACATGAACGGCAGGACGGCGTGATGTCCAACGAGGAAAGGGACAGTTGTTCATGGCTGGCGTCATTCGATGAGGTCGCGGGCGACATCGCTCGTGGTCGATGGGGGCCGCAGCGTAGGCAGCACTCCCCTGCCCTCCAATTGAATTTGTTGCAAAGCGAAGACACCTGGCGTAGCCACGCGTTCAACGCAAGCGTCCGCCAACACGCTTGCAACTAATTGGATGTTGGCCCGGTGCCGGCCCGGGAAAACTGTGCGCATCCGCTGGCGCATTCACTGCGGATTCCCTGATTCCCAACCAAGGAAAACTCCATGTCGAACCGACTGAACCTGATCGCTGCTGGTGCGCTTGCGCTGGCCCTGTCCCCCACGGCCTTCGCCGAGACCCTGGAGATCACCGGCGAGCTGATGACCAGCACCTGCTCGGTGGATGCTAGCGGCGGCACCATCACCGTGCCGATGGGCAAGGTGGATGTAGCGTCGGTCAATGCGTCGGAGCGTGCCGGCATGAAGAACTTCAGCATCCTGCTCGACTGCACTGGCGCTGGTGCCGCCCAGGATGTCGGCGTGCGCTTTGGCGGCACGCCCGACGGCAGCACCGCCAACCTGGCGCTGACGGCTGCGTCTACGGCTACAAACGTGGGCGTTGCGCTGTATGACGCTTCAGGCAACCACCAGAAGCTGGGCGATGACCCGCTGCAGTGGGTGAACATTCCTGCCGCCGGCAAGGGCCAACTGGACTACAGCGCCTGGTATTCC
Source organism: Stenotrophomonas sp. YJH_SMC_48-3 (assembly GCF_059369375.1). Taxonomy (NCBI): domain Bacteria; kingdom Pseudomonadati; phylum Pseudomonadota; class Gammaproteobacteria; order Lysobacterales; family Lysobacteraceae; genus Stenotrophomonas; species Stenotrophomonas sp. YJH_SMC_48-3. Next base: position 342,817 of record NZ_JCAFSQ010000002.1, on the reverse strand, counting down.
TCGCCGGGCAAGAACGCCACGGCCGGCACGGCCAACGCCTCGGGCGATTTCGTGGTGCTTTACAAGTAACCCGCGCCTGTGTGCGCCGCCTCGCGGTTGGGGTGGCGTACGCTATCGGAGGATGAGTTGATGAAGATCCGAGCAACGACGTGGATGACCGCACTGTTGGCTGGCGTCGTGGCGCTGCCGGTGTCGGCAGCGGTCACGCTGCAGGGCACGCGTATCGTGCATGACGCGGCGCAGGGCCGCGATGTAACGGTGAAGGCGACGAACGCAGGCAACCAGGTGGCCATGGTGCAGGTCTGGATTGACGATGGTGACAGCCGTGCGCGTCCTGAAAACGTGCGCACGCCATTCCGCCTGACGCCGGCCGACCCTCGCCTGCTGCAGGCCCACCAGGGGCAGGCGTACCGCATTACTTACGCGCCGCGCCCGTCGGAGACACCGCTGCCGACGGATCGTGAATCGCTGTTCTACTTCAACCTGCTGGACATTCCGCCCAAACCCACCGATGCCGCCAGCAAGAACCTGCTGCAGTTCGCGGTGCGTACCCGGGTGAAACTGTTCCATCGCCCGGCCGGCCTGCCCGGCAAGCCGCGCGATGCTGCCGGGCAACTGCAATGGCGTGCGCGGGCCGGCGCCCTGCAGGTAAGTAACCCCAGCGCCTACCACGTGACCCTGAGCACGTTGACACTGCCCGACGGCCGGACGGTGGAAGCAGAGATGATCGCACCGGGCGCGCAGGTACGTCTGCCGCTTCCGAGTGGTGCGGCGATGCCCACGTCGGTGACGTTCCAGTGGCTGGACGACTACGGCACGCCGCGTGATGCCGAGGCGAAGATCTCCCCTTGAGCGCAGCCTGACGCGCGAGCCGTCTTCTGTAGAGCCGAGCCCATGCTCGGCTGCTTTGCGGCCAGATCGGGCTGAACCCCGTGCATTGCGCTATGAGCCGAGCATGGGCTCGGCTCTACACGCTTTGTCGTAATTGACGCGCTCCCGTGCGAGCGGAACATTTGCAACGCTTTCGAACTTTCCAACAATTCTCATTGGCAGCACTGGCCCTTCATGCAAATCATGTAGCGCCACCGACAACGGGTGGCACGGGCTTCCAATCCCGTTTGGTAAATGTTGTTTACGCTTGCCTGCCGGCGTCGCCCTTTCCTTGTTGGGTGGCGTCGGCAGGCAATCTGTCCGTGCATCTATGGCGGACGGTGCGTGGGGGCCTCGTGCCCGCCGGCGTTTGACAACGTTAGCCACCGGTATTGGAACCATGCACCGTCCGCCACCCTCGTTGTTAAGCGGGGTGGCTCCTTCGTCACATGCACAAGGAAGCCGCCATGACTGCCACACACTACCCGTTCCTGTTCGCCACCCTCGGCGAGGCCGCCAACGTGCTTCCCGAAGCCGTCGCGCGCGCGTTGGAGACCACGCTGAGCGCCACGCACGGCAACACTGTGCCGGCCAGCACCTCGTTATTGGCGTGCCTGCAGCGCATCCGCCAAGTGGATGCCGCCGACGGCCAGCCCTGGCCAGAGAAGGGCCGCACATCCGGACAGCGCATGGCCATGGCCCGCGCCAACCGCGCCAATGCCGGGCTGACGTTGCTATTGGAACTGCTGCACGCGACCGAACGCGTGCGCGTGGATGGCGATGAAGATCAGCAGGTGGGTGACGACGTGCGCGAAGGGCTGCTGCTGGCCTGCCGCGGGTTGGCCGAGTATGTGGATGTGCAGTTGCACGCGACTTGAGCAGCGCGCGTTCTGAACTGCGGAAGAGCGCTCAGTTCCGTATTGCACGGTTCGCGATTACAACAAATCTGATGGCCGACCTATCGCGCTGGCGCGGATAGTTCGCACTTCTTCTCAGGGAGTGTACCGATGCACAAGATGATGGTTCCGCTGAAGCGCTATACGCAGTTCAGTGGACGCGCCAGCCGCAGCGAGTACTGGTGGTTCCAGTTGTTCATGATGATGTTCACCATTCCGTTGAACGTGCTGGGCTTCATCGCCGGGTACACCAACTCCACATCGCTGGCGCTGGTTTCGTCCGGGCTGATGTTGGTGGTTTGGCTGGCGCTGGCGCTGCCACTGATCGCGGTGACCATTCGCCGGCTGCACGATACCGATCGTTCGGGCTGGTGGTTGTTGCTTGGGCTCGTGCCGATTGCCGGCCTGGCCGTGCTGGTGTTCATGCTGCTGCCCAGCACGCCGGGCGACAACCGGTTTGGTAAGCCCGTTCCGCACGTTTAAGGGGGGCGCCGGGCAATGCCCTGCGTTCCCGTTCGCCACGGCCCCGCCTTGTTAGGTGTCGACCTTGGTCGATACGGAGAAACGCCAACCAAGGTTGGCATCTACCACAGCAGCGCGGTAGCGCCGGGCCATGCCCGGCGTCTTCGCTCAGGCGAAGTGCTGGTAACCGCCGTCGGCGGCTTCGCCATCCACGTGCACGCCCTGCCCTTCGGCAATGCGGCCGATGCGGGTGAGCGGCACGTCCAGCGATTCGGCCAGGTAGTGCAGGGCGTCGCGCTGATCGGCGGCGGCGGTGAAACACAGCTCGTAGTCATCGCCACCGCGCAATGCGCAATCACGCGCACCGTCGCGGCCGAGCAGATCGCGCAGCGCGTGCGAGATCGGCAGCGAATCGGCATCGACGTGTGCGGCCAGGTTGCTGCGCGTGGCGATGTGGCCCAGATCGGCCAGCAGGCCATCGGAGACATCCACCGCTGCATGCGCGAAGGCACGCAGGCGCAGGCCGAGGGTGACTCGCGGCGTCGGCCGCAGCAGGCGCAGGCGCAGGCGTTCGTAGTCGGCCAGCAGGGTCGCGGTGGCCACGTTCAGCGCACCCTGCTGCCACAGGCGCAGCGCGCCGGCGGCATCACCCAGCGTGCCGCTCACCCATATGTCATCGCCCACCTGTGCGCGGTCGCGGCGCAGCGCCTGGCCACGCCCGACCTGGCCCATCGCAGTCACCGACAGCGACAGCGGACCGCGCGTGGTGTCGCCGCCGATCAGCGCGATGTCGTGCTGGTCGGCCAGGGCAAAGAAGCCATCGGCGAAGGCCTCGATCCAGTCTTCAGACGCTTCCGGCAGCGACAACGCCAGCGTGCACCACGCCGGCCGCGCGCCCATCGCGGCCAGGTCCGACAGGTTGACCGCCAGGGTCTTCCAGCCGATGTCGAAGGCCGGGGTTTCCACCGGGAAGTGCACGCCGCTGTTGAGCGTGTCGGCGGTGACCACCAGTTGTTCGTTGGCGCGCGGCTGCAGCAGCGCGGCGTCGTCACCGATGCCGAGCAGGATGTCGTCGCGCTCGAGGGTACGGGCGCGGATGCGTTCGATGAGGGCGAATTCGGCCAGGGACATGGGGCGTTCTACTTTCATGTAGAGCCGAGCCATGCTCGGCTGCAGTTCGATCACGCGCCGCACTGCCGGACGCAACCGTGCGCTGCACGGTGAGCCGAGCATGGCTCGGCTCTACAGGAATCGGGTCAGTGACCCGATTCGACCTTGCGCCATTCCACGGCGGCACGATCCAGCACGCCGTTGACGTAGGTGTGGCCATGTTCGGAACCGAAACGCTTGGCCGATTCGATGGCTTCGTTGATCACCACGCGGTACGGCACGTCCAGGCGGTAGCGCAGCTCGTAGGCGGCCAGGCGCAGCACGGCGCGTTCGATCGCGTCCACTTCTTCGATGCCACGGTCCAAGTACGGGCCGAGCGCTTCGTCGATGTCGCGACGGTTGTCGAGCACCCCGTGCAGCAGCGCCTCGAAGTAGGCCAGGTCGGCAATTTCGCGGGCCTGCTCGTGGGCGAACTGGGCGATCAGCGACTGTGCGTTGCCGCCGGAGATCTGCCAGGCGTAGATGGCCTGCACGGCACGACGGCGGGCGCGCGAGCGCAGCACCGGATCGACGCCATCGCGACGGACGGGTTTACCGGAGGGCTTGCCCTGGGTGTTCTTGTTCATGGCAGCTGCTCCAGAAGATTGACCATTTCCAATGCGGCGAGTGCGACTTCCTCGCCCTTGTTGCCGTGGCTGCCGCCTGCGCGGGCCTCGGCGTCTTCAACGCGTTCCACCGCCAGCACGCCGTTCAGCACCGGCACGCCGAAATCCAGCTGCACGCGCATCAGGCCCTCGGCGCAGCGGTCGGCCACGTGTTCGTAATGACGGGTATCGCCACGGATCACGCAACCCAGGGTGAGGATGGCGGCGTGTTCGTGGGCGGCGGCCAGGCGCGCGGCCACCAGCGGCAGCTCCCAGGCACCCGGCACGCGGATCACGTCGATGTTGGCTTCGGTGATGCCGTTGCCGGCCAGGCTCTGGCGGGCGCCAGCGACCAGCGTGTCGGTGATGCGGGCATTCCAGCGGCTGGCCAGGATGGCGAAGCGCGCCGATTCGGGAGTGCGAAGATCGCCTTCGAAGTGGCTCATATGCGGCTTGGGGACTCGATAAGGGGGTAATTCTAGCGTGGATGGGCCCCGGCCGTGGCTGGCGGAGGCCCAGGGCTGTGCCGACCGACGGTCGGCACCCACCCGAGGTAGGGCATGGTCGGCACCCACCGGTAGTGCCGGCCGCTGGCCGGCAATCCCAGGGAATGCGGTTGCCGGCCAGCGGCCGGCACTACCCATTACAGAGTGACCGTCTCCACCACTTCCAGGCCGTACCCGGCCAGGCCGATCTGGCGGCGCGGGGTGCCCAGCACGCGCAGCTTGCCCAGGCCCAGGTCGGACAGGATCTGTGCGCCGGCACCGTTGCGGCGCCACTGGCCCACATCCTTGTCCTTGCCCGGCACCACCGGTGCCGGCTGCTGGCGCAGGCGGGCCAGCAGGGCTTCGCCGTCGCGTGGGGCCGACAGCACCACCATCACGCCCGCGCCTTCGGCATCGATCGCACGCAGGGCATCGGTGGCCGCCACGCCGAAGTCGTCACGGCGCCAGTGCAGCAGGTCGGCCAGCGGGTTTTCCACCTGCACACGTACCAGGGTCGGGGTGTCCGCGTCCGGGGTGCCGCGGACCAGAGCGAAATGCAGGTCGTGGGCGATGCGGTCGCGGTAGGTCACCAGCTTGAACGGGCCGAATTCGGTGTCGATCTCGCGCTCGTCGACACGTTCAACGGTCTTTTCGGTGGCCAGGCGGTAGGCGATCAGGTCGGCGATGGAGCCCATCTTCAGGCCGTGCTCGCGGGCGAACACTTCCAGCTCCGGGCGGCGCGCCATGCTGCCATCCGGGTTCAGGATCTCCACCAGCACGCCAGCCGGCTCCAGCCCGGCCAGCATGGCCAGGTCAACGCCGGCTTCGGTGTGGCCGGCGCGGGTCAGCACGCCGCCCGGCTGGGCGATCAGCGGGAAGATGTGGCCCGGCTGGTGCAGGTCCGACGGCTTGGCGTTGGGCTTCACCGCGGTGCGGATGGTGTGCGCGCGGTCATGCGCCGAAATGCCGGTGGTGACGCCCTCGGCAGCCTCGATGCTGACCGTGAAGTTGGTCTGGAACTGGGCGGTATTGGCCTGCACCATCGGCGCCAGGCCGAGGTCGGCGGCGCGGGTGCGGGTCAGCGGCAGGCATACCAGGCCACGGCCGTGGGTGACCATGAAGTTGATGTCACTTGCCTTGACCAGCTCGGCGGCCATGATCAGGTCGCCTTCGTTCTCGCGGTCTTCGTCATCGACGATGACCACCATGCGGCCCTGGCGGATGTCTTCCAGGATTTCCGGGATTGGGGCGAAATTCATGCGACGTCTCCCTGGGGGTGCTGACCGTTGGTCGGCACGCTGATCAGCCGCTCCACGTAACGGGCGACCAGATCGATTTCCAGATTGACCGCGTTGCCCACGCCGGTGGCGGAGAAGGCGGTGTTGGCTACCGTGTGGGGGATCAGGGCGACTTCAAAACCCTCATCGTCCACTTCGTTGACGGTGAGGCTGACGCCGTCCACGCAGATCGAGCCCTTCCTGGCGATGTAGCGGCGCAGCGAGGCCGGCGCGGCGAAACGCCAACGCTGGGCACGCGCGTCTTCGTGGATGGACAGGACCTGGCCAAGGCCGTCGACGTGGCCGCTGACCAGATGGCCGCCGAGGCGGTCGGTCGGCCGCATGGCGCGCTCCAGGTTGATGACCGCCCCTTCGCCCAGCTGGCCCAGCGTGGTCAGGCCCAGGGTTTCGGTGGAGGCATCGGCCTGGAAGCTGCTGGCGTCGAATGCGATGACGGTGAGGCAGACGCCGTTGATGGCAATGCTCTCGCCCATCTGCACGTTGTCGAACGGCAGGTTTCCGACATTGAAGGTGAAGCGGACATCGCCGCCGATGGATTCGCGTGCGGCCAGACGGCCGACGCCTTCGATGATTCCAGTAAACAAGAAACGTTCTCCGCGAAAAGTGAGCGAAAAACGCCGCAAGGCAAACAGGCGGGCGCAGGGCCGCGAAGGCCCTGTGGCACCGTCTTCTTTCATCCGGACTATGACCGTCGGCTCCGGCATTGGACCGGATCTGCTGACCCCCGGCCGTGGGCCGGAGCGCTCGCGGGCTCGTGCTTGCGCACCTACCGCCGGTGGGGAGTTGCACCCCGCCCTGAAGACGTTTGTGTACCGGCGAACCGGCGTGGCCAGTGTACCAGCCCGGGCTGAACGGGGCTGGATGCCACAGCTGTGACGGCCGTCGCTCGCAATTTGTAAAACTTTCATTAAAATTCGCAGCGGACGACATGAGGTCGCCCACGGGTAGCCGAGAGGGCTGGCCCGCCAATGGACTGAAATTCACAGGAATTCCCATGCGCAAGATGCTGATCGTGGCCGCCCTGCTGGCCGCCGCCCCGCTCTCGGCTTCGGCCGACGCCCTGAGCTACACCTACGTCGAAGGCGGTTGGACGCAGGTCAAGGTTGACGACAACGCACTGGACGACCCCAAGGTCGACGGCGGCTACCTGCGTGGTTCCGTGGCGATCGCCGAACAGGTCTACGTGTTCGGTGGCTGGTCGCGCACCAGCAAGACCAATCACTACGGCAATGATTCGCTGAAGCTGGAACTGAACCAGCCGGAGCTCGGCATCGGCTACCACATGCCGTGGACCGACCGCCTGGACTTCACCGCCGATGCCGCATGGGTGCGCCAGAACGCCGAAGCCACCGTCCGCTACGACGGCCTGCGTTTCAGCCAGAAGGATCACACCAACCTGGGCCGCGTCACCCTGGGTATCCGTGGCAAGCCGTCGCGCATGACCGAAGGTTGGGTCAAGGCCGGTTACATGGACGGCGGCAACAACTTCAAGGGCACCTGGGTCGGCACCGTCGGCGGCCAGATCAACTTCACCAGGACCTGGGGTCTGGTGGGCGAGATCTCCGGCTACCGCGACGTCACCCAGTACTCGGCCGGCGTCCGCGCCAGCTTCTGATCCAACGATCGCTCCTCGTCGTGCGATCGAACGGGCCCCGCAAGGGGCCCGTTTTTTTGGCCGGGGTACACCGCCATGTGACCTCTGGCCGCCATCGAAAGTAGTGCTGGATGCGCTAGGCTTGCGCGCCTCTGGAACAGGAAAACACCGTCATGAAGACCCCCACCCGTACCCTTCTGGCCAGCGTGCTGCTGTGCGCCCCGCTGATTGCCAGCGCGGCACCGGCCCAACTGACGCCCGAGCAGGCCTTCGACCTGTATGCACGCGTGCTGCTGGAGGACGACGCGGCCGCCACGCGCACGCTCAACGACGCACTGAAGCCGGCGTTCGAGGGCCAGGATGCCGTGACCCCCAACCCGGGTGCGCTGGCCAAGGCCTTGGCCGAACCCTGGCAGACGGTACTGGCCAGCACCGGCGCCAAGGTCGACGCTGCGGCCACCGAAGCGCTGTATGCCAAGGCGCTGCGTGATTCGAAGTGCCGCGCGACCAAGAGCGTGATCGAAGACAACGAGTACGTTGAAGACCAGAAACTGGCGCGGATCACCTACAACTGCCAGCTGCCCGACCTGGGCAAGGTCCGCCCGCTGTTTGCCGCCAGCCTCGCGTCTGACGCCAGCCCGGCCGCGCGCAAGCAGTTCACCGATGCCTATACCCAGGCACTGCTGAGTGGCATGCGCGTGCCGGTCAACGGCACCTTCACCCTGTACCCGGCCAAGGACAACGGCTACTGGTACAGCGGTAATTTTGACGATCTGGTGGGAACCGTAGCCGGTGCGCTGGCGCCGTTCGAGGACTGGATGCAGGATGCACAGGCCGCCAGCGCGCCGAAAGTAACCGGCGTACCGGGCTGCGACCTGCTGCTGCAGCAGCACCGCGCCTGCGTAGCGAAGATCGCGCCGGACCAGATCAGCGGCGTGGATGCGATGGCCGAGGAACTGAAGGCCAAGGCGCAGGTGCAATCGGCCGAGGAGATGACGCAGGAGTGCAAGGCGCTGCGCCCGATCGCCGAAATGATGTGGACCGACGAATGCGCGTAAGCGCGAGCTAGAGCCGGGTCCACGCTCGGCTCATCGTTACCTGCGGCAACGGCGAGCGCACTTTCAGAACCGTTGCATGGCCTTGCGCGGCCCGCATGGTCAATGCTGTTGCCCTCTTCCACCGGGGCAACCGCATGAAACATCGTACGACGTCGACTACCGTCATGCTGCTGGCGCTGATGGTGAGTGGGCAGGCCGAAGCGTACAGGCCCAAGACCTTCATCATCCGCCCATCGGTTGCCTTCGAGTCGAACCAGCTACGTGACAGGGACATCGATGCACAGCTGAGCGAGAACGACGACTGCCGCGCGTTCCTGCAGTACCACGATCGATGTGCACCGACGGTCCTGCCGGACGAGTACGACGACGGCATCAGCCGCCGCAGACTACGGTCGAAGTCGACAGAGCTGGCGGGGGAAGCGCTCAGTGCCTACTGCCGCGACCTGCACGTGCTGTGGAAGCAGCAGTGGAAAGAACAGTGCCCCGCCTACGAAGACGAGGACGAGGACGAGGGCACCTGACGACGCCGGAGATACCGCCATTCCCTCACGGCCGCAGCAGCAGCCTGATGTCCTCGCCGACCTGGCGCTGGTCAACCACCCGCAGGCGCCGCTGCTGGTCCATGGCATCGATGCCGAGGCCGGTCAGCAACGGGCGTCCGCCGTCGCCCAGCAGTGTGGGGGCCTGGTACAGCAGCAGCTCGTCCACCCAGCCGCCGCGCAGCAAGGCACCGGCCAGCGTCGCGCCGGCTTCGGTATGCACTTCGTTGATGCCGCGCTCGGCCAGCAGGGCCAGCACCGCGCCCAGATCCAACCGTCCCTCTGCGCTGGGCACGCTGGCGAATTCGGCGTCGGCCGCATCCGGCGCGCTCACCGCCGCATCGTGCAGGTACAGCGTCGGGGCCCCGCCTTCGCGCACGCGGCTGCATTCGAGCGAACGCAGGCGCGAATCGAGCACCACGCGCAGCGGTGGCATCACCTCGGTATCGGCCAGGCGCACGGTCAGCATCGGGTCGTCGGCAATCACGGTGTCGGCGCCGGTCAGGATTGCACCCGCACGTGCGCGCCAGTGCTGCACGTCTTCGCGCGCGGCCGGCCCGGTAATCCACTTGGAGCTGCCATCGGCCATCGCGGTGCGGCCATCGAGGCTGGCGGCCAGCTTCACCCGCAGCCATGGGCGATTGCGCTCCACGCGCGACAGGTAACCCTTGTTGAGCTCGCGCGCCTGTGCCGCCATCAGCCCTTCGGCGACGTCGATGCCGGCGTTGCGCAGCAGATCGAAGCCACCGCCATCGACCTTGGGGAACGGATCGCGCATCGCCGCGACCACTCGCGACACGCCCGCTTCGATCAGTGCCAGCGCACACGGCGGCGTGCGCCCGTAGTGGGCGCAGGGCTCCAGGGTGACGTAGGCGGTGGCGCCACGGGCGTCGCTGCCGGCCTCGCGCAGCGCGAACACTTCCGCATGCGGGCCACCGGCGCGCTGGTGCCAGCCCTGCCCGACCACGCGTTCGCCATGGGCGATCACGCAGCCGACCATCGGATTGGGACGGGTGGTGTAGGCGGCACGCTCGGCCAAGCGAAGTGCGTTGGCCATGTGCAGGTGGTCGAGGACGGAGAACGGGGTGGTCATGCGGCCATGGTAACGCCGCCGGTGTGGATCCATGCCGTCAGTGCCAACCAACGGTTGGCACCCACCAGTGAATGCGGCCACCGGTGCCCACCAAGGTTGGCACCCCCAAGGCAGAGGCAGTCAGCCTTTCTTTTTCTTGGTCAGGGCAATCACATCGCCCAGCAGCTGCAGCTGTTCGGTACTGGCCGGAAGCTCGCGCTCGAGCTTCTCGATCTCCTCGCGGAAATCGGCCACGTCCTCGAAGCTGCGGTACACCGAAGCGAAGCGCACGTAGCCCACGTGGTCGAGCTTGCGCAGTTCGTTCATGACGAACTCGCCAACCTTGATCGAGGGCACTTCGCGCTCGCCGCTGATACGCAGCTGGTGCACCACCGCACGTACCGCTGCTTCGATCTTTTCTTCGGGCACCGCGCGCTTCTGCAGCGCGCGATCGAACCCCGCGCGGACCTTGCGCTGGTCGAACGCTTCACGGGTGCCATCGCTCTTGACGATGGCCGGCAGCTTCAGCTCGACCGTTTCCAGGGTGCTGAAGCGCTCGCCGCAGGCTTCGCATTCCCGCCGACGGCGAATCGTCGCGCCGTCTTCAGAGACGCGCGAGTCGATGACCCGGGTATCGGCATGTTGGCAGAAGGGGCAATGCATGGAACGCCTGGCTCAGGGAGCAATTGCCACGGTCATGGCAGCGTCGCAAAGGTACCTGAGAAAGGGCGCCGCAGCAAATGCTGCCTTGCGCGGAGGCGCCTGCATTCTGGCTACCCAGCGTGTCCGGCGAGTTCGGATGCCCGGCTCAACCGGGTCCGGGTGGCGGCGATGCCATGCGTGCCCAGCGCAGCCACGCCAAGTGCCCGGACATCACCAGTAGCGGCGGGCCAAACCCGAGGAAGCCCAATGTCGAGATCTCGCCATTGCTGATCGTGGAGTACAGCGTGGCGACGACCACGCCCGACGCGGCCAAGCCACCCAACGCCAGGCCGACCCAGGCCATGACCGGTGATTGGCGAAGGCCGGCAACACCGCGCCACAGGAACAGCCCGCTCAGCCACAGCCACGACAGCAGGCCGATGATGCCGGCCGACGACCACAGCAGCAACAGCGTGTACTCGTCGCCCGTCAGGTACTTGCCGTCCCATACGGCCATCAGCCCCAGCACGGCACCCGTGCCGCCTGCCGCCACGGTGGGCAGGCCCACCAGCAGGCCGGCGATCGCCATCCAGCGCTTGTGCAGGCGCTCATCCATGCGTTCGATGTCCTTCCATGGGCCACGTCATGCCCGGCGCTTGATCCACACCAGCATCGCAGCCGGCACCAGCATCGACGGGCCCAACAGCAGCAGGGCGATGCCTTCGGCGTGGACGGTGCTGCTCCACCACAGCGCCAGCCCCAGCGGGGGCACGGCGGCAAGACCGCCGGCCAGCAGCATCCACCACCAGAGGCGATGCACCTGCAGCCCGGCACGCCCCTGCAGCAGATACCCGGCGCTGAGCCACAACCAAGCCAGGCAGCCGGCAATGCCGGCCAGGCCCCACAGCGGCATCACGGTCACCGCAGCCAGCGTGCCATGGCCGAACTGGCCCAGCCCCGTCAGCAGCAGCATCAGTGCCGCAACGCCGCCGGCCACCAGGCTGGGCAGGCCGAACAGCACGGCCAGGGTGGCGTACAGGTACTTGAGGCGGCGCTCATCCATGCGCGATCGCTGCAATGCCGGGGTCAGAGCCCTGCCCTGCGGGAAGGGATCCGACCCCTGTTTCGATCAGCCGTAGACCGGGTACTTGCGGCACTGCGCGCTGACGGCGTCGCGCACGCGGGCAATGACAGCGTCGTCGTTCGGTGCATCGAGCACGTCGGCAATCCAGTTGGCCAGGTCCACGCAGTCCTGTTCGACGTAACCACGGGTGGTCACCGCCGGGGTACCCAGGCGCAGGCCCGAGGTCACGAACGGCGAACGCGGGTCGTTCGGCACCGAGTTCTTGTTGACGGTGATGTGGGCCTTGCCCAGCGCGGCTTCCGCGTCCTTGCCGGACACGTCCTTGCCGATCATGTCCACCAGCATGAGGTGGTTCTGGGTGCCGCCGGAGACGATCTTGTAGCCGCGCGCGATGAGCGTGTTGGCCATCGCCTGGGCGTTCTTCACCACCTGCTGCTGGTAGGTCCTGAAGGCCGGTTCCAGCGCTTCCTTGAAGGCCACGGCCTTGCCGGCGATGACGTGCATGAGCGGACCGCCCTGGATGCCCGGGAACACGATCGACTGCAGCTTCTTCACCAGGTCTTCGTCGGCGCCCTTGGCGATGATGATGCCGCCACGCGGGCCGCGCAGGGTCTTGTGGGTGGTGGAGGTCACCACGTGGGCGTGTTCCAGCGGGCTCGGGTAGACGCCAGCGGCGACCAGGCCGGCCACGTGGGCCATGTCGACGAACAGGTAGGCACCGACCTTGTCGGCGATGGCGCGGAAGCGCGCCCAGTCGATCACCTGCGAATAGGCCGAGAAGCCGGCAACGACCATCTTCGGCTTGTGCTCCAGGGCCAGGCGCTCGACTTCGTCGTAATCGATCAGGCCCTGGTCGTTCACACCGTACTGCACGGCGTTGAACAGCTTGCCCGAGGCATTCACCTTGGCACCGTGGGTGAGGTGGCCGCCGTGGGCCAGGCTCATGCCGAGGATGGTGTCACCCGGCTGCAGCAGGGCGAAGTACACGGCCTGGTTGGCCTGCGAGCCGCTGTGCGGCTGCACGTTGGCGTAGTCGGCACCAAACAGCTGCTTGAGGCGGTCGATCGCCAGCTGCTCGGCAATGTCCACGTATTCGCAGCCGCCGTAGTAGCGCTTGCCCGGGTAGCCTTCGGCGTACTTGTTGGTCAGCTGGCTGCCCTGGGCTTCCATCACCGCCGGGCTGGTGTAGTTCTCGCTGGCGATCAGCTCGACGTGGTCTTCCTGGCGCTGGGTTTCAGCGGCAATGGCCTTGGCCAGTTCGGGATCGTAGGATTCGATGCGGACGTCACGCGGGAACATCGGGTACTCCAGCAGGCAGGGAAAGGGGTACGGCTCAGCCCCTGATTGTAGCCCCGCACCGGCCCGCCGGGGCCGAAAAGGACGGGGCCGGCACTTCCGAAGGAATCCGGCCCCGTGCATGCCAGTGGATCCACGCCATGCGTGGACGTGGCCGCCGGCTCAGCGGCTGTTGATGATGTAGTCGGCGATGATGCCGGTTGCCACCGCCACCAGCAGCATGTTGCCGCGGTCATCGCGGATCCAGTGGTGCCCATGCGGCGGGCGGCGCAGGTGGTAGCGCGGGTAGTCGTTCACCACGTAGATCGGGCCACGGTAGTAGTCGCGGTAGCGGTGGCCGACCTTCCAGCCGTAGCCCGGGCCATAGGCCGGTCGATAGACCACGCGCGGCGGCGGTGCCGGGCGGTAGTAGCGGTCATGGTCGCGGTGCCAGTCGCGGCGGTCGCGTTCCCAGTCGCGCCGGGCCTCGCGGCGGTCGCGTTCCCAGTCACGGCGGTCCTGTCGCCACTCGCGGCGGTCCTCGCGCCACTCGCGGCGGTCGTGGCCGCGGCGGTGGTCGTTGTCGGCGAAGGCGGGAGCCACGGCACCGAGCGCCAGCACAGAGGCCACGGCGCTGGCCATTACTCGATTGATGCGCATGTCAGACCTCTGTTTGGGTGGTGGTGAGCCCATATTGCGCAACCGATCTGAACCGTTTCCGGCTGGAAACGCTTCCCGCTGCAGGACTGTGACGGAGTATTCAGGCCACGGCCAGCCGGCGCCCCTGCGCCGGGCGCGGCCCGGAACCGGTTCCGGCTATAATTGGCGGTATTCCATTCCAGTCTGTGCCCGCTGCCGCAACGGGATGTTCCCGTGACGGGTCGGGTGCAGGGCCGCGCCTACGGAGACCTCATGTCGTCGCAATACATCTACACCATGAACCGCGTGTCCAAGGTGGTCCCGCCCAAGCGGCAGATCATCAAGGACATCTCGCTGTCCTTCTTCCCGGGTGCCAAGATCGGCCTGCTGGGCCTGAACGGCGCCGGCAAGTCCACCGTGCTGAAGATCATGGCCGGCGTGGACACCGATTTCGAGGGCGAGGCCCGCCCGCAGCCGGGCATCAAGGTCGGCTACCTGGCGCAGGAACCGGAACTGGACCCGAACAAGACCGTGCGCGAGTCGGTCGAGGAAGGCGTGGGCGAAGTGCTGCAGGCGCAGGCTGCGCTGGAAGCGGTGTATGCCGCCTACGCCGAGGAAGGTGCCGACTTCGACGCGCTGGCCAAGGAGCAGGAGCGCCTGGAGGCGATCCTGGCCGCCGGTGATGCGCATACCCTGGAAAACCAGCTGGACGTGGCCGCCGATGCGCTCCGCCTGCCGCCGTGGGATGCCAAGATCGCCAACCTGTCCGGTGGTGAAAAGCGCCGCGTGGCGCTGTGCCGCCTGCTGCTGCAGAAGCCGGACATGCTGCTGCTGGACGAACCGACCAACCACCTCGACGCCGAGTCGGTGGAATGGCTGGAACAGTTCCTGGCGCGCTACACCGGCACCGTGGTGGCCGTTACCCACGATCGCTACTTCCTGGACAACGCCGCCGAGTGGATCCTGGAACTGGACCGCGGCCGCGGCATTCCGTGGAAGGGCAACTACACCGAATGGCTGGTGCAGAAGGATGAGCGCCTGAAGCAGGAAGAAAACCAGGAAAAGGCCCGCCAGAAGGCGATCCAGAAGGAACTGGAGTGGTCGCGCCAGAACGCCAAGGGCGGCCGTTCCAAGGGCAAGGCCCGTCTGGCCCGCCTGGAAGAGCTGCAGTCGCAGGATTACCAGAAGCGCAACGAGACCAACGAAATCTTCATTCCGCCGGGCGAGCGCCTGGGCAACATGGTGATGGAGTTCAAGAACGTCTCCAAGAAGTTCGGCGACCGCCTGCTGATCGACAACCTCTCGATGCTGATTCCGCCGGGCGCGATCGTCGGCATCATCGGCCCGAACGGCGCCGGCAAGTCGACCCTGTTCAAGATGATCACCGGCCAGGAAAAGCCGGATTCGGGCGAGATCGTGATCGGCCCGACCGTGCAGCTGTCCTACGTGGACCAGAGCCGCGACAAGCTGGAAGGCAACCACAACGTCTTCCAGGAAATCGCCGGCGGCCTGGACATCCTCAACATCAACGGCATCGAGATCCAGTCGCGCGCCTACATCGGCCGCTTCAACTTCAAGGGCCAGGACCAGCAGAAGATGGTCGGTTCGCTGTCTGGTGGTGAGCGTGGCCGCCTGCACATGGCCAAGACCCTGCTGCAGGGTGGCAATGTGCTGCTGCTGGACGAACCGTCCAACGACCTGGACATCGAAACGCTGCGTGCGCTGGAAGATGCGCTGCTGGAGTTCCCGGGCAACACCTTCGTGATTTCGCACGACCGCTGGTTCCTGGACCGCATCGCCACGCACATCATCGCTTTCGAAGGCGACTCGCACGTGGAGTTCTTCCAGGGCAACTACCGCGAGTACGAGGAAGACAAGAAGCGCCGCATGGGCGACGACGCTGCGCCGAAGCGCCTGCGCTTCAAGGCGCTGAAGTAAGGCAACCGGAAAGGCCGCGCTCGCGCGGCCTTTCTCCTTTCGGTAGGTCACCACCGTTGGTGGTGACGCTTCAAGGCGTACCGACCAACGGTCGGTACCCACCACCAACGGGTCGAGATTCCCCATGTCCCTGTTCGAGCGCCTGTTCCAGCTGCAGCAGCACGGCACCACCGTGCGCACCGAGCTGCTGGCCGGTGTCACCACCTTCCTGACGATGTCCTACATCGTCTTCGTGAACCCCGAGATCCTCGGCACCACTGGCATGGACGCCGGCGCGGTGTTCGTGGCCACCTGCCTGGCTGCTGCACTGGGTTCGGCGGTGATGGCGCTGGCCGCCAACTTCCCGGTCGGCATGGCACCGGGCATGGGCCTGAACGCGTTCTTCGCCTTCACCGTGGTTGGTGCTGCCGGCCTGCCGTGGCAGCAGGCGCTGGCGGCGGTGTTCATCTCCGGCCTGGTGTTCCTGGTGCTGTCACTGACCGGCGTTCGGGCATGGCTGGTATCGGGCATTCCTTCGTCGCTGCGCTCGGCCATCGTGGCCGGCATCGGCCTGTTCCTGGCGATCATCGCGCTGCAGAAATCCGGCGTGATTGTCGGCAATGAAGATACGCTGGTGGCACTGGGACCGTTGAACACGGCGCCGCCGCTGCTGGCACTGGCCGGCTTCCTGCTGATCGCGGTGCTGGAAGCGCGCCGCGTGCGTGGTGCGATCCTGATCGGCATCCTGGCGGTGACCGGCGCCGGCTGGGCATTGGGCGATGTGCAGTACCAGGGCCTGGTTTCGCTGCCGCCGAGCCTGGCGCCGACCTTCCTGCAGCTGGACCTGCCGGGCCTGCTGCACCACGACGGTGGTGCGCCGATCGCCGTATTGCTGCAGGTGGTACTGGTGTTCGTGCTGGTGGAAGTGTTCGATGCCACCGGCACGTTGTACGGCGTGGTCGGTCGCGCCGGCCTGCTGAAGCTGCCCGGCGCGCAGAAGCGTTTCGGCCGCGCGCTGCTGGCCGACAGCACCGCCATCGTGGCCGGTTCGGTGCTCGGCACCAGCAGCACCACGGCCTTTGCCGAAAGCGCCTCGGGCGTGCAGGTGGGCGGCCGCACCGGCCTGACCGCATTGGTGGTGTCGGCACTGTTCCTGGCCGCGCTGCTGTTCTCGCCGCTGGCGTCGATGGTGCCCAGCTATGCCACCGCGCCGGCGCTGCTGTTCGTGGCCGGCCTGATGCTGCGCGAACTGGTGGAGGTGGACTGGAGCGACCTGACCGAATCGGTGCCGGCCGCGCTGTGTGCGCTGGCAATGCCGTTCACCTACTCCATTGCCAACGGCCTGGCCTTCGGCTTCATCGCCTATGCCGCGCTGAAGGCGGGCACCGGCCGCTGGCGCGAAGTGCATCCGGCGGTGTGGCTGGTGGCGGTGCTGTTCACCCTGCGCTACGCGCTGGAATGATGCCTGGCTGAGGGTCGGTCGGAGCCCACTGCGCTGCGTAGGTACCTGACCCCGCAGCGCTGCAGCTACCAGCGCGGCTGTAGGCGGCCGTCGGTGGCGAAGCGCCAGCGTCCTTCGGCCCAACCCACGCCGAACAGGGCCAGCATCTGCGAGTAATAGGCCGGTGCATCGGCGCGTTGCTGCTCGGCGCTGGGCAGGCTGGCCCGCAGCGACTGCGCGCGCTCCGCTTCGCCCTGCGCGATCAGATAGGGCAGCAGGGCCGCGCGGAATCCGTAGTTGCCTTCGCCCTGCCCCTGGCCACTGCGGGTGTCGATCTTTTCCCACATCGGTGCACCACTGCGCAGGCGCTGCAGCGGTCCGGACAGCGCCGCCAGCTGCGCGCGGAACAACGGATCGCGCGATGCGGTCATGCCTGCCCAGGTGTAGCAGCGGATGGCGTCGTAGCCGCCGACCGCACCGCGCACCGGATCGACGACGAAGCGATCGCCTTTCCACGCCGCCCAGTCCGGTGCGAACCCGTGCGGGCTGCTCTGCTGCAGCAACTGCACGCTGTTGCGCGCCAGCGCCTGCCACGGCCCGCTGCGATCCTCCGCCGCAAAGCGGCGCAGCAGCGGCAGTGGCAGATAGCTGGGGTTGACCCGCGTGGCGTCCCCTTCAATGAACCCCTGTGGGCCTGGCAACAGCATTGGGCCGAGCCCGGGCAGATCCACGATCTCGCGCGCCCGCACCTGCACCAGCATGCCCTCCGCGATGGCCTTCAGCGCCGGACGGCGCCACAGCCGCGCGCCTTCCAGCAGCGCGTAGGCCAGCCAGAGATCGGAGTCCGAGGCCGGGTTGTCGTCCAGCACCCGCCAGGCGCCGGCGTCATCGCGTCCCCACAGCCAGGCCGGCAGGCGCTTGCCCATGTCGCCACCGGCAAGGTTGTCCTGGGTCCAGCCCAGGATGCGGTCGAACAGCGCCTGGTCGTTGTCGACCAGGGCGAAGAACAAGGCATAGGACTGGCCTTCGGAGGTGCTGCGCTGATCGTCCTGGCTGCGATCGATCATGCGCCCGTCGCGGCTCAGGCTGCTGTCGAGCAGTACCTGCCACGCCGGCCAGCGCGCGTCGGGCGCGGCCTGCACACGGCACACGCCGAGCAGCGGCAGCGTGGCGACCGCCTGCAGCAGGCGCCGTCGCCGCAGGTCAGCGGAATTCGCCATACGGCACCAGTGGTGATACGGGCAGCGGCAGGTTTCCCTGCCAGGGCTTGAAGGTGTAGCGCAGGTAGAGCTGGAACGAATTCGGCGAGAAATCGCGGCTGCGCTGGAGGGTGCCGGCAGCGCCCAGCACGAAGTGGTCGCCGAGGCGGCGCTCCACCGCGCCGTACAGGCGGTACCCGGTGCCCGTGCTGCTGCTGTCACCGGTGTACAGGCCGGCCTCGTCCAGCCGCAGCGGGCCGTACTGCGGCTCAAGCTGTGCAATCACGCGCTCGATCAAGGCCTGGTCGGGGAAACGGCTGATCGACGAGGTACGCGCACTGGACACACTGACCGAGCCATCCAGGCGCACCGACCACACGTCGTTGCGCCAGGCAAAGCTGACCGGCAGGCTCAGCGATGCATAGCGCTGCGGGCTGTAGTAGCCGCCCTGGCCCAGCGAGTAGCCGCCCAGGTCCTTCTGGTAGCGCCAGTACATCGCGGTGGTACCCACATCCAGCCGCATGTCGGGGCGCTGGATCAGCTTGTGGTACCAGCCCACCATCGCGCGTGCGCGGGTGTTGTCGACCACGTTGTGCCCGGTCAGCCGATGCCAGCTCCAGTTCGACCACACGCCATCGCGGCCGCCCTGGTCGTAGCCGAGGCTGAAGGTCACGCCGTTGGCGGTGACGCCGCCCCAGCTGATGCCGCTGCGCGGATCAACCGCACCGGCCTGCGACAGCAGCGAATTGGTCATCGGCCGCCGCGACAGCGTGGCGCCCCAGCCGAAGCGCCCGAGGTCGCCATTGAGGGTGACACCGCCAAGCCAGTTGCCGACCACGTAGTTGGACGGGGTGTGGCCGATATCGACGTTCCAGCGGTCATCCAGGGTGCGCCAGCCGACGGCGAAGCCGGCACCGGAGGTGCGCCGCTGGTGCACGAAGCGGGTGCAGCCCGGTGCGCGCAGGCGGCTGTCGTCGGCCTGCAGCAGATCCAGGTCACAGCTGCCGAAATCCTCGTCGTAGGCGCCGCTCTCATCGGTCTGGAAGCGGCCCGCATCGAAGCTGACCTGCTCGATGCGCGCCCAGCCCAGGCCACCGGCGAATGGCGCGTCCAGATGCGCGATGCGGGTATCGCGCGACAGCCGCGAAATGCCCGGCGTGCCATCGCTGCGGCGACCGGTGTCCTGCATCACCGTCAGGGTGGGATTCTCCTGCTGGTACAGGGTTTCCACATCGCTGCGCAGGCTGCGCCGCAACCAGTCATCGCCGGCTGTCTCGCGGCTGGCCAGGGTCAACGCGCGGTTGTCGCGCGGCGTGACCTGGCCGGGAGCCAACAGGCCGTTGTCGGCCATCGCCTGCGCGTACATGTCCAGCGCCTGCTGCGGATCATCGCGGCGCACCAGCCGTGCCGCATCACGCCAGGACTGTGCGTCTGGCCCGGCCTTGCGCGCAAGCAACGCGCGCAGGATCGCCAGGGCCTTCGTGTCCTCGCGCAGGTCGGTCCAGATGGTGGCGAGCTGACGCTGCTGGCCGATCTCGTCATCGTCCACTGCCGGCGGTGCGTCGTGCATCTGGCGGCGTGCGCTGGCCAGATCGCCGGTGCCAATCCAGGCCTGGACCTGGCCCAGCTGCGCATCCACATTGTCCGGCTGTGCGGCAAGCACGCGCTGGTAGTAGTGCAGCGCCTGCACGTGATCGCCGCGCAGGCGCGCCCACTCGGCCATCAGCAGATCATTGTCGGTGCTGGGCGGTTGCTGCTGCAGCAGCGCGATGGCTTCGGCCTCCCTGCCCTGCGCACGCAGATCCCACAGATGATCGACCAGCTGCTGCCGCTGCAGGCGCGCCGACAGCGCGCGGATGTCATCGTTCCACTTCGCCTGCGGCAGCGCGTCGAGTACCGCCAGCGCTTGCGGCAGCCGATCGGATGCCGACAGGTAGAGCGCCTGCGCGTAGCGCGCTTCGGCGCTGTCGTTATGCGTGGCCATGTCGGCCACCGCCGCGTCGGCCTCGTCCTGCCGGCCAGCGGCGCGCAGCTCGTTGGCCAGCGCGTAGGCCAGCCATGCATCGCCCGGCAGTTCGCCGTGCAGCTTCTGTCCCAGCATGATCGCGGTGGTCGCATCACCGGCAGCCAGCGCCTGCTCGCGACGCTCACGCAGGCGGCTGATCTGGAGCTGGCGCAGGTCTTCGGCATACAACCTGCGTTGCGCAGCGGGCAGTGCGTTGATGAAGGCTTCCAGCCGCTGCGGGTCGGTGCGGCCGTACAGCTGCACCAGCTTGCGGATCACGTTGGCATCGTTGGGCGCCATCCGCCGCGCAACCTGCAGCTGGCGTTCGGCTGCGGCGTCGTCACCGCGGGCCACGGCCACGTCGACCAGGCCCAGTGCAGCATTGACGTCGCGGGGCTGCTGGCGATGCGCCTGCGCATAGAGGCGCTCGGCCTCGTCCAGCCGGCCGGCCGCCAGCGCCGCATCGGCCTGGTCCAGCTGCAGCCAGTAGCGGGTGCTGGCGATCAGGTCGCGCCACTTGTCGTTGCTGTCGCCGGCCGGGGTGGCCTGCACCGCACGCTGGAAATAGCTGATGGCCTGCTCGCGGCGGCCCTGGCGCATCAGCGCCATGCCCAGCCCCCCCAACAGGTCGGGCTCGCGCGGATAGCCGCGCAACGCCTGCAGGAAAGCGCGCTCGGCCTCTGCATTGCGGCCTGCGTCGAGCAGCTGCTGGCCGCGCAGGCCGGCGCGCCACGCCGGGTCGCTGACCCGCTTGTGCTGGTCGGTGTAGCGCTCGCGCACCAACGCGATGTCGGCAAACGCTGGGTTGCGGGTGATGAAGTCCTGCAGCCGGCGCACGCTGCGGTCGTCGGCCGGCTGATCCTTCAGGTAGGCCCATTCGGCGTCCGCCGCCATGCCGCGGGCCTCCGGATTACGCCCCATGCGCTGCAGCGCGGCGAGCGCCTCTGCATCGCGGCCGGCAGCGAACAGCATCTGCGACAGCGCCTGCAGCAATGGCACATTGCCCGGATAACTGCGGTCCAGTTCGCCCAGCGCACGGATCGCCTGTGCACGCCCATCCGGCTGGCCGCCGCGCAGGCGCCAGTACTCCAGGCCCAGCTGCAGGCCGGGTGGATCATCGTTGAACAGGCGGCGGTAGATCGCCAGCGCTTCGGCGCTGCGACCACCGGCAGCGAACAGGCGCGCCTGCTGCAGATCCTGCTGCAGATCACCGCGGTAGGCCCTCCAGAGGCGTTCGCCGGCGGCCAGTTCACGGGTACCTGTACCGATCTCGCGCAGGCGCTTCAGGGTCGCCTCGGCATCCTGCAGCTTCTGTTGCGAGAGCTGCACTTCCAGGATCGCCACCAAGGTGCCGCGATCATCCGGTGCCAGCATGCGCAGCCGCGCCAGGGCGTCTTCGATCAGACTCTGGCGACCGGTGGCCTCACCGATGCGCACCTGCTGCAACAGCCACTGGCGCTGCTCGGCGACGGTTCCGCCCGGCGTATCGGGCAAGGCCTGCGCCGCGCAGGGCCCGGCACCGGCCAGTCCCAACAGGACGAGGCCGGACGCGGTGACCAGCGGATGCCGCGTACGTGCCATCAGTGCCCCGGGTCCAGGCGCTTGGCCGCGACCCAGCGCAGCGCGCGCCACAGCAGGAAGGCGACCATCAGCACCACCAGCGTGGCCAGCACCGCCAGCAGCGCCGGGTGGTCGGCCAGGTGGTACCACAGCAGCAGCCACCACGGCAGCGCGCCAACGTAGTAGTGATCACCGACGAACTGGCTGTGAATGCCCGAGGTACGCAGGATCGCCACCGAGCCGGCGATGGCTTCGCGCTTGCCGGTATCGCTGAGTGCATCGTGGAGCAGGCCGTAGTCGGCGGCATTGCTGGCGGCCAGCGAAACGATGCTGCGCTGCGCATGCGTCGGTGACTGCATGCCGATGATCGCGGCAAACGGTGCCTGCGCGCTCACTGCCACTTCGGTCACCGCTGGATCGCCATCGCGGCTGCCACGGCGGGCCTGTTCCATCGCCTGCTGCGGCGACGGAGACTGGCCATTGAGCAGGCGCGTGCGCTGGTCGTCGATCAGCAGCGACAGCTGCTGGCTACCGCGCAGTTCGGCCGGCAGGGCACCCAGCATCAGCAGGTCCGCATCCAGCGCGCTGGCCTGCTTCCAGTCATCGGACAGGCGCAGCCCATAGGCCGGATAGCCGCTCTGCACGCCCAGCCCACCGATCAGGTTCAGCAGCAGGCTGACCTGTGCCTCGTTGGCTTGGGGCGGCACCAGCACGACAGTCTCCGACAGATCGGCCATGCGGGTGAAGGGGAATCCACTGAGCGCGAACGCGGACAGGTCCGGCAGGCCCATGTAGTGATGGAATCCGGAGAAGTCGATGGTCGAGTCGTCTTCGATCGCTGCCTGCAGGTTGGGCGGCAGCACGGTCTGGCAATGATCGCGCTGCGCACTGCCCATCACGCTGGCAAAGTTGAAATCGAAACGCAGCTGGTTGCGGTCGCCCAGTTTGAGCGCCGGAATCAGCAGGCGACCGTCATCGGCACCGGCATCGCCAGCCAGCACCGGCAGGCGGATTTCCTCCAGGCCCTGCTTGCCGTTGCGGCGCACCAGCGGGAAGCTGGAGATGAACTGGTCGTTGATCGCCACGCCCAGCCGCGACTCATCGCTGCCAAACGGCGGCGTGTAGCGGTAGCGCAGGTTCAGCGGAATACCCTGGTTGCGCCAGATGAACAGATCCGGCGGCAGGTTGAGGTTGACCGTGATCGGCTGCGGCGACACGCCGTTGGCGTGCAGTTGTTGCGGATAGTCGAGCAGTTCAGCCAAGCGGACGGCGCGGTCGGTGCGTACCCAGTTCGGTGCGTCGTACGGCTTGCGCGGGGCCAGTGGCTTGACCTCATCGACACTGACCTGGCGGCCGCGGAACAGCACGTTGCCGGCCGCCATCGCAGCCACGGCCTTCTGCAGGTCGTCATCGTTGCGGCCCAGCACCAGCAGCAGCTTCCGCTGCGGATCCTCCGGCAGCGACATCAGTTCGATCATCGGGCCGTTCACCGGGGCATGGTTGGCGATCACCGGCGGGAACCTGCCGTTGACCGCCAGCACCACCGCGTGGCCCTTGTCCGGCAACGTGCCGAAGCTGACCGGGAAACGTGCCTGGCGCCACCAGCCGGACAGGCTGCCGAAGTACGAGGACATCACCGCCGCCGCCCGCTGCTGTGCCAGGCTCGGCGCAGCGGCGAACACCACTGGCAGTTCCAGCCGTGCTGTATCACGCGGATCGAAGAACGGCAGCGGGAAGTTGGCCAGGTCGTCCTGCATCGCCAGCGGCTGGCCGCCCAGGCGCAGCGTGCTGTTGCTCGAGAGATTGACCCACAGCGAGCTGTGCGTCGGCTCTTCGCAGATGTCGGTGTAGTGGCCGACGAACTCCAGGCGGACCTGGTTGAAATCAGCAATCAGGCGCGCGTCCAGCGGTAGCTTGGCCTGCACCGGGCGGCCCAGCTGCTCGTTGCTGATCGGCACCACGCCCATCATCGCGTCGTTGAGATAGACCCGCAGGTGCGACAGGGTCGGCAGCAGCGACGGTGAAGGCGTGAAGCTCAGATCCAGCTCGGCATCGCGGACCAGGCGGTCACGGCGGACCTGGAACTCGAAGGTGGTGGCATTGCGCACGCCCGACAGCAGCGTGTCCTGGCGGCGCCCCAGCTGCGCGAAGGTGTTCTGCCGCTGCCAGGGCCAGGCGCTGCCCGCCCAGGTCTGCGCCAGCGCGGGCTCGGTACCGGTGGCAGGCGTGGTGGCTGGCGCGGCCGGCACCCCCGGCGCCGGCGGAGCGGCAGGCGCGGTAGTGGGAGGGACAACCGGCGCCGGGGCAGGCGCGCTGTTGCCTGACGCCACGGGCAGGGCCAGCAGGGGCAGCAGCAGCCAACGCAGAGAGGACGGACGGGTCATGGACGAAGCCCTGGATCAGCGGCTGGGTCAGCCGGGTGGGAAGGAAGCGGACGTTGCGGAGCAAAACTGGCCAGCCATCGCAGCAGGCGACGGTTCCAATGTGCGGGGCGGTCGAGGTCGAACGGTGCGAAATCACCCATCCGCCGGTAGCCGCGCCAGCCCAGGACCAGCACGCTCCACAGGCTGCGCGGCAGGCTCTTGGGCTGGTAACCGGCGTGCCAGTCAAGCCAGGCATCGGCGCGGGCGAAGGTGCATTGGGCGAACTCGACGCGCTGGCGCTCGTCCTCGAACAGCAGCAGCAGGCCCAGTCGCTGGCCGACCGTGCGTTGCACGCGCGCCGGGAATGCGAACTCGCGGCGACCCCGCCCCAGCAGCACCTGCACGCGCTGGCCTTCGGCCAGCTGTGCGTCTTCGCCGAGTTCGACGCCCACGCCATCGTTGGAGTAATCCTGCAGCACGCCGCGCAGGCGGCGGCCATCGGGCACCTGCAGCGCCATCGGCAGACGGGTGGTGACGCGATGCGTGCGTCGCACCTGCTGCACTTCGGCCGCCACCGCCAGCGCACCGCCGATGATCAGCAGGTTGTACAGCACCCACAGCGAACTCACGATCACCGTGCCACGTTCGTCAAGTGGGCCGTGCACGAAGCGCCACACGGCAAAGCACAGGCCCAGCACGTTCAGCAGCGCCAGCACCAGGTAGGGCTGCGCCACGCGCCAGTCGAAACGATCGCCGGCCTGGGTACCGCCCTTGTCGGTGACGTTGAACTTGCCGCGGCCCGGACTGAACAGCGCCACGGTGGTGGGCCGTGCGATGTACCAGGCCAGCACCGTCTCGTACACCTCACCCCAGAACGGACGCCGGTACTTGCCCTGGATGCGTGCGTTGGTCAGGCTGGCGTGGGCCATGTGCGGTACCACGAACAACAGGATGGCCAGCGCCGGTGCGTAGATGATGTACACATGCAGCAGCAGGAACGCCAGCGGCGCAGTGAGGAACACCAGGCGCGGAATGCCAGCCAGGAAATGCAGCATCGCGTTGGCATAGCAGAAGCGCTGGAACAGGCTCAGGCCCTTGCCCAGCAACGGGTTGTCGATGCGGAAGATCTGCACCATGCCACGCGCCCAGCGGATGCGCTGGTTGACGTGCGCGCCGAGGCTGTCGGTGGCCAGGCCGGCCGCCTGCGGAATGCGCAGGTAGGCCGAGTTCCAGCCCTTGCGGTGCAGCCGCAGCGCGGTGTGCGCATCCTCGGTGACGGTCTCGGTGGCAAACCCGCCGATGGCATCGATGGCTTCGCGCCGCAGCACCGCGCAGGAGCCGCAGAAGAACGCCGCGTTCCACAGGTCGTTGCCGTCCTGCACCAGGCCGTAGAACAGCTCGCCTTCGTTGGGATCGCTGCGGAACACCTGCAGGTTGCGTTCGAATGGATCGGCCGAGAAGAAGTGGTGCGGGGTCTGCACCAGCGCCAGTTTGGGATCGCGCAGGAACCAGCCGCAGGTGATCTGCAGGAACGACCGCACCGGCAGGTGGTCGCTGTCGAAGATGGCCACCAGCTCGCCATCGATCAGGGTCAACGCATGGTTGAGGTTGCCGGCCTTGGCATGGCGGTTGTCGGCACGGGTGATGTAGTTGACCCCGGTGCGCTCGGCGAATGCGCGGAATTCTTCGCGCTTGCCATCATCAAGGATGTGGAGGCGCAGCTTGTCGGCCGGCCAGTCCAGGCCCATCGCCGCGTACACGGTGTGCCGCACCAGCGCCAGGTCTTCGTTGTAGGTGGGGATCAGCACATCCACCGTCGGCCACTGGCGGATATCGGCCGGCAACGGCGCCGGGCGGCGCCGCAGCGGCCAGGCCACCTGCACGTAACCGAGCATCAGTACGAGCCACGAGTAGGTTTCCGCCGCCAGCAGCACCACGCCACAGACCAGGTCGAAGGTGCTGTTCCAGTTCAACGTGGCCGTATAGCGCCACCACAGGTACCGGCAGGACACGGTGATCGACAGCACGACCAGTACCAGCGTCGCATAGCGCCCCTGCATGCGCCGCACCAGCAGCGCGATGGCCCACAGCAGCACCACGAACACGAACTGCGCCAGATAGGTGAACGGCTGGGTGATGCACAGCGCCGCCAGCCCCAGCGTGGCCAACCCGACCAGCAGGGTCAGCAGGTGCCGCGAACGCGGCGACAGGCTGCCCATCTTCCGGCCGAACCACGCCGCCACGCGGCTGTTCCAGAATTCACTGGGTGCATCGCGCATGGCGCGCAGGTAGCGCAGGCGGCCGCGACCGGCCGCACCGCGCAGTTCGGCAATGCGTTCGCGACGGGCCCGGGCCAACCGTTGCCGCCTCAGCGAGGGCTGCGGTACCAACCGCACCACCGACAGCCACATGGCCTGGATCAACAACCGCAGTGGATCGCCCGGGCGCCAGCGGCGGTCACCCTGGATCTGCGGGAAGGCGTTGCGCAGGCGCGGGGCCTGTGCCTGCCATGCCGGCCCTTCCAGGCGCAGGAACGCCCAGCCCACGCACTGCAGCAGCCACAGCAGCGAGCGGGTTGGCCAAGGCGCATGCACGCGTTCGCGCAGGCGCCCCCAGTCCAGGTAGTAGACGCGGGCGCCCATCAGCGTGTCCCCGCAACGGGCTGGCGCCGTGCGGCCTCGGCCAGGCACCACAACACCAGGCCATCGACATCGGCAGCGGCCAGCGAATCGGTCGCATAGCGCCCCAGTGGCTGCTTGCTGGCCAGCGCGGAGGGCACCCGCGCATCCTCGTGCAGCGGCTGCGGCACCAGCCGCGGGCCGTGCGCGTGAAGCCACAGCTGCATCAGATCGCGCTGCACCGGGATGACCGGGTCATAGCGGTTGGCCAGCAACAGGCGTGTGTCCTCCGGCTGCCGCTGCAGGAACACGTGGCTGACCGGATCGACACAGGCCAGGCGCAGCGGCAGCGTGCAGCGCACGTGCTGGTTGATGGCCGCTGCATGCGCCGGCAGGCGCTGCGGCAGGTCGAACAGGATCCAGTCGAACTGGGTCTCCAGCAGCGGAATGCGTTCGGCCCAGGTGCCCGGTGCCTGTTGCAGCTGCTGTTCGATGCGCATTGCGGCCTCGCTATCGACGCGACCATAGGGCAGCACCGCAAGTCCTGCTGCAACAGCGTAGGCGGCATCACGCCAGTCCGTGCCGTCCAGCTGCGCGCGCCCCCAACCGTTGTCCACGTCGGCAGGCAGCCCCAGGTGCAGGCCGAGCATCTGGTCCGGACTGCATTCGACCAGCAGGACGCGCTGGCCCTGCGCGTGCAAGCCCTGGCCGAGTGCGGCCAGCACCGTGGTGACACCGGTTCCGCCATGGATGCCCTGCAGCGACAGCACGGTGCTCATCGGCGCGGCTGCAGTTCGGCCAGCAACGGCCAGCGCGCCAGCGCCTGGGCACGCTCATGCTGGGCAGAGAAGTCCACGTAGGGCAGCCCCGGCATGCCCAGGCTGCGGCGCAGCAGGTCGATATCGTCCTCCTCCACGGACAGCGTGACCGGTACGGCAAGGATGTCGGCAGGCATCAGCGTGCCTCCTCGGGGTAGGGGCTCCAGGCCTGGCTGCCCTGCAGCTGCAGCCAGGGCTTGCCGGCGTACTCGATGACCTTGGCGCCTTCGTTTTCCGACACCGACGGTGTCTGCGGCAGCCCCTTCAGCAGGCTGTCCCAGTTGCGCTCGCTCGGCGGCGACTGGGCGTTGAGCGCGTACACGCGCGAAACCAGCTCGGACACGGCCAGGTAGCTGCTCGGTTCGGGGACATGACGCGGGCCGCCGGCCGCCGGCGCGCCCATGCCGATCAGCTTCACGCCCACCGGCACGTGGGTGATCGACGGGCTGGGAATCTCGCGCATGCCCGGAATCTGCATGCGGTCGCCATGCAGGGCCGCGCCATGCTCGGGTACCACCACGATCATTGCGCGGCGGCCACTCTTCTCCACCGCATCGACGAAACCGGCCATGTCGCCCAACACCATTTCCGCACGTGCCTTGTAGTCGGCGGCATTCGAACGGCCATCGGCGCCGACGATGCGGTTGCCATCGTGCAGCGAAATCGTGTTGTAGAACAGCGCCACCTGCTGGCTGGACCCGGCCAGCCGCTGTTTCCACCACGCCATCAGCACATCGCCATCGCGGCGCAGCGGCGACTTGTCGAACGCCACCAGCGCTTTAGGAAACGCGCTGATATCCATCGGCTGTGCCTGCAGCCCGCCGTACTGGTGCAGTTCACCGATGAAGTCGTCGAAGTGACCGTCGTGGTTCATCGCCAGCTCGCTCTGGAAGCCCAGACGCTGCAGGTTCGAGAACAGCTGGCACTCGGCCGGCACCGGATCGAACAGCCCGGTATGCGAGGTCTGGCCACAGCTGGCGCGCAGCAGGCGGATCGCCGCCGGGCCGCTGTAGGCGGTTGCCGAGTTGAAGTCGTCGAACACCACGTCCATGTGGTCGAGCAGATTGTTCTGGCGCAGCCCCACTTCATCCAGATCGCTCCATGCCAGCGAGCAGATGTTGAGGATGATGACGTCGAACGGCGCGCCGCTGCCCGGTGCCGGGAAGCTGGTCTTGAGGCTGGCCTGCTGCTGGTAGAAGCCTGCCAGCCATGCGTTGAGCGTCTCGTTGTTGGCCGGCGGCAGGCCGCCACCTGAAGTGCCTGCGACGCTGGTGGTGGCCGCGGTGGCGGTACCCTGCCCCCAGTTCCAACCCGCCGGCATCGGTATCGCCATCACAGCCAGGCCAAGCATGCCCAGCACGCTCAGAGTGGTGATGCGCAGCCACGGCTTGAGCAGTACGTAGGCCAGCACCAGCATCGCCAGTACCGCCACCATCTGCCAGTTGATGAAGCGCTGGGCCAGCTCGAGCCAGTAATCCGCCGAGAAGTCCAGCACGCCAGGTTGCACCAACAGGCGCCGGAACGGCGGCCACCAGGTGTCCTGGTAGTACAGCGCCACGCCCACCGGTACCGCAGCGACAGTACGCGCGATGCGTGCCCAGCGCCAGCGCAGTGGAACCAGCAGCGCGCCCAGGAACAGCAGGTTGGGCAGGATCTTCAGATCCAGCGCGCCCATCCAGGCCAGTACCACCTTGGACAGGAAATACAGGTTCCAGCCGCGCAGGTCGGCCCAGGCGAAGGGCGATGCGGGAGCCACCTGCGGACTCATGCAGCCCCCCGCGGCGCACGCAGGCGTACACCGGCGCGGCGCAGGTGGCGAGGGGGCAGCCAGCGCGCGGCACGGCGGCGCAGCGCACGCCACAGCGTACCGAGCATGGCACCGAAGGGAATCATCACGAGCGCACAGGCGACGATCAGGGTCCAGAGTTGCTGGTCGGTGGTCATGCGCGATCTCCCAGTCGCAGCGGCTTCGGGACAGTGAAAACAGGCGCCTCCAGCGCCGGGGCCACCGGCGGCAGCACGGCGGGGGCTTCGGGCAGGACCTCGGCCTCCGGATCGCTGCTGCCGGCGTTCATCGCTGCAATGTCGTATTCGGCCAGACGCTGGTAGCCATCGAACAGCTCCCGCCAGGGCAGGCGGAACAGATTGCCCAGGGCCTGTTCGACCGCATCACGCCGGCACCCGAACAGGAACAGGCGCACCTGCCCGCGGTAGACACAGGCCAGATCGCCCTGGCGGCGGATGCGCAGCTGCTGCAACGTCTGCTCGGCGCGCAGGCCGGCCACCGGCTGCAACGCCAGCACGGCGCTTTCCACCGCGCTGCCGTCCTGGTCGATGCGTTCGCCAGCGATCTGGCGGAAGCGTGCGGCGTTGACCAGGCCGCTTACCGGTGGCGGCCGATGCGCACGGATCAGCGGCTCCGGATCGTCAGCCAGCTGGCCCTGCCAACGCTGACGCTGCACGGTTTCCAGCAGGGTCAGCAGGCGCGGCAACGGCGTGGCTGACGGCACTACCAGGCTGCAGCCGCACTGCATCAGCAGCCGCTCATCAGCGTAGCGCAGGCAGGGCTGCAGCTCGCGCACCACCAGTTTCAGTGCATTGCCACGTTCCCGGCGCAGGCGGTGCAGCAGTCGGGCCAGTGCATCCACCTTGGCGTTCTCGTCGATGGCCAGCACTACGGTGGCCTCGCGCGCCTGCAGCGCGGCCGGCAACAATCCAGCCCAGCCGTCATACAGGTGCCAGGCTGCCGACAGTGGCGGCGCACCGTCCAGTACTTCGGTCTGGGCCAGGAAGACATCGCGATCACTGCCACTGGTGGCATCGACCCCAGTCCCGGCGGCATCGGCCTCGGCCAGATGGCGCAGCCCGCGGCTTTCCTGCTCGACGCCGAACGATCGCTGGGCCACCACGCCATGGCTGTTGGACCAGTAGTGCAGCAGCAGCTGCAGGGCACCACGATGCGGATGCAACTGGGCCACACCGGCGCAGCTCCGGTTCAATGACAACAGGCGCGGGGCCAGGGTCGCCACTTCGCCATGGCACAGCAACAGCAGCACCTGCTGCGCCTGCCCGGCCCAGTCCTGCAGCTGCTGGCACCAGCGCGCCAGCCGGGCATCATCCCAGCCGTCCAGCGCCGCCACCGGGAACTGCACCACGCTGAGCCGGGTGCGCACCGAGGCGGTGCGCGGCAGATCGGCGGTCAGCCCGCGCAGCGCCTGCTGCATGCCGTGATGCGACCGCTGGAACAGCCGCAGGCGGGCCGGCCCCTGATCGGCCGGCAGCAGCGTCAGCATCGATTCGGGCCCCCGCCCCAGCGTGACCAGCACGGCCTCATCCAGTGCGTCGGCCGTGGCCAGCACACCGGCACCGAGCAGATCCGTCGGCGCGCTGCCCGCGGCAACGACCCAATACAGGCCCCCGCTGCGCATCTCCACCAGTTCGGTGGGCAGTCCGGCAATGGCAAGGTGTGTTGCTGGCACGCCGGATCCTTTCATTGCCCCTCACCCAGGCCGACGGCCCGGCAGCGGGGGCGCTGCAGTGGAGAGGGGATCATTTCCATGACGCACATCACATTCATGTGTCTGTACGGCAATGATAGCCCTGATCTTCACGTCTGCGGGATCAAGACGCAGTCAACGCCCCCCCCCGCGGAGCGGGGGGGGAGGCTCCAAACTCAGCAATGGGAGACCTGCGCTACTCGTACTGGATGGTGAACGTCGCCTGCCCGTTGGCGGTGCCCGCACCGACGGTACCTGCCTGGGTCTGCACATAGCGCGCGCGCAACGGCAGCGCCATGACGCTGGTACCCGGCGCCGTAGTGCCGACGTTGATGGTCTGGCCGAAGCGCACTTCTCGCTCGGTGCTGCCGTCGCGCTGGACCATCTGGATGCCGATGCGCGTGGCGCTGTTGCTGGCCGCGCTGAGCTTGAGCACGCCCGGCATGTTCGAGCTGTCCTGGTCGGCGTCGAGGCGGATGCCGATCTTGCTCTGGTAGGCGGCCACGTTGCTGCCCTGGCAGTTCAGGCGGATCTCGAAATCGCGATCAGCGGCCTTGGAGCCGACACCGGTGAAGGTGGTGTTGGGCACGCTGCCGAAATCGACGGCGATGTTGCGGCTGCCGGCCTGCACTTCGCAGGTGGGGCTGACCACGGTGGTACCCGAGCCCTTGAACGTCGAGGTCAGCTCCGGACGGCCAGGACCGTCGCCGTCGAGATAGTAGGTGGTGAAGCGGCCGTTGGGCGCGATGATGCCCGAGCCCGTCTGCGCGGCGGTCTTGATCAGCTCCACGCGGAAGCGGCCACCATTGAGGGTCAACGTCCGGTTGCCCCCCAATTGCAGCGTGTGCGGGTAGTAGGTCTGGATGGTGCCCGAATCACGATAGACACGGATACCCACTCCCGCTACATCGGTCGCATAGACGTTGCTGAAACCCGGGACTGCGTTTTGCTGTGCGGCGTTGACGAAACGCCCGTTGGCACTACCGCCCCAACGATCGCAGTAACCGATGCTGTCGCGCTGGTTGATCGGCACGATCAACTCCTTGATCACACCACCGACGGGCAGGCTGGGCAGGATCACGATCTGCCCCATGTCCATCTGCACGTCCTGCGCGACAAAGCCCTGCTGGGTGATATAGCAGGTCGCCAACGCCGGGCTGGCCACGGCGATACCCCCCATCACGGCCATGGCGGCAAGCAGCGTGCGGCTGCGGGAAGAGATCATCGGCATGCTGCCTCCAGCGGGATGAAGCCGGTCTTGGACGCATCGGCGCCCGCCGGAACCTGGTAATCGATGGTGCAGCGCTGGTCTGCACCGGCGCCCCACTCCACCAGCAGGCGGCCCTGGCTCTTTTCACTGCGCACGTACAGGCGGCCGCCCTGGCTGACCATGCCCACCGGCTGGCCCTGCTCATCCTTGACCTGCGCACCGAACGGCATGCTGCGGCCATCGGCATTGCGTACCTGGATCAGCAGCGCATTGCCTTTGCGGGTATCGAAGCGCAGGTAGCTGATGGCACCGGCGAACGGCGCGATCGACTGGCTGGTGCTTTCCAGCTCGACGTCATGGGCCATGCCCTGCGGGTCGAGGGTGACGGTGTTGAGGCGGTACGGCGACACGTACGGGACCACCGCGTAGCCGCGGCCATCGACGCGCAGGCCCGGGGCGTTGCTGACGATCGCATCGCGCGCACCCGGCGCTTCCACCAGCACCATGGTGTCGCCCCGCTGCGGAGTGAAGGTGAAGCCGCCCGGATGCACGACCACGCTGCCGTTGGCACCGACCGAGGCCTGGCGGAAATCACGCGAGTGGCTGTAGGTCGCGTTCAACGCGGAGTAGCGGCTGCGGTACTCGGCGTTGCCGACCGCCGTGGTGCCACCCTCGCGGGAATCGGACAGCGCCACGCCGTAGCTGAAGTTGTTGTCGACGCCGGCCGACCCGGTGATGCCGACGCGGCTGTTGTCGTAGCCACCGCGATCGCGCATGCCCAGGTCGGCGCTGAACGATACCGGGTGAGTGCCACGGCCCAGCGGCACGCTCATCGACAGCAGGTACTGGGTGTCGGAACGGCCGAGCACGCCCTCTTCGGTGCGCAGCGCCGAGAAGCCGTAGTTCACCGAACGCCAGGCGTTGTTGTAGCCCATCTGGTACTGCTTGGAGGTGCCGGAACGGTCGTAGAAGTCACGCACCGAACCGGTCACGTACAGCGCGCCGCCGCGACGTCCCAGCGGCTGGTTCAGCGTTATCTGGAACTGGCTGCGCTGACGGCCACGGGTGGTCGGATCGATGCCGCGCGTGTCCGAGTCACGGCCGTACAGCGCATCCTGCAGGCTGTAGAAACCTTCGGTCGAATAGCGGTAGGCGGCCAGGGTCAGGTTGGTCCCGGTCTCGCCGATCATGTTGCTGTAGCTCAAGCGCACGCTGGCACCGGTGTGGTTGCCGTAGTGGTCGAACGTCGTACGTGCGTGGGTGACGTCGGCGGCGAACGCGCCAACCGGCGTGGACAGGCCGACGCCGTACAGCAGCGACAGGTAGCCGTCGCTCAGTGCACTGCCGCCGTACAGGGTCAACTGGTTGCCGATACCGCGCTGGTAGGTGCCCTGCACCAGCCACGGCTCATCGGCCAGCAGCTTGTTGCGCACCTGGCCGGCCGTCAGCGAGTAACGCGACACGCCTTCGCGCAGCATCTGCGGCACCGAGCCGAACGGCACCTTGAATTCGCGGCGGCGGCCATCGGCCTCGATCACGCTCACTTCCAGATCGCCGCCGTAGCCGGTCGGGTACAGGTCGTCGATGACGAAGCTGCCCGGCGACACGGTGGAGGAGTAGATCAGCTGCTCGTTCTGGCGCACTTCGATGCGCGCGTTGGTCTCGGCGATGCCGCGCACGACCGGCGCGTAACCGCGCAGCGAATCGGGCAGCATGCGGTCGTCGCTGGCCAGGCTGGCACCGCGGTAGCCGATCGAATCGAACAGTTCACCGGTGGTGTAGGCCTCACCGATGGTGAGCATGCCGCGCACCTGCGGGATGCCGCGTTGTGCGTAGGTGGCGATGCTCTGCCAATGGCGGCCGTCACCCTCGGACCAGGTCAGGTTGGAATCATGGCGGAACTGCCAGCCGCCCAGGTTCACGCCGGCGTTGAGGCCGAGGTAGGCGCTGCGGTTGCGCTGGCCACCTTCCACACGGCTGTTGCTGTCGATGGCGTTGAAGCTGTAGCCGACGAAGCCGGCATTGATGCCACGGTCCCACAGCGCCGGGTTGACGTAGCCGCGCGCCTCACGGCGCAGGAACACCTGCGGGATGCTGAGGTCGTAGCGCAGGTTGCCGCTGTCATAGACACCATAGGCATTGGCCATGCGCTGCTGGACCGGCACGCAGCTGGTCTTGTCGGTGGGCACGGACGGATCCTGCTGCAGCAGCACGGCCTCGCTGTCCACGCCCATTTCTTCCAGCATCGGCAGCGGCAGGCAGGCGTCGACACGGCCCTGCGCATCGGCCTTGAACTGCAGATCGCGACGGCCCTGCCAGGCACCGTTGACGTAGACGTCGACACGATAGTTGCCGGCCACCATCGGATTGCCGTTGCTGAAGGCCGCCAGGTCGACCTGCTTGGCCTGGCCAGACAGGAAGCTGGAGTTGAACTGGGCCGATTCCGGTGCACGCGCATTGGCCGCACCACTCTGCGCCATCAGCGCCTGTTCGCCGAGATTGGCCGGGGCAGCCAGCGCCCATCCTGGGCAGGCCACACCAGCAACCAACAGGCAAAGCGCCTGATGGATCGACAATGTCAATCTGTTTCCGATCACACTGACATTCCTTCAATTCGCCGCACAGCGGCGGTGGCGGGATGCGCAGGCCAGGGGCCGGCGCGGCGCGTTCAGCCCCCGGTGCTGCCGAGGCGGATGGTGTGTTCCACCCGGCCGCCGTAGTCGTTGATGGTGATGAAGCGGACCTGGTCGGTGCCCGCCGGTGCGGCGAACTCCAGGCTCTGCTTCGGCGCGACCATCGCGCCCTTGTCCTCGACGGCCTTTTCACTGCTGCCGGTCACGGCATGTACTTCGGCCAGAGTGACGTGGAAGGGGCTCGGGTTTTCCACCCGCAGGCGGTCGCCATTGCGGGTCCAGCGCAGCGCTGCCGGCGCGTCGTTGGCGACGCCCTTCAGGCCCTGCGGCCGGTAGAAAAGCTTCAGGCGCGAACGGAACGCGACCTGCAGGTAATTCTGTTCGCCGCTTTCGGCGTTGTCCGGGGACGGCGGCACATCCAGCACGTTGAGCCAGAACACCGACTCACGGTCGGTCGGCAGCTGCGCGCCGGAGAAGATCAGTCGCAGCGCCTGGCTGCGGCCCGGCTCGACACGCGCGATCGGCGGTGTAAGCACGAACGGGGCATCGCTGGTATCGGCGGTCTGGTTGGCATCGCCACTGTCGATCCAGGCCTGCACCAGCGCCGGCGAATCGCCCACGTTGTCGACCTGCACGGTGACTTCGCGCGCCTGCGCCGGATAGATCACCCGCGTGCCATTGACCACCACGCCGGCCAGTGCGTTCTGGCAGAAGGGCAGCGTGAACGCTGCCAGCAGCAGCGCCCGGGGAAAGAATGCTTTCATCGGAAGTACTACGCTCGAGGGGTGTGGCCAGCGGCCGCGGAACACCGGCCGGCGCGAACGCCGGCCAGTGGGGGCATGACTGCGATCAGTTGTAGATGATCGTGTACTTGACGCTGCTGGTGACGTCGCCCGGGGTGGCGGCGGCAGTGGCGTAGTACTCAGCGTAGTAGTTCAGGTCGGCCGAGCCGTCGGTGCCGACGGTGACCCACTGCGAGTTGGTCTGGGCCAGGCCAGCACCAGCCGCCTTGATCGGCAGGAACTGGTTGTTCGAGCCCAGCAGCTGCAGCTGCACGTTGGTGGCAGCGTTGGCCGAGGCCTGGTTGACCAGGCGGCCACTGTTGAAGTCGACGGTCGAACCCGGCTCGAAGTAGGTGGCGACGTTGCCGGCGCTGCACTTGGTCAGGTTGATGGCGAACGGGGTGCGGCCCGCAACGGCGCCGGCGGTGGCCAGGGTGTTCTTGGACACGGTCGGCAGCGTCACGGCGAAGTCCTTGCCGCCCGGGGTCGAGATGGTGCAGGTCTTGTCGGTCACCTTGCCATTGAAGGTGATGGTGCCGTCGGCGGCGTTGGCGGCCAGCGGAGCGGCGGCCAGCATCAGAGCGGCGATGATATTGATCTTGTGCATTCGCTTTTACCTAACCCTACTGAAGAGATGAGAAGTAGAGGAGGAAGCAAGGAGCACTGCCGGGCTAACAAGACCCATCCTTGCGTCTCACCTGTGGCCGGACTCGGACGTAGCTTTCCCTGAATCCGTGACGCAAGTATAGGTGCAAGTGTGATGAAAGTCTCATTATTTTTCTGAACGTCAATTCATTGACGCTGGAAATGTGACGTGATAGCCGAAATCAGGACCCACGGGGGTTCGGGAACCCGACGGTCGCCGGATCAGGTCAGAAGCGACCCTGGATGACGCTTCGGGTGGCGCGTTCGGCATGCACGGAAACAAACCTTTTCCCGGCGGAAATCGCCTTCTTTGATGCGCATCACTCTTTCTTGGTGATGGCCCTAGCAGATTCGGAATCGTCCTATTAAAGGCTGATCGAAGCTGTCGCTAACTAGGACACACCGAACCAGAGAACGTGTCATGAGGAATTCCATTCTGCTGTGCGTGGCCCTGATGTCCGTCAGTGCGCTGGCCCAGGCCAGCAGCGGCAGCATCCGTTTCAGTGGCCGCATCGCCGAGCCGGGCTGCACGACGAATCTGTCCCAGGGCGAGCTGAGCCTGGCCGCCTGCCCGCCGTCGGCCAAGGGCTCGACGGTGGAAGTGACGGCGCTGGCCAACGGCCAGGCCGCGACGCTGCGCGACGGCAAGCGCCACGGCCAGAAGCTGTCGGTGTCGGCCAGCGCGCTGCGCGCCGGCGATATCGCCTTCTCCGAGCGTTACAGCGTGCAGGCTTCGACGCAGCAGCCGCTGCAGGGCGCCTATCTGGTGGTGGTCGACTACCTGTAAGCCGGCACGCTTACGCCGGCGGCAGCTCGAACACCTGGCGCAGGTAGGCCAGGTAGCCCGGGTCGTCGCACATGCTCTTGCCTGGCGAATCGCTGAGCTTGGCCACCGGCTGGCCATTGCAGCGGACCATCTTGATGACGATGTTGAGCGGCGTTGGCCCCAGATCATTGGTCAGGTGGGTGCCAACGCCGAAGGCGACCTGGCAGCGACCACGGAAGTAGTCGTACAGGCGCATCACCTTGGCGATGTCGAGCCCATCGCTGAACACCAGCACCTTGGTGCGCGGATCCACCCGGCGCTGCTGGAAATGCGCCAGCATGCGGTCGCCCCAGTCGAACGGATCGCCCGAGTCGTGGCGGACACCGTCGAACAGCTTGCAGAAATACATGTCGAAATCGCGCAGGAACGCATCCAGGCCGACCACGTCGGACAGCGCGATGCCGAGGTCGCCGCGGTACTCGCGTGCCCACGATTCCAGTGCCGCCACCTGCGAATCACGCAGGCGCGGGCCAAGTGCCTGGAATGCCTGCAGGTACTCATGGGCCATGGTGCCGTGCGGGGTCATGCCGTACAGGCGGGCGAAGTGCACGTTGCTGGTGCCGACCAGTTGCGGGCCGAGCGCATCGCGCAGCAGCGGCAGCAGGCGCGCATGCCAGTCACGCGAATAACGGCGGCGGCTGCCGTAGTCGGCAATGCGGCACTGTTCGAAACCGGGAGTATCACGCAGCAGCGCGGCCTTGGCCTGCAGCCGACGCTCGCCCTCGGCAAAGTCGGCGGTGGTGGTGTTGCGGAACCAGACTTCGTTGATGATCGCCAGCAGCGGGACTTCGAACAGGATGGTATGCAGCCACGGGCCAGTGATGTCCAGTTCGATTTCGCCGGGCACGGCCGTCGACGCGCGCAGCTGGATGTACTTGCGGTCCAGATGGAACAAGCCGAGGAAATCGGCGAAGTCGGGCTTCACGAAGCGCAGGCCGCGCATGTAGTCCAGTTCCGCGTCGCTGAAACGCAGGCTGCACAGGTGGTCGATCTCTTCGTCGATCTGGTCGATGTAATGGGCCAGGTCGATGCCGGGCGTGCGGCACTTGAACCGGTACTGCACCTGGGCACCGGGGTGCTGGTGGAGCACCGCCTGCATCATGGTGAACTTGTACAGGTCGGTGTCGAGCAGGGACTGGATGATAGGCATGAGGCGGATTATGCGCCCGGACGGGTGAACCGGGGTGGCCGCGGGCACGCTCGGCTCTCCGCGTGGGTAGATCCGCGCCATGCGTGGATGCAGGTTCGGCCCTACAACGACCTGCGCAACAGGCGCGGTACCAGCATCAGGGCGTGCCCCCAGATCGCGGCCCACACCGCCACGCGCACCGGCAGCGAACGCTGCCTGGCCTCGAACTTCTGAAAGTAGCGCCACAGGCCCCTGTGCTTGTGCCATTCAACGAAGAACGGCCGCGATCGGCTCGAGACGCCACGTACATGGGTGACCTGCAGGTCGTTTGCAATCGCCACCACGGCCCCGGCTTCGCGTGCACGCCGGCACAGGTCCAGGTCTTCGGCGTGCAGACGATACCCGGCGTCCCAGCCTCCGATCCGGTCGAACAATGCACGCGGCATCATCAGCAGTGCGCCAGACAGTGCCGGCACCCGCTGCAGCACCTGCTGCGGGTCACGCGGCAGCGCCAGCTTCGAGCCCTTTCCCGGCGAGCGCAGCATCATCAGGAAATCCGGGTCGCGGCGGCGCACGGCTTCGTCGGCATGGCCCTGCTCGTCCACCTGCTCGACACCGAGCAGGCAATCGCCCAGTGCTTCCGCCCGGCTGCGCAGTGCGGCCAACGTCTCCGGCTCGACCATCAGGTCCGGGTTGATGAAGGCCAACCAGGGGCTGCGCGAATCGGCCACGCCCTGGTTGTTGGCAGCGGCGAAGCCGGGATTGTCCGGGTTGCCGACGAAACGCACGCGCGGATCGTGGCTGGCATGGCGCTGCACGATGTCCAGCGTGCCATCCATCGAGCCATTGTCGATCACCCGGATCTCGGCCACGTCCTGCGCCTGGCGCAGGCGCGAGAGGCAGGCATCGATGGTGCTGGCGCTCTGGTAGGTCACGACGATGGCGGCGATGGCAACATTCAAGCGAGTGACTCCGGCGCGGAAGGAACGAACAGGTCGCCCTGTTCCTTCGGCATTATCGCCTGCCGCATGCGCTGCTGCAGGTCGGCGCGCAGCCCGTGCAATGGATCGTGCATCAGGAAATCGGCCAGGCGCGGCACCCAGCCAGGCCAACGCGCAGCCAGCGCCTCAAGGTCGCCATCGCGGCTGGCCGCCTCGCCCGCCCGGCTCACAAAGGCGGTCTCGCACAGTACGTTGCGCCAGCCCAGGCCGGCCATGCGCAGGCTGAGGTCGACCAGGGCCGCGTTCCAGCCAGCGTAGCTGTCCACATCCAGGCCACCGGCGCGCCGGCGCGCATTGCCACGCACCAGAACCGCATGGGTGACCGCCGATGGCAGTTCCGGGTGCAGCGCCGGCAAGGCGGCGCAGGTCTGTGCCAGCAGCGCCGCATCTTCGGGCTCGGGATTGATCTCGCCCAACCGTGGCCACGCTGCGGTTTCGCCGGCATTGCACCACGGGGTTGCGGTCGCGATGGCGGCATCGCGGGCGAAGGCGTCCTGCAATTGTTGCAGCCAACCCGGCGCAGGCACGCTGTCCGGTGCCAGCACGGCCACGTCCAGGCCATCGCAGGCGCGCAGCATCTCGTCCAGATGGGCGACCTCGCCCAGTGGCCGCGCGCGCCGGGTGTACTCGGCCTGTAGTGGCGTATGTGCCAGCCAGTGTTCCACCACCGCCTGCGCACGCGGCCCGGTCTGCGCATCGTCGGCCAGCCAGACCGCGGTGCCCGGCGCGGTGCCCGCATCCAGTGCGGCCAGGCAGCGGTCGAGCGCGGCATCGTCCACGCACAGCGGCAACAACACGATCGCCCCCATCCCGCCTCCGTGGTTGTCGGTGGCCACAGCCTAGCACCGAGAGGGTATCGGCCGGGTTGCTCCCGGCACCCGCTTCAGGCCAGGGCAACAGCAACAGCCGAAGCAAGAGCTGGGTTCCTGGGGTTGGCGGGGTGGGTCCGGTTGCGGGGGACGCTGCAAGTACGTCCATGTAGGTCGGTCGCCGCATCCATGCGGCTCACGCCCCCACAACCGGACCCACCCCTCCGTCGACAGTTTTCCGCGACCTGCCTGCTCTTCTGTAGAGCCGAGCCGTGCTCGGCTCAGATCTCACAGATATCGAAATATTCGATTTCGATGGAGAGTCATCCACGCATGGCGTGGATCGTGTCGACCAAGGTCGACACCTACCAACAGCAAGCAGGAAACTGTCGAAGGCGGGGCACTGCGGGTTTGCGGGGTGTGAGCCGCATGGATGCGGCGACAAGCCTACATGGACGTATTCACGGCGTCCCCGCAAACCCACAGTGCCCCGCCATCCCTCAGTAAACCCGCTGTTGCTGTTGCTCCGGCCTCGGCGGGTGCCGGGCGCAGCCCGGCCGCAAACCCCTTACTTCTTTGCGCGCGGCTGGTTCAGTGGCTCCATCGCGCGGAAACGCTGGCTGTACTCGTCGGTCAGATTCCGCGCTTCCAGGCTGTTGCGCACGATGCTCGGGGTCAGCAGCACGATCACTTCGGAACGGCGGCTGGAGCGGCTCTTCTGCCCGAACAGCGCGCCAACCACCGGAATCCGGCTCAGGCCGGGAATGCCGCTGCTGCCATCGGTGCCCGAATCGGTGATCAGGCCGGCCAGCATGATGGTGTCGCCGCTCTGCACCGCCGCTTCGGTCGACAGCTTCTTTGTGGAAATGCGCGGGTTGCAGTTGCGCTCGGTCGGATTGCAGTTGTCGGGCACGTTCGAGGCGCTGCTCACTTCCTGCACGATGTCGAGGAACACCGTGCCGTCGCGGGTCACGCGCGGGCGCACCTTCAGGATCACGCCGGTGTCGATGTACTGCACCGAGCTGTAGCTGCTGGTGCCGATGCCGGTATTCACCGTGGTGGTGTTGATCGGCACCTTGTCACCGACGTTGAGCGTGGCCTCGGCGTTGTTGCGCACGAACACCGAAGGCGTCTGCAGCAGGCGTACATCCGTGACCTTGTCCAGCGCACTCACCACCGCCGCGCCATTGTGGCCGGTGAATGCCCAGCCCAGGCCTTCGCCGCCCGTTGCGGCACCGGCGAAGCTGCTCCACGAGCCACCCGCTGCCGCCGGCAGGGTCACGCCGCCCAATGCGCCCGTCAGGGCACGCCCGGCCACGGCGTTGTCGAAGAACCAGTTCACGCCGTACTTCAGGTCGCCATCGAGCGAGACCTCGGCCACTTGGGCTTCGATGTGCACCTGCAGGGGCATCACATCCAGCTTCTCGATCACCTCGCGGATCGACCGCCAGGCCTGCGGGGTCGAACGCACCAGCAGGGTGTTGGTCTCCTCCACCGCCGACACGCCCACGCGGTCGCCTTCCACTTCCAGGCTGACACTGACGTTGCCGGACTGGCGCTGCGGCAGGTTCATGCTGCCGTTGCCACCGCCACTGGAGCTGCTGCCCGGGACCGAGCCGAAGCTGCTGCTGTTGTTGTTGGTGCTGTCCATGCCACGATCGGAGTCGCTGCCCAGCTGCGACGGCATCGCCCCCGGGGCCAGCGAGGCCGGACTGGAACCGCCGCGGTTGCCACTGCTGGCAAATGCTTCACTGAGCCGTTCGGCCAGGTCACGCGCCTTGATGTAGCGCAGCTCGTAGGAAAACAGGCGGGCACTGCCACCGGCGGTATCGATGCGGTCCAGCCACTGCTGGATCTGGTCCAGGTAACGCACCTGCGGGGTGATCACCAGCACCGCGTTGGCGTTTTCCAGCGGCAGGAAGCGGAACATGCCGGCACTGGGCGTCTTGCTCTCCTCGCCGAATACTTTCTCCAGGTCGGCAGCCACCTGCTCGGCCTTGCCCGACTGGATCGGGAACACGCCCACCGACATGCCCGACAGCCAGTCGACGTCGAAGATCTCGACGGTGCGCATGTAGTTT
Organism: Stenotrophomonas sp. YJH_SMC_48-3; assembly: GCF_059369375.1. Lineage (NCBI taxonomy): Bacteria > Pseudomonadati > Pseudomonadota > Gammaproteobacteria > Lysobacterales > Lysobacteraceae > Stenotrophomonas > Stenotrophomonas sp. YJH_SMC_48-3. The sequence goes on along the minus strand of NZ_JCAFSQ010000002.1, from coordinate 300,615 downwards.
TCCAGCTCTGCGCGGGTACCGCCCAGGGTGATCACGTTGCGGCCGCTGTCGACGTTGACGATCGCATTGGGCCGCGCATAAGGCTCCAGCACCTTCTTCATCTCGGTGGCGGAGATGAACTGCAGCGGGACGACGCGGACCTCGAAGCCACGCGCGCTGGCGGCTGGCGCCGTGCTCGGCGCAACCGTACCGGCCAGCGCCTGGTCGGCGGCAACGATGTTGTAGCGCCCACCGCTGTAGACCATGCGTGCGTTGTTCCAGCCCAGCACCATCTCCAGCAGGTTCAGCGCCTGTGCCGGCGACACCGGCTTGGGGGTGGCCAGGGTGACCGTGCCCTGCACCCCCGGTGCGATCACGTAGTTCTGGCCCAGCATGTCGCCGAGGATGGCCTTGACCACCGCATGCAACGATTCGCCTTCGAAGTTGAAGGTAGCCTCGCCGGTGCTGGCGCCATGCAGCGCCGGTGCCGGTGCGCGGGCTGCTTCGCGGTTGATCATGGTGCCCGTGCCACGGCGGATCACCGCCTGCGGCGCGCCCTGGGCGTCACGGGCGGCGTCAGCGGTGACATCGGCCGCCCGGCCAGCCTCGGAGGTGGGCGACAGATTGCCCTTGCGCTGCACGTGCGGCGCGGACACGGTGCTGCAGCCGACCAGCAGCGCGAGGGCAAAGGACCAGGGAAGGAAACGCAGGCTCATGCATTCACTCTATCGGTTGGTGCCATCGCCCGGGGGCGGCGACGGTTGTTGCTGCTGTTGTTGCTGCAGCTGGCGGCGACGGGCCTGGATGCGTTCGCGGATGGCCTGCATCTGCGCTTCGCTGGGGCCGTTGTTGGTGGCAGGGGCGGATGCCGCAGCCGAGGGCGCTGGCGCACTGCCAGCAGGCGACGGCGATGGGGTTGCCGCAACCGGCGGCGGTGCCGGCGGAGCGCCTGCCGGGGGCGGCACAACGATCGCACCTGCCGGCGGCACACCATTGGCGCCGCGCAGTACGGTCGGCGGTTCACCGCCCTGCCCGTTGAATACCGCCAGTTCCAGCACCTGGTTGCCACCGGGGCCGATCACGGTGGCCTGGCGCGGCTGCAGCGCCACCAGCTGCCAGCCGTCGACAGCTTCACCGTTGAGGCGCAGGCGCAGCGAGCGGTTCTGCTCGGTGGTGAAAGTGGCCATCCCGAAGTTGCCGGTCAGCAGCACGCCGGTCAGGCGCAGCGCGGCACTGGCGGCGGGCTCGCTGCCACCGAGCAGGTAGGGCTTGGGCCTGCGGTCCTCGGCGAACAGCGGCCGCTCGCTGATTGCGCTGTAGCTGTCGGCGCTGGGCATGCGTTCTGCAGCCAACGGCGGCAGCACCGGCAACGAGGGCACCGCGTCGGCATTGCCGCCGGCAGCTGGCAGCTGGCTGCCCAGCCCGAAGCCGGTGGCCAGCCAGACCGCTGCCGCCCAGCCGGCCAGTGCCAGCAGGAAACCGGTGCGCAGGCTGATCTGCTCAAGCTTCATCGGCCACCTCCTGCCCCTCTTCCGGCGCAGCCGGTGAGGGTGCCGGTGCAGCCGAAGGCGGTTGCGGCGCCGCGCCCGGCTCGGCTGCCGGTGCCGCCGCAGCGCCATCGGCAGCGGCACCGGGCAGCAGGTAACCGGCCAGTTCGAACGACACGTCCAAGCCGAGCCCGGATTCATTCGGCGACTGCTGGAAGCGCTGCGCGATCAGGTTGAGGTTGTCGACGAACAGGCGCGGGCTGCCGGTTTCCAGGCTGTGCAGCACCGTGGCCAGTTCGGCCACACCGCAACGCAGGCGCACCTGCATGGCCACGCGTACGAACTCGGCGTCACGACGGTTGTCGGCCAGTGGCGTGCGGTTGCTGATGGTGCAGCTGCGGTTGCCCGGGCTGGCCATCGCCACCGCATCCTGCAGCCTGGCGCCAAGCGCAGCGGCTGCAGCTTCGGCGGTGGCCTCACGCAGGAAGCCCGGCCGCTGCTGCAGTGCCTCGCGGGTGGCGCGCAGCCGTTGTTCGATCTGCGGCTGCTGCTGCAGCTGCGCCTGCACGCGCTGTTCGCGCTCGCGCAGGGCGGCCACGTCGGCGTCGATTTCACGCAGTGGCCGGGTGAACCAGGGGTGCACCAGCAGCAGGTAGGCCAGGCCCAGCACTGCCAGCAGCAGCGCCAGTGCCAGCCAGCGGTCACGGCGTGCGCTTGGCATCGGCATCGGCCGCCTCCCGGGCCGGGGCTGCAGCCGGCAACGGCTGCAGTTCGGCAGTCATGGTGAAACGGTCACGGCCGCTGGCAGCACCATCGGCCTGCAGTACGCCGGTCAGATTGACCTTGCGCCACTGCGGTGCGTCCTGCAGCAGCTGCACCAGCTGCGACGCCTCGCGGCTCAGGCCGATCAGCTGCAGGTTGTTGTTCTCGATGGCCAGCTTTTCCAGATAGGTGCCCTCCGGCAGGCGCCGGGTCAGTTCATTCCAGATTTCCACCGTTCCGGCACGCTGGCTGCGCTGCTTTTCCAGGAATGCGGCACCATCGATCAGCGCCTGCAGCTGCGCGCGTTCGCTGGCGACACCACGCGCACTGCGTGCACTGCGCTCGACCTGCGCACGCAGCGCATCGGCAGCGTCACGGCGGTTGTCGAGCAGCTGCACGGCGGCCAGCACCAGCATCACCAGCGCGGCCACGGCCAACAGCACGTTCCAGCGCCGCATGGGATCCGCGCGCAACTGGCGCTGCGCCGGTGGCAGCAGGTTCACCTGCAGAGGCTCACCCTCGCTGTCGACGGCATCGACACCGGCCAGTGCATCGGCCCACTCGCCCACGCTGGCCCGCCACGCTTCCAGCTGGCGCAGCGGCCAGGCGATCAGTTCGACCTGCAGCTGGCCCTCGGCTGCGCCCCCCAGCTCACGCACGTCAAAGCTGACCTGGCTCGATTCGAACGGCGTCTGGCGGTCGATCTCGAAACCGACCACGGCGCGCAGGCGGTCGGCCGCAGCCGCGGGCAAGCGCAGATGACGACGCAGTACCTCGCTGGCCGGCAGCAGCCACACCCGTGGCAGGCTGCGCAGCCGCGGTTCCAGCACGCGGTCCAGTTCCACCGGCGACAGCGGCCATGGCACGCTGGCAACCGCTTCGCGGCGTTCACCGGCCTCACGCCAGACCTGCAGCTGGTCACCCTGGCGCTGCAGCAGCAGGCGCGCCTGTGCCCAGCCCAGCGCCCACTGCCAACGGGCCGGCACCCACGCCAGCAGCGATTGCCGCCACCAGCGCAGGAAACGACCGGCGCCCGGGCCGATCCGGCCCTGCACCTGCCGCACACTGTCCTGCCATGCCGTCATCTTGCTGTCATTCCCTGCTCCCAGCGAAGCACTGTGTAGGACCGCCCGGGAACCCCGCCCGAGCCATTGCGTACCACTGCCTGCAACACCGACCGGCGTCCACTGCTGTCGGTTGCACGGGACTCGATACTATAGGTGCCGCTGCTGCTGGCAAGCGTTGTCGCACCGCCAGCGGTATCTGCGTCACGCTCCTGCTGGGCGCGCTGCGCCAGCACGGTATCCGCATCCAGCCCCAGTGCGGTCAGCACCGGCGCGCTGGCGAACTGGGGATCCGGGCGCGCCTGGCGGCTGTACAGGGTCAGGTGGGGCAGCATGGCCTTGTACAGCGGGCCGCGCATGCCCAGCACCCGCTGCAGTTCGCCGAGTGTCTCAAAGCGCTTGTTGCGCGGGCCATACGGCAACCCGGCCGCCGCGTAGTCCGGCGCTTCGGCACCGCCACCGGGCTGCAGCAGGCTGTCTTCATCACGCCAGTCGACAATGGCGCCGGCCATCTGCCGGGCAGCGCCTTCGTCTTCACCGAGTGCCTTGATGAACGCCGTCAGCAGGGTCACGTCGGCCAGGTTGAGGTTGATCTTGCCATTCTCGTCCAGCACCTTGATCTCGATGCTGGCGTCATCGAACTGCCAGCGGTAGGTGCGGCCATCGGCACGCCAGGGCGCCCGCAGCGGATCAGCGGACAGGCGCAGCAGCGCGTACTCCAGGCCGGCGCGCGCACGTTCCTGCCCGCGTGCCTCGTCATCCAGTACCCGCTGCTGCAGATGCTCGACCCGTGCGCTCAGCGCGAACGCACCGACCAGCGCGGTCATCAATGCAATCAGCCACAGCACCAGCACCAGCGCCGCACCGTGTTGCCGGTTCATCGCGCACCTCCACTGCCACCGGCGCGCGGTGCCACCACCAGCAATGGCCAGGGCGCGCCCTTGGCGGGCACGATCCTGATCTCCACCAGCATCGGCAGCCGCCGGGTATCGTCCCAGCGCGGCATCCAGTCACTCATCTGACCGGTGCCCGCATCGATGCCGCGATAGCGCAGCTGCACCGACTTCAGGTTCTCAACCAACACCTCCGGCGGGCGTGGCGGATTCTCGGCGATGCGCTCGCCTTCCTGCAGCAACACCAGGTCCAGCAGCAGGCGCTGTTGCCCCTCGCGTCCGTCCACCTGCAGCGCGTGCAGGTAGGAGCCTCCACGGCCGAGGTAGCCGGGCAGGTCGGCGGCGAACAGCATGCGCTGTTCTTCCCCTTGGAAGAACACCGGTTCGCGGGTGGGGTCCGGGACCTCCAGCGGGGTGCGCAGTGCGCCGGCCAGCTGCCTGCGCAGCAGAGACTCGACCGCCCGCATGCGTTCACTTTCGGCGGCGATCTGTTCGCCGCGCTGGCTGACCGCCATCGCCGAGCGCACGCTGGCAAAGGCCAATGCCAGGCCGCCGGCCAGCAGCACGGTGGCCAGCATTACTTCGACCAGGGTGAACCCTGCGGCACGGCGCTTCACCGCGCATTCTCCAGGTCGGGCGGCAACAGGCGCAGGCTGCGCCAGCGCAGCTGTTCGCGCTCGCTGTCACCCCAGCGCACCTGCAGCTGCAGTTCGGCCAGCCAGGGGGTTCCCGGTGACGTTGCCTGCGCGACATTGCCTGCGCGCGGCTCCGCCCACGGCTGGACCTGCAATTCCCAGTGGTAGCGCCCCTGCTCCCAGTCTCCCTGCTGCCTGCCTGCCTGCAGCGGCGAGGCGACGCCGGTTTCGGCCAGCAGCGACTGCGCATGCAGCACCGCGCGCGTGCGCAGCTCGGCATCGCGCACCTGTTTTGCGCCGCCGGACAGGCTGCCCAGCAGCAGCGTCAGCGCCAGGCCCAGCAGGGCGAAGGCGATGATCACTTCCAGCAGGGTGAAGCCGCGGGCGCGCCGCTTCATTGCGCCCGCCAAGGGCCAGAGCGGACCTCACCGGTCAGCCAGCCCACGTCGATGCGCCATTCGGCGTCGTCACGCTGCAGCCGGATGCGGCCACCGCTGGAGCCGCCATCGGGGTGGAACTCGATCACGCCCTGCCCTGGCGCGGTGGCCAGCTGCGCGGCGCCTTCGAACTGCACCTGCAGCTGTGCCGGCACGTCACCGTGGCGCTGGTTGGCGCCTTCCCAGCGCCGCTTGGCCGGCTCGATGACAAAGCGCTGCGGCTCGCCGCGGGTGATCGCCTGCGCGCGCACCATGCGCAGCTGGTTGGCGATGTCCTTGCCGGCGCTGCGCAGCTGCATGCCAGCGAAACCGCGTGACAGGCCGGCAGCGGTGATCAGGCCGATCGCGGCGATCAGCGCGATCACCAGCAGCATTTCCAGCAGCGACAGGCCCGCTGCGCGCCTGCCGGGCAGGCGCGGGCGTTGCAACCGGCGCGGCAGGAAACGCGACATGCCCGGTTACGGCTGGTAGCGGATGTCGGCGTCGACACTGCTGCCACCGGCCTTGCCGTCCTTGCCCAGGCTGATCAGCTCATACGGCTGGCCCTCGCCCGGCGTGCGGTATTCCAGCGCATGGCCCCACGGATCGTTCAGATCGGCCGGCTTGGCATAGGGCCCCAGCCAGCCAGCCACGCCAGCCGGTGCAGTCACCAGATCATTGAGCGAGCCGGGCAGCTTGCCGGTATCGATCTGGTAGTTGTCGACCTTGGATGCGACGGTCTGCACCTGTGCCTTGGCAATGTTGGCCTTGCCGCGGTCGGCGCCACCCAGCACGCGGCTGGCGACCAGGGTCAGCACCGCGCCGATCAGCACGATGACGATGATGATCTCCAGCAGGCTCATGCCCGACTGGTTGCGCGCTGCGGTGAAGGAAAGGCGGATCGGTCGACGGGAAGCAATCATGGTCGGTCCTTTCAGTTGCGGAGTGTCGGGGTTGCGTAGGGATCCATCGTCAACCGATGGCATTGGTCAGGTCGTACAGCGGCACCAGCACGGCAACGATCACCGCACCCACCACCGAGGCCAGCACCAGGGTGATCGCCGGCACCATCGCCGCCAACAGGCGGTCGATGCGGCGGGCGCTGTCCTGTTCGAAGGTGTCAGCCGCTTTCAACAGCATGGTATCGAGCGCGCCGGACTCCTCGCCAACCTGGATCATCTGCAAGGCCAGGCGCGGGAAACGCCTGCCTCGCGACAGTGCCAGCGACAGGCCGGCACCGTTCTTCACTTCATCGGCGGCGGTTTCCACATCGGCAGCCAGCGCGCGGTTGCCCAGCACGTTGCGGGCGATGCCCAGGGCACCCAGCAGCGGTACGCCATTGCGCAGCAGGGTACCCAGCGTGCGCGCCAGCCGGGCAGTCTCCAGTTCACCCAGCAGGCGGCCGATGCCGCGACGCTGCAGCAGCCAACCATCCAGCGCCAACCGGAAGGCCGGCTGCCGCGCCTTGCGTTCGAAGAACAGCGCCACCAGCGCCGGCACCACCAGCAGCAGCACCCACCAGTCACGCACGAACAGGCCCAGCTGCAGCACTGCGTTGGTGAACCACGGCAGCGCCACGTCCAGGCTCTCGTACATCTGCGCGAACTGCGGCACCACGTAGCCAAGCAGGAACAGCAGCGCACCACCCACCACCACCAGCAGGATGGCCGGGTACACCAGCGCGTTGATCACCTTGCCTTGCAGGGCCCGGCTGCGTTCGAGGTAGTCGGCCAGGCGCTGCAGGGTTTCGTGCAGGCTGCCGCCGGCCTCACCGGCACGCACCATGTTCACGTACAGGCGCGAGAACAACCCGTGCTGGCGTTCCAGTGCGGTCGACAGCGGCGCGCCACCGCGCACCACATCGCGGATGTCGGCGATCGCGCGACGCGAACGATCGTCTTCGGGCAACCCGAGCAGGATCGACAGCGCGCGGTCCAGCGGCTGGCCCGCACCGAGCAGTGTCGCCAGCTGCTGGGTGAACTGCAGCAATGCCGCGCCCTGCAGCGGCCGTTGGCGGAACAGGTTGCGCCAGGTACCGCCACCGATCGCACCGCCATCGGCCAGCTGTGTCTCCATCGGCAGATGGCCCTGGTCCTGCAGGCGCGCGACCAGCTCGGCCTCGCTGGCCGCTTCCATCTGCCCGTCGAAGATCTCGCCGTGCGGATTCAGTGCCTTGTAACGGTAGGTCGGCATGTCAGCCCCGTCGTCCTGCGCGCATCAGCTTTCCTCGGTGACACGCAGGACTTCCTCGATGGTCGTCTGCCCACTGAGGGCCTTGGACAGGCCGTCTTCGTACATCGTGCGCATGCCGGCTTCGCGGGCAATGCGTTCGATCTCGCCCATGCCGTCGCGGCGCATCACCGCACGCCGCAGCGCATCGTTCATCACCAGGAATTCCATGATGGTGGTACGACCGAGGTAACCGGTCGGCGCCAGCGCCGAGGGCCTGGGGCGGAACAGATGGATCGGCCCTTCCGGCTGCAGGCGGCGCAGCTCGAAGCGTTTGATTTCCTCCGGCGAAGCCTCGTAGCGCTCCGCGTGGGTCGGTTCCAGCCGGCGCACCAGGCGCTGGGCCAGAATCCCGTTGATGGTGGAGGTGAGCAGGTAGTCTTCCACGCCCATGTCGAGCAGGCGGGTGATACCACCGGCGGCATTGTTGGTGTGCAGGGTGGACAGCACCAGATGGCCGGTCAGTGCCGACTGGATCGCGATGCGCGCGGTTTCCAGATCGCGCATTTCGCCGATCATGATGATGTCCGGATCCTGGCGCACGATGCTGCGCAGCGCGTTGGCGAAGTCCAGGCCGATCTGCGGCTTGGCCTGGATCTGGTTGATGCCCTCGATCTGGTACTCGACCGGGTCCTCGACCGTGATGATCTTGACGTCGGCGGTATTGAGCTGGCTCAGCGCGGTGTACAGCGTGGTGGTCTTGCCCGAGCCGGTCGGGCCGGTCACCAGCAGGATGCCGTGCGGCTGTTCCAGCACCTTGCGGAACTGCGGCAGGAACGCATCGGTGAACCCCAGCCGGTGGAAATCAAACACCACTGTCTCGCGGTCGAGCAGGCGCATCACCACGCTTTCGCCGTGCGCGGTCGGCACGGTGCTCACGCGCAGGTCCAGCTCCTTGCCCTGCACGCGCAGCATGATGCGGCCGTCCTGCGGCAGGCGGCGCTCGGCAATGTTGAGCCGGGCCATGATCTTGATGCGGCTGATCACCGCTGCGGTGAGGTTGGCCGGCGGGCTTTCGCCCTCCACCAGCACGCCATCGACACGGTAGCGGACCTTCAGGCGGCTCTCGAACGGTTCGACATGGATGTCCGACGCGCGCAGTTCCACCGCACGCTGGATCACCAGGTTGACCAGGCGGATCACCGGCGCTTCCGAGGCCAGGTCGCGCAGGTGCTCGATATCGTCGACCGCGCCGCCCTCGCCGTCTGCGGTCTCCACGATCGCGCCCATCGCGCTGCGGCCCTGGCCGAACCAGCGCTCGACCAGGTCATCGATCTCCGCGCGCATGCCCAGCACCGGTGTCACCGGAACCCCCAGCGCCAACTGCACGGCCTGCTGCGGATAGGCATCGTGGGCATCGGCCAGCCACAGACGCACCCCGTGTTCATTCAACTCCAGCGGGCACACATGGAACTGCTTCAGGAAGCGCAGCGACAGTGGCATGCCCTCGGCCAGTGCCTGTGGCGGGGCCTCCGGCACCTGCCTGCCCTCCAGCAGCGGCAGGCCCAGCACCTCCGCGCTGGTCTGTGCCTGGTCGCGTTCAGACACCAGGCCCAGGCGCACCAGCAGGCCCAGCAGGCTGCCGCCGGCCTCGGCGTGCAACGGCCGCGCGCGCGCCAGGTCTCCTTCCTTGAGCCGGCCGCGTGCCAGCAGCGCATCCAGGATGCGGCCTTCGGCATCGTCGGTAACGGTTGCAGCGAGCGCGTTCACGTGACTCTCCTGTCAATCGGACCGACTTTAGCAGTTAAGCCATGATTTCCGCCGCCCTGCGGCCAGCTTTCGTAAAAAGACGAAGCCCGTCACACAGGATGACGGGCCTCGGCCGTTCAACTACGACACGTCAGGCTTACTGCGTGGCGAGGATGCTCACGCCGTTGTAGGCCGCTTCGCCCACTACCTTGATGTAGTAGGTGCCTGCCACCGGCTTGTTCACCCGTACCGTTTCGGACGTGCCGGGACGGGTCGACTTGCCATCGTTGTCGCTGGCGCTCGGCTCGCGACCCTGGGCGATGTAGACCGACACGTTGCCGGTGCCACCGTAGGTGATCACGCTGAGCTGCTTGCCAGCGGCTGCCTCGAAGCTGTACAGGCGGCTGCTGCCGGCCGTGCCGTTCAGCCCCCCCACGGCGGCCTTGTTGGTCAGCGGCGTCGCCACCGGTCCACAGTTCTCGGTGCACGGCTCTTCCAGCGCCTTTGCCAGCGCCGCCTTGGCATCGACGATGCCGGTGCCGATCGGAGTGGCAGCCGGGATGCTGACCGGGAACGGACGCGCGGTTTCCTTCAGCAGGGTGCGCATCGCGGCGGGGGCCAGCGGATCCTTGCCCTTGGCGATCAGCGCGCTCTGCACCAGTGCAGCGACGGCAGCCACGTGCGGCGAGGCCATCGACGTGCCGCCCATGCCCATGTAGCTGTAGCTGCCCGACTCCGGCGTGGTGGCCGCATCGGAACCGGACTGCCAGACGTAGCCGCCGGGATTGCCGTCGACGCTGCCACCACCACCCGGACCGGACAGGTCCACGCGGGTGCCGTAGTTGGAGTAGTAGGTGATGCCGCCGGTAATGCGGGTGGCGCCGACGGTCACCACGCCGTCGCAACTGGCTGGACGGTATTTGGAGGCGTTGTCGGTCTCGTTGCCGGCCGCCACGACCACCGTGGTGCCACGCGAGATCGCGCCATTGATCGCTTCCTGGTAGGTCCCGTCGCAGCTGCCGCTGCCGCCGAGGCTCATGTTGATGACTTCGGCCGGGTTGGCATTGGCGGGTACGCCGGCCACCGTGCCGCCGGAGGCCCAGGTGATGGCGTCGGCTATATCGGAAAGGTAGCCACCGCACTTGCCGAGCACGCGGACCGGCAGCACCTTGGCCTTGTGCGCGACACCGGCCATGCCGACGCCGTTGTTGGTCTGCTCGGCCACGGTACCGGCCACATGGGTACCGTGCCAGGAACTGTCCTCGGCGACGGAGCCGGTGTAGCACTCGTTGTCGTTCTCGACCCAGTCGCCATAGTCCTGCGCGCCCGGCACGCGATCGTTGGTGGCACGGCGCGACGTCTCGGCATCGCTGATGAAGTCGTAGCCTTCCAGCAGGTTGCCGACCAGGTCCGGGTGCTGCGGCAGGATGCCGGTGTCGAGTACCGCCACCACCACGCCTTCGCCCTGCGATACATCCCACGCCGACGGTGCGTTGATGCCGCCGGTGGCGTTGTGCAGGTGCCACTGGTACTGCTGGTAGTAGGGATCATTCGGCGCCAGCGCCGGCTGCACGCCACCGGCACGCAGCTCGGTACGGCGCAGCTTCACATCGGCCTCGGCGTACTGCACGGACGGATCGGCCTTCAGTTCCTTCAGCACGCGCTGCAGTTCGGCAGGCGCCAGGCGCCCCTGCAGGCGGATCAGGTCGGCACCGACGCCCAGCCTGCGCACGACCTGCGGGCCGAGCGCGCTGGCGCGGGTAGTGCCACCGGACAGGCTGGCGCGGGTCAGCGCGGACTGCACGGTGGACAGCTTGGCCGACCGGTCGCCCGCCGCAGCGGTGCCGGCACGGTACTTGACGATGATGCGCTGGGTGCCCGGCTCGGCGGTGCTGGCCTGGCGCACCGGTTCACGGGTCGGCAACCCGGCGGCGTGGACGGCACCGACGGCGGTCATCGACAGCACGGCGGCGGCAAGCACATTGATGCGAAGGTTCTGCTTCTTGATCACGTCGAATTCCTCTTCTGGGTCATGGATCGAACCAACACTGCGGCCATCATTCCTTGACGACTCCCGGCCGGCCCAGCCGGGATTGCCGTGACCTCCCCCCAGGCCCTGTTTGCAGGTTTGGCGCCGGCGTGGGTGGCCGCCGGCGCAGTGGTTTGGCTTACCAGCCGAAGCCGGCACCGACGCCAACCGAGCTGTCGTCACTGCTGAAGGCACCGCCGAAGGTAACCGTGGCGCGATCGCTGATCGCACGCTGGTAGCCCAGCGACAACGCCGACTCGCCGCCCTGGAAACCGATGCCGACGCCGACCCGGTTCTGGGTGCGGATACCGGCGGCACTGGTGGCCATGTTGAGCATCGCCGCACTCATCGCACCCTGGCGGTCGATGCGGCGGTCCATGTGGCGCAGGCGTCCATCGATTTCACCCTTGAACACATCGAAGCTGTCGGCGACGGCCTGGACGCGGCTGTCGGTGTAGCTGTTCGCCGTGGCCACGCCACGGTCCAGCTGGCCCTTGTTGACGGCGTCGGTGGCGGTGGTGCCGGCGGCGACGTTGGTGACCTGGCGTTCGTTGCCTTCGCTGCCGACCGACACGGTGTTGGCACGATCAGCGACCGAACCCTGGCCCAGTGCCACGGCGTTGGCAGCCGTGGCACTGGCACCCTGGCCGACGGCGGTGGACGACGCGCCGCTGGCGACGGCGCCCTCGCCCATGGCCACCGCATTGGCGCCGGTCGCCGGGGTCCCGACCGGAATGCCAGCACCCGCCGCGGCGGCCGTCGGCGTGCCCTGCACCCGCGCGGTGCCGGCCGGTGCTGCATCGGCTGTTGCACGCGCATCCGCGGCGCTGGCCAGCGGGCTGTCATCCAGCGAGGCACTCATCGCGCGCAGGCTGGCGGTTCCGGCACGCGTGCCACCGGCGGTGCGACGGTCGATCTCGCTGACCTTGCGGTCCAGCGCGCCCAGCGCATCGCCGACGTTGCTGTAGGTAGCGCCCTGGATCACATAGTTCGGTGCCACGAACACGCCTTGCATGCCGACGCTGGCGCCACCGCCGAGGAAGCTGGCGGCATCACTTAGCGACTGGAACAGCTGCCCGCCGTTGATCGCCTGGCGGCTACCGGCGGCGATGCTGCCGGCACCGACGTTGTCGATGGTGGTGCCCTGGAAACCGGACAGGGTCAGTCGGTCACGGCTGGCGTCGTCGTAGCCGACCGCACTGGCCGCCGTGGTCTCGACCGTCGCGATGCGCGAGTCGAAGTCACCCACGCGGGTTTCCACTGCTCCCACCCGCTGGTTGGTGACGTTGAGCTGGGAGCCGGTGATCGCATCGGTGCTGCCGGCAGCGATGCGGCCGTCGGCGACGTTGACGATGCGCCGCGTGGCCGGACCGGCGGTGCCGTTGCCACCGCCGACCGAGACCACGTTGGCCTCCAGCGCGCGCGAACCGGCACCCAATGCCACCGAGTTGTTGCCGCTGGCGCCGCTGTTGGCACCCAGTGCCAGCGTCGCATTGCCGATGGCCGCGGCACCGCTGCCCAACGCATTGCTGCGGCCGCCACTGGCGTTGGCGTTGCCGCCAATGGCCACGGCATCGGTGCCGGTGGCACTGGCGGTACCCGAACCGTTGGCCTTGAAGCGTTGGCCGACCGCATCGGCGGTGGCGGCCACTGCATCGAGCTGGCCCTTGTTCACCGCATCGGTGGCCTGCGTACCCGCCGCGACATTGGTGAGCTGGCGGTTGATCGCGCTGTGGGTGACGCCGGCGGCATCGACCCACTCCTGCGCAGCACCCACCGACACCGTGTTGGCGCGGTCGGCCAGCGAGCCCGCGCCCAACGCGACGCTGTTACCGGCGTCCTTGGTGGTCCAGGTGTTGCTGCCGAGCACCGTCGCGTTGCTGGCCTGCGCATAGCTGTTGTAACCGACCACGGTGGCGCCATCTTCGGTGGCCCACGCTTCACTGCCGATGGCGGTAGTGAACTGGCCGGCGCTGGCGCTGGCGGCATCCTGTCCGGCCAGTGCGTTGAAGCCGACCGCCACGCCGTTCAACCCGGTGGCGGCGTTGTTGCCCAGAGCGGTGCCGTACTCGCCGGCCTTTGCCTGCACGCCGAAGCCGGCGCCGGCGATCTGCGCGATGGTGCCCTGGCCCACCGCCGTGGAAACATCGGCGGCCTGCGCAGCACTGCCTACGGCGGTGCCGAAGAAGCCGGCGCTGGCACCTGCACCAAACGCCGTGGCGCGCCAGCCGCTGGCCTGCGCGAAGTTGCCGACTGCGGTCGTTTCGCGGCCATCGGCGATCGCGCCGTAGCCCACTGCGGTAGCCGCAAGGCCGGCGGCCTCGGCCATGCCGCCGACAGCGGTCGCCCCGATGCCCTGCGACTGCGACTGCGCGCCGATCGCAATGCTGGCGGCGCCGCCGCTACTGCTCTGTGCACCCAGCGCAACGGCACTGTCTGCGGTGCTGCTGGCACCGCTGCCGATGGCCACGCTCTGCTCGGCCGTGGCCAGTGCGTCGACGCCGACCGCCGTGGCATTGGCAGCGACCACCGTTGCGCCGCTACCCAACGCGGTAGCGCCGTTGCCAATTGCATTGGCCGCATTGCCAGCGGCGAGCGCGTTGTCACCCTCCACCAGTGCGCCTGCTTCGCCATCGGCATTGCCGCTGGCCTGGAACTGGCGGCTGGTCTTGTCGGCAACGCTGGCCACCGCGTCCAGCTGGCCCTTGTTCACCGCATCGGTGGCTTCAGTGCCGGCTGCAACATGGGTCACCTGGCGCTCACCGCCCGCGGTTCCCACAGCCACGGTATTGTCGCGCTCGGCCTTGGAGCCGGCGCCCAGCGCCACGCTGTTCAACCCACTGGCGGTGGCACCGGCACCCAGCGCAGTGGCATCCGCCGCATCCGCCCACGAGTTCCAGCCGATCGCGGTCGCGTAGTCTTCGGTCGCCCACGCACCCGCACCGAATGCCGCTGCACCAGTGCCGCTGGCACGCGACGGGATCAAGCCGAAGAAGGTGCTGCCACCAATGGCCACACTCTCCTCGCCACTGGCCTCGCTGGACTGACCTACCGCCACGGCACCGGTACCGGCCGCGGCAGCGCCGAAGCCGACTGCCGTGGTGTTGGCACCACTGGCCGCCGAGCCATAGCCCAACGCGGTGCCGAGGCGTCCGCTTGCTTCGGCATAGCCACCGACGGCGGTGGTGCCATCGGCCGAGGCGGCGCTGCGGAAGCCGCTGGCCAGTGCCTGCGTGCCGCTGGCGTTGGATTCAGTGCCGGTCGCGGTGCTGTATGCACCACTGGCCTGTGCACGCGCACCCACGGCACTGGCACCCAGCTCGCTGGCGCTGGCGCCGGTGCCGAGCGCAAGGCTGTCTTCGCCGGTGGCCTGTGCGGCACTGCCCAACGCTGCGGCGTTGTCGCCGGTGGCCAGCGCATCGAGGCCCACCGCCGTGGCGTTGGCCGCCAGCGCATTGGCGCCGCTACCGAGTGCGGTGGCGCCGTTGCCGATGGCGTTGGCCGCATCACCGGTGGCCAACGCGTTGTCGCCCTCAACCAGGGCGCCGGTTTCACCATCGGCGTTGCCACTGGCCTGGAACTGCCTGCTGGTCTTTTCCGCTGCAGCGGCTACGGCGTCGAGCTGGTTCTTGTTGACCGCATCAGTGCCCTGCGTGCCAGCAGCCACGTTGGTGATCTGGCGGGTATTGCCACCACCGCCCACCGACACGGTGTTGTCGCGGTCGGCGATCGAATCGGCACCCAGCGCCACGCTGTTGGCCGCGCGCGATTCGGCGGCGTTGCCCAGTGCGGTGCTGTTGATGCCACCGGACCAGGCGCCACCACCGACGGCGGTGGAGTAGTTGCCCGATGCTTCGGTGGCCAGCACGCCGAACAGCGAACCGCCGACGGCAACACTGTTGGTGCCGGTGGCCAGGCTGCCCTGGCCGGTGGCCGTGCTGTAGGCACCGGAGGCTTCCGCATCGCCACCCACTGCCACACTGTTGGAACCGGAGGCATTGGCGAAGTTGCCGAAGGCGGTGGCGTTGAACGCCGAGGCCTGCGCATAGCCACCGATGGCGGTGCTGTAGCCACCGGTCGCTTCTGCACCGATGCCGAGCGCTGCCGACGCGGTGCCGCTGGCCACGCTCTCGCTGCCGACAGCGGTGGCCGCATCGCCGCTGGCATTGCTGAAGTAGCCCACGGCTACGGCCTCTTCACCGGACGCTTCGGACAGAACGCCATTGGCAGTGCTTCCGGCGCCACTGGCAACGCTGGCCGCGCCGAACGCCGCGCTCTGCTCGCCGCTGGCTTCGCTTTCCGCGCCCTGTGCGGTGGCGTACTCACCGGTGGCCTGCGCGTTGGCACCGACGGCGCTGGCGTTGGCGGCGCTGGCCAGCGCGTTGAAGCCGATCGCCTGCGCGTTGTTGGCCAGCGCATTGGCACCACTGCCGAGCGCGGTGGCGCCGTTGCCGATGGCGTTGGCCGCATCACCGGCGGCCAGCGCGTTGTCACCGTCCACCAGGGCACCAGTCACGTCGTCGCCGTTGCCGCTGGCCTGGAAGAAGCGGCTGGTGGTGGTGGCGGTGGTCGCCACTGCATCCAGCTGTGCCTTGTTCACCGCGTCCGTGGCTTGGGTACCGGCAGCGACGTTGGTGACCTGGCGTTCGTTGCCGCTGCTGCCCACCGACACCGTGCGTGCACGGCTGGCAACCGAACCGGCACCGAGCGCGACAGCATTGCTGGCGCTGGCGTTGCTGCCGGCGCCCAATGCGATCGCACTTTCGCCGCCGGCCACCGTATTGGTACCGATGGCGATGCTGTTGATGCTGTTGCCCAGCGCCTGGAAGCCCAGTGCCACGCTGTTGTCGCCATAGCCGAATGCACCGCGGCCGACCGCAGTGGAACTGGCCCCATTGGCCCAGCTGTTGTAGCCGATGGAGGTTGCGCCGCTGCCACTGGCCCAGGCCGCGTTGCCAAAGGCCGACGCGTTGGTGGCGGTGGCCCACGCACCCGAACCGAACGCTGCTGCGCCACTGGCCGTCGCCCAGCTGTAACCCCCTACCGCGGTGCTGTCATCGCTGCTGGCGAAGGCGCTGTCACCAACCGCGACCGCATAGCTGCCGGTTGCACGCGACGTGCCGCCAGCAGCGAAGCTGTTGTCCCCGCTGGCCTTGGCCGCATTGCCGAAGGCGCTGCTGGCGGCGCCGGTGGCCTGTGCGCCGCTGCCCACTGCGGTGGCGTTGGCGACGGCGGTGGTGCCTACCTGCTGCGCCGTGCCATCGGCACCGATGATCGGCTGGTTGTACTCGTCGTAGGCCTGGCCGAGGCCACCGATGGCAACACCGCCGTTGCCGGTGGCGCTGCTGTTGCGACCCACCGCCACGCTGTCATCACCGATCGCCGACGCTGCAGCGCCATGTGCAACCGCACCGGCGCCGATCGCATTGCTCGACGAACCGGCCGCCACCGCGCCTTCGCCCTCGGCCAGCGCACCGGCATCACTGCCCGCTTCCGGCTGGGCCTGGAAGAAGCGCGCGGTGTTGTCCGCGGTACTGGCCACGGCGTCCAGCTGCGCCTTGTTCACTGCATCGGTGGCTTCGCTGCCGGCAGCGACGCTGGTGATCTGCCGTTCGTTGCCGGCACTGCCGACGGCCACGCTGTTGGCGCGCACCGCTTCGGAATTCGCGCCAAGCGCGACGCTGTTGGCGCCACGCGCGGTGGCGTAGTACCCGACGGCCGTGCTCTGTGCGCCGCTGGCCCAGGTCTGCGCGCCGAGTGCGCTGGCATTCTCACCCGGGGCGTAAGCGAAGTAGCCGACGGCGGTGGATTCCGCACCGGAGGCTTCGGTCAGGCTGCCGTTGGCCACCGCGCGGTCACCGCTTGCGATGGCACCGGCACCGACGGCTGTCGCCGCTTCGCCGCCGGCCTGGGTCTGCACGAAGAAACCCAGGCCGGGAATCAGGTCGGCCGGGCCACCGATGGCCACGCTGCTGGTGCCGGTGGCGTTGCTCTGCGTACCCAGCGCCGTGGAGTAATCACCGATGGCGTTGGCGACCGCACCGAACGCGGATGCCTGCGCGCCGGCGGCATAGGCACCTACCCCGTAGGACGACGCCGCAAAGCCGCTGGCTTCGGCACTGGCGCCCACCGCGGTGCCACCGACACCGGCACTGGTGGCGCCGGTTTCCACCGGTACGCCGCCACTGGTGATCAGCGGATTGCCATCGGCATCGACAGCGGCACCACCGACGGCGACGCTGCCCGGGCCGTTGGCCTGTGCGTTGTTGCCGAACGCGGCACTGTTCTGGCCCGAGGCCAGTGCGTTGTTGCCCACGGCGGTCGCGTTCTGCGCAATGGCGTTGGCGCCCGCGCCCACAGCGGTGGCGCCGTTGCCGATGGCGTTGGCCGCCTCGCCGGCCGCCAGTGCCTCGTCACCTTCGGCCAGCGCGCCGGCATCGCTGTTGCTGCTGCCAGTAGCCTGGAACCGCTTGGCGGTGGCATCGGCCACGGTAGCCACGTCCTTCAGCTGGCCGACATTGACCGCGTCGGTATCTTCAGTACCTGCCGCAACGCTGGTGATCTGCCGGGTCAGGCCGTACTCGGTCGCACCGACGGACACCGTATCGACACGGTCGGCCAGCGAGCCTGCGCCCAGCGCCACGCTGCCGGTGGCAACCGCCGCCGAATTGGAGCCCAGTGCGGTGCTGTATTCGCCCACGGCGGTACTGAATGCACCCACCGCAATCGAGGCTTCGTTTGCGGCAGTGGCGCCTCGACCCAGCGCGGAACTGCCTGGGCCCATCGCCACAGCGCCACCACCTACGGCAGTGGCGCCGTCGGCGCTTGCTTCGGACAACGCACCCAGCGCGGTGGCCGCGCCGTTCTCGCTGGCGGCATAGGCGCTGGCGCCAACGGCGGTGTCACCGAGACCGAACGCTGCGGCGCTCTGCCCGACCACCACGCTGGCATCGCCGATCGCCAATGCGCCTTGTCCGAACGCACTGGCGCCGAGACCGGCGGCAATGGCCTGGGTGCCGATGGCGGTGGTGGCATTGGCCAAGGACTGGGCGCCGGCACCGGCGGCTACCGCGCCTTGCCCGTCGATCTTGGCCGCGTCGCTGTCATCACCTGCGCCATCAGCCTTGAAGTAGCGGTCCCCAGCTGCGGCGACATCCGCCAGCGCGGCCTGCGTGGCGCGCGCCTGCGCATCCAGCTGCCCCTTGTTCACCGCATCGGTGGCCTGGGTACCGGCGGCCACGTTGGTGATCTGCCGTTCCTTGCCGGCATCGCCGACAGACACCGTGTTGGCGCGCGTAGCCTTGGAGCCTGCGCCCAGCGCAACGCTGTTGGCTGCACTGGCGCTGCTGTTGCCACCGATCGCCACCGCGTTGCTGCCCTTGGCACTGGCCGTGCCTTCAACCAGGCACTTTTCCAGCAGCTTGCCGCTGAGTGCCACACAGGTGGCGCTGCCACCGATCTGCACCGACTGTGCAGCGGCGGAACTGCTCATGCCCAATCCCAATACCAGGCCCAGTGCCACCGCCAACAGCGCGGGCGTGGCCTGTGTCGTATCGCGGCGCTGGTCGACAACACCACCGCTGCTGTCGGAGGAGGCCAGCTCCGAGGCCACCACCAACTGACCCAATGCTTTGTTCCAGACCTTGCGATAAATCCGATTCATCGGTACGGCTCCTGATTGGACTGGTTTTGGGCAAAGCGACGCCATCGCCGAGCCTTCTGGCCCAGCGTCCCCTGGGGGCGTCTATTCGCGTGATTTACTGCGGGTAATGCCGAACGGCGCGCAGCGACAGAAACCCGAGCGCATGCGCCAAGCGGTTACTGCGAAATGAATGATTCTGAAACGGGCTTCAAGTGTTAACGGCAACTTTGCAGATCGTCAAGACTTTGACACGGCAAATCCTATTGCCGTGAAGCAGTTCACCATTTCGCGTGTTTATAAAAGAACTTCGTTATGCACACGTGACGAACTGCTGGCGCATGAAAACCGATGTAACTAGCGGACGCGACAAGGGTTTCGCGCGCGCAAAGAAAAACCCGCCGGCAACGCGGCGGGTTTTCCATACGCGATGGCATTGCGCCGTGCGCGCAATGCTGCGATCAGCCGCACCACACCCGTGCGTTGCGGAACATGCGCATCCACGGCGAATCACCCTGCCATTCGGCCGGCGCCCAGCTCATGTTGAGCGCGCGCGGGGTGCGCTCGGGGTGCGGCATCATGATGGTGACCCGGCCGTCGCTGCTGGTGAGGCCGGTGATGCCATCCGGCGAACCATTCGGATTCAGCGGATACTGGCTGGCAACGTTGCCATGGCCATCAATGTAACGCAGCGAGACGCGGGCCGCGGCCTGGTCGACGGCCGTGTCGAACACTGCCTGGCCTTCACCATGCGCCACCGCCACCGGCAGGCGCGAGCCGGCCATGCCACGCAGCAGGATCGACGGCGACTCCACCACTTCCAGCAGTGCGGTACGGGCTTCGAACTGCTCGCTGGCATTGCGGCGGAACTGCGGCCAGTGCTCGGCACCCGGAATGATGTTCTTCAGCTGGCTCATCATCTGGCAGCCATTGCACACGCCCAGCGCGAAGCTGTCTTCGCGTGCGAAGAACGCCGCGAAGGCATCACGCAGTGCGCTGCGCTCCAGGATCGAGGTAGCCCAGCCACGGCCGGCACCGAGCACGTCGCCATAGCTGAAGCCACCACAGGCCACCAGGCCGGTGAAGTCCTGCAGCGCCACGCGGCCTTCGATCAGGTCGCTCATGTGCACGTCGAAGGCGCGGAAGCCGGCGCGTTCGAAGGCGTTGGCCATTTCGATCTGGCCATTGACGCCCTGCTCGCGCAGCACGGCCACGCGCGGGCGCGCACCGCTGCTGATGAACGGTGCGGCCACGTCTTCGTTGAGATCGAAGCTGAGCTTAGGCTTCAGGCCCGGTGCGTTGAAGGCACGTGCCACCTCGCGCTCTGCGTCGGCATTGGCCGGATTGTCGCGGCGCTTCTGCATCGCGTGGGTAACCGACCACCACGCGTCGAACAACGCTTCCCAGCGCCATTCGGCCAGGTTTTCGCCACCCAGCGACACGCGCACCACCGGTGCGGTGGTCGGCTTGGCGATGCGCTGCGCGCATTCGGTCAATGCATGGCGTTCGACAAGGTCGGCAAACGCGGCGCGGTCTTCGCGTGCGATCTGCACCACCGCACCCAGTTCTTCGTTGAACAAGCTGCGGAACGGATCGTCACCCCAGGCATCGAGGGTGATGTCCAGGCCCAGGCGCGAGGTGAAGGCCATTTCGCACAACGCGGCGAAGGCACCGCCGTCGCTGCGGTCGTGATAGGCCAGCAGCAGGCCGGACTGGCGCGCATCGCGGATCAGTTCGAAGAAACCCCGCAGGCGCTGCGGATCGTCCAGGTCCGGGGCGGCACCGGCAAAGGCCGGCAGTTCGCTGTGGTCGGCATGCACCTGGGCCAGGATCGAACCACCCAGGCGTTGCTTGCCGGCCCCCAGGCCGATCAGCCACAGCTCGCTGTCCACCTCCCGGTCGAGCAGCGGGGTCAGCTGCTGGCGCACGTCGGCCACCGGCGCGAACGCCGAGATCACCAGCGACACCGGCGACACGCTCTTGTGCGCCTCACCCTGGTCGTGCCACTGCGCCTGCATCGACAACGAGTCCTTGCCCACCGGGATGCTGATGCCCAGCTGCGGGCACAGCTCCATGCCCACTGCCTTCACCGCGTCGTACAGCAGTGCGTCTTCGCCCGGGTGGCCGGCCGCGGCCATCCAGTTCGCCGACAGCTTGATCTCATCCAGCGCATCGACCGGCGCCGCGCACAGGTTGGTCAGCGCTTCACCCACCGCCATGCGTGCCGAAGCAGCCGCATCGAGCAGGGCCAGTGGGGTGCGCTCGCCGATCGACATCGCTTCGCCGGCGACGCCGTCGAAGTCGGCCAGGGTGATCGCCACGTCGGCCACCGGCAGCTGCCACGGACCGACCATCTGTTCGCGTGCGGTCAGGCCACCGACGCTGCGATCACCGATGGTGACCAGGAAGTTCTTCGAGGCGACCGTCGGGTGCGCGAGCACGCGCAGGCCTGCTTCCTGCAGATCCAGGCCACCGGTCTTCAGCGCCGGCCAGCGCGGTGCCGGCGGGTGCGCAGTGTCGCGGTGCATCTTCGGCGGCTTGCCGAACAGCACGTCCATCGGCAGGTCGATCGGTGCGTCGGCCGGGGTGTGGCCCGGCACGGCGCCATAGGCCACCACCAGATGTTCCTCGGCGGTCGCCACGCCAACTGCAGCGAACGGGCAGCGCTCACGAGCACACAGCGCGGCGAACTCGGCCAGGCGCTCCTGGGCCACGCCCAGCACGTAGCGTTCCTGCGATTCGTTGCACCACAGCTGCATCGGCGACAGCGACGGATCATCGGTGGGCACCTTGCCCAGATCGATCACGCCGCCGACCCTGGAGTCGTGCAGCAGTTCGGGGATGGCATTGGACAGGCCACCTGCGCCGACATCGTGGAAGAACTTGATCGGGTTGTCGGCGCCCATCGCCACGCAGCGGTCGATGACCTCCTGGCAGCGGCGTTCCATTTCCGGGTTGTCGCGCTGCACGCTGGCGAAGTCCAGGTCCTCGGCGCTTTCACCGGAGGCCACCGAACTGGCGGCACCGCCGCCCAGGCCGATCAGCATCGCCGGGCCACCCAGCACGATGACCGCATCACCGGCCTGCAGCGGGATCTTGTCGACCTGCACGCGGTCGATCGCGCCGAGGCCACCGGCCAGCATGATCGGCTTGTCGTAGGCGCGCACCAGATCGGCGCCTTCGGGCAGTTCGAAACTGCGGAAGTAGCCGAGCAGGTTCGGGCGGCCGAACTCGTTGTTGAACGCCGCGCCACCGAGCGGGCCGTCGGTCATGATTTCCAGCGCCGGTGCCATGCGCGGGTTCAGCGCGCGCGGCGCCTCCCACGGCTGCGGCAGTTCCGGAATGCGCAGGTGCGAAACCGAGAAGCCGGTCAGGCCGGCCTTGGGCTTGCCGCCGCGGCCGGTCGCGCCTTCGTCGCGGATCTCGCCACCGGCACCGGTCGAGGCGCCCGGGAATGGCGCGATCGCGGTCGGGTGGTTGTGCGTTTCCACCTTGATCTGGAACGCGCTGGGCACCTGCGGCTCGCGGCGGTACTCGCCGCTGGCCGGATCCGGGCGGTAACGCGACGCCGGATGGCCTTCAATCACCGCGGCGTTGTCGCTGTACGCGCTGAGCGTGTGCTGCGGGGTCTGCTGGTGCGTGTTCTTGATCATCCGGAACAGCGAGCGGTCCTGCTCCTGGCCGTCGATGGTCCAGCTGGCGTTGAAGATCTTGTGGCGGCAGTGCTCGGAATTGGCCTGCGCGAACATCATCAGTTCCACGTCCGACGGCGACCGGCCCAGCGCAGTGAAACGCTCGCGCAGGTAGTCGATCTCGTCCTGGGCCATGGCCAGGCCGAGGCGCTGGTTGGCGGCCTCCAGCTGGTCCACCGGCACGCGCTCCAGTTCACCCCGGGCCGGTGCCGAGAACAGCGCCTGGCCCTGTTCCACGGTCTCCAGCACGGACTGCGTCATCGGGTCGTGCAGCGCCTTGACCAGCGCCTGCTGGGCGGCGGCATCGGCCGGCCAACCCTGCACGTCGATGCGCAGGCCACGCTCGACCCGGCTGACCGGCTGGCCGGCACCTCGGACCAGTTCGGTGGCCTTGCTCGACCACGGCGACAGCGTGCCCAGGCGCGGCACCACGATGCGGCTGACTGCGCCTTCGGCCACGGCTTCGGCCTGCGGCGCCGCTTCGAGGATGCGGCACAGCGTGGTCAGGTCGGGGGCGGCGCTGCCTTCGGGCTGCACGAAGTAGACGTGCCAGGCACCGCTGATGCGCAGGGAGGGAGCGATGGACTGCAGGCGGGATTCAAGACGTTCGCGGCGGAACGGCGACAGGGCGGGCGCGCCCTCGAGGACCATCATGTCCGGGGAACCGTAGTTGGGAAACGGGCCCGACATTGTACCGGAAGCGGGGGAAGGGCTCTGGCCGGGCGGCGCCCGGCACCCGCCGAGGCCAGGGCAACGGCAACAGCAACAGCAAGAGCTGGCTTCCTGTGGGCTGGCGGGGCGGTGGGGGCCAGCAGGACACGCCGTAAACCCATCCATGGGGGCTCGATGGCGCCATCCATGGCGCCAACGGTCCTGCTGGCCCCCACCACCCCGCCCCCGACAGATTTCCGCGATCTGCGGCCATGCGTGAATGCTCCCCGGTAGTGCCGGCCGCTGGCCGGCACCCAGGAAATGTCAGAAATCAGGCATTGAAGAGCGCAGCGACCGGCTTTTGCCTTTGTTTTTTCTTCTGTCTTTCGTGGCTGGCCGCGCAGGAACCTGTCCGTGGCCGGGCGGGTGGGCTGCGCAGGGGCGTGAGCCGCATGGATGCGGCGACCGAGCTTACATGGACGTACTTGCAGCGTCCCCTGCGCAGCCCACCCGCCCGGCCAACCCCCAGAAATCCGCTGTTCGCGGAAAGCCCCAGCCACGAGGGGCTCCGCCGATGGCCGCCGACCGCGCGCAGCGCGCTCTCCGCCCGATTCCCCGAACCATGCGCTTGCTCACGGATTGACCACACGATTGATGACAACGTTGTCCCTACCTGGCGCCGGACTCTCTCCCCGGCCTCCCAGGTACCTCCGTCCGGCCCCTCCGTCGCCTTCCCCGGCGATGCCCGGACCTGCGTCACGCGCGGCGCCATCGGGGCCCGCGCGCCCTTTGATCGGAGACTTACCCATGTACGACCCGATTGTGCGCAGTGCCGAACGTTCGACCCGAAGCTGTCGTCCCCGCCGCCTGGCCTGGCTGCTTGCCTTGGCCGCCGGTGCCGCCGTCCTGCCCGGCCTGGCGCAGGCCGCCAGCTGTGCCGGGGTGGCCGAATGGGACCAGGCCAAGATCTACCGGGCCGGCGATACCCTGCAGAAAGGAGGCGTCCTCTATCGGGCGAACCAGGACATCTGGAACGCGCCGCCGGACCATCCGGCCGGCGCGCCCTACTACACCAACCTCGGCGCCTGCGATGGCGGCGGCGCCAACCAGCCGCCGGTGGTCAGCCTGACCTCGCCGGCCAACGGTGCCACCTTCAGTGCCGGCAGCACGGTGAACGTGACCGCCACCGCCAGTGATCCAGACGGCAGCGTCGCCAAGGTCGAGTTCTTCCGCGATGGCAGCATGCTCGGCGTGGCCACCAGTGCGCCGTATGCGGCCAGCTGGGCCAACGCCAGCGCCGGCAGCCACACCCTGCGCGCGGTGGCCACCGACAACAACAACGCCACCACCAGCACGGCGACCATCACCATCACCGTCAACGCCGCCAGCGGCGACACCACCGCGCCGAGCGTGCCGGGCGGGCTGGCGGTCGGCACCCGTACCGCCAACAGCATCGCGCTCAGCTGGAGCCCGTCCACCGACAACACCGGTGGCAGCGGCGTGGCCGGCTATGACGTGTACCGCAACGGCAGCCTGGTCGGTTCACCGTCCAGTGCCAGCTACGTCGATGGCGGGTTGACTGCATCCACCACCTACCGCTACCGCGTACGCGCCCGCGACAATGCCGGCAATGCCTCAGCGCAGGGCACCGAGATCAGCGCCACCACGCTGGCCGGCGACGGCGGAACCACCGGCAAGCGGGTCATCGGTTACTTCACCCAGTGGGGCATCTACGGCCGCAACTACCGGGTCAAGAACATCGACAGCAGCGGTTCGGCCGCGCGCCTGACCCACATCAACTACGCGTTCGGCAACGTGCGCAACAACCGTTGCGAAGTGGGCGTCACCCAACCCTCGGATCCGAACAGCGGTGCCGGTGGCGATGCTTTCGCCGACTACACCAAGGCCTTCAGTGCCGCCGAGAGTGTCAGCGGCAGCGCCGATACCTGGGACCAGCCGCTGCGCGGCAACTGGAACCAGCTCAAGCAGCTCAAGGCCAAGTACCCGAACCTGAAGGTACTGATCTCGCTGGGTGGCTGGACCTGGTCGCGCGGCTTCTCCAGCGCAGCGCGCCCGGAGAACCGCCAGGCCTTCGTCGCCTCGTGCATCGACGCGTACATCAAGGGCAATCTGCCAGTGACCGACGGTGCCGGTGGTGCCGGTGCCGCGCTGGGTGTGTTCGACGGCATCGACATCGACTGGGAATACCCGGTGGCCTGCGGCATCGAATGCGGCAAGCCGGAAGACAACGCCAACTTCACCGCGCTGATGGCCGAGTTCCGCCGCCAGCTCGATGCGGTGCGTCCGGGCCTGTTGCTGACGGTGGCGGTGGGCGCCGGCATCGACAAGATCCGCGTCACCGATCCGGCCGCGTACCACCCGTACCTGGACTACATCAACGTGATGACCTACGACTTCCACGGCGCGTGGGATGCGAAGACCAATCACCAGTCGGCGCTGTTCGATTCGCCCAATGATCCGTCCACCGGCGACCAGAAGCTGTACAACAGCAACGACGCCATCGAAGCCTTCATCAGCCGCGGCGTGCCCGCGGCCAAGCTCAACCTGGGCATCGGCTACTACGGGCGTGGCTGGACCGGTGTGGCCAACGCCAACAACGGCCTGTACCAGACCGCGACCGGCGCTGCCCCGGGCACGTATGAAGCCGGCATCGAAGACTGGAAGGTGCTGAAGAACCTGGCGTGGCCGGGCTACACCGACAACACCGCAGGTGCCACCTGGATCTACAACGGCAGCACGCTGTGGAGCTTCGACACCCCGGCCAACATCACCCGCAAGATGGGCTACGTGAAGACCCAGGGCCTGGGCGGCGCGTTCGTCTGGGAGTTCAGTGGTGACGATGCGCAGGGCACGCTGACCAAGGCGGTCAGTGATGGCCTGAAGTAAGAAAAAAGCCGGGGGTGCTGCGCTCCCCCGGCTTCCTACCTGTAGAGCCAAGCCCATGCTCGGCTGCGGAAACATCAGCCGAGCATGGGCTCGGCTCTACAGAAACAAGGTCGGTCGCGTCAGCGCTTGGCCGACAGCTTTTCCAGCGCCGCACGCAGCTGTGCCGGCGGCAGGTAGCCCCCCAGCTGGGTGCCGTCCGGCGCGAAGATCGCCGGCGTGCCGTTCACGCCCAGCTGCTGGCCCAGTGCGTACTGCATCGCCACCGGGTTGGTGCAGTTCTTGGCCGGCACGCTGCCACCGCGCTTGGCGTTGGTCAGTGCCTGGCGGCGATCAGCCGCACACCAGACCGAGATCATGTCGGTGTAGTCCTTGCTGCCGAGGCCCATGCGCGGGAATGCCAGGTACTCGACGGAGATGCCGTTGCGGTTGAGCTCGGCGATGTCCTGGTGCAGCTTGCGGCAGTAGCCGCATTCGATGTCGGTGAACACGCTGATGGTGTACTTGGCGTTCGGTGCGGCAAACACGATGCGGTCGCCATGGTTGGCCTTGGCCAGCAGATCGCGGCGGTAGCCGAGCAGGCCTTCGCTGTTGGCCGGGCCCTTGGCACGGGTGTCGTAAGGCTGCGACTGGAACAGGTAACGGCCATCATCGGACACGTACAGGAGCTGGCCGGAGACCACCACTTCACGGAAGCCCGGGAACGGTGCGGCACCGATGTAATCCACCTGGAAACCGGGATTGAGCGCGGTCAACGCGGCACGTACCGCCTGGTCGGCCGACGCGTTGGCGGCGGGGGCGGCCTTGGCCGCAGCGGCAGCAGCAGGCGCCTTGGCGGCCGGCGGGGCCGGCTGGGCGCAGGCGGTCAGGCTGAGCGCACCGAACACGGCGGCGATGGCAAATCGGAGCATGGAATGATCCGCGACAGAAGAAGACCCTGGATTCTGACACAGCCGGCGGTACCGGACAGCGGCACCGCCCATGGTTTGTGGCCGGGATTCAGGGGCCTGCTCAGCCGCGCGGATGGTGGCGGGCGTGCAGCTTCTGCAGGTGCTCGCGCGCTACCAGGGTGTAGATCTGGGTGGTGGACAGCGAGCTGTGGCCGAGCAGCATCTGCAACGCGCGCAGGTCGGCACCACGGTTGAGCAGATGGGTGGCGAAGCTGTGGCGCAGGCCGTGCGGGCTGATCCGCGCCGGGTCGATGCCGGCCACCTGCGCATGGCGCTTGACCAGGTGCCAGAACGCCTGCCGGGTCAGCGCATGCAGCGACGGCTCGATGAACAACGGCGTCTGCCCATCGGCCAGCGCCTGCACCTTGCCCTTCCCGACCAGCTGCGGCCGCGAGTGCTGCAGGTAGCGCTCCAGCCAGTGCTGGGATTCCTCGCCCAACGGCACCAGCCGTTCCTTGCTGCCCTTGCCGGTGACCCGCAGCACGCCCTGGCGCAGGTTGACCGCAGTCGCGGGCAGCAGCACCAGCTCGCTCACGCGCAGGCCGGCGGCGTACATCAGTTCCAGCATGGCGCGATCGCGCAGGCCCAATGCGCTGTCGGTATCGGGCGCTGCCAGCAGCGCGTCGATCTGGCTTTCGGCCAGCGCCTTGGGCAGCAGCCGTGGCAACTTCGGCGGGTCGAGCAGCGCGCTGGGATCCTCGCTGCGTTCGCCGCGGCGCACGCCATCGGCGAAGAACGCCCGCAACGCCGACAGCAGGCGCGCATTGCTGCGCGGCGACCAGCCATGCCGGGTGCGCCAGGCCAGATACTCGAACAGTCCGGGGCGCTCGATGCCGGCCAGGCCACCGTCGCGCCCATCCATCCAGCGCGCCAGCCCTTCCAGATCGCGCCGGTAGCTGTCGAGGGTGGCGCGGGCCAGGCCGTTCTCGGCCCAGATCGCATCAAGGAAGCGCTGGATGCGTGCGCTGTCGTCGGCGCGCAGTTCGGGCAGTTGCTGGACCAGCTGGCGGCGTTCGGCGGGGGTGGAAACATGGGCCATGCGTGCAGGATACGGGGGCCACTGCGGGCACGGCCAGCTTTGCGTATGCTCGACGCATGTCCCAGCCTGCCACCGACACGGCCTCTGCCGCTGCTACCGAAATGCCCCATCCGCGCGCATTGTTGCTGTGGCGCATGCTGGCAATGGTCTACGACGCACTGCCGGTGCTGGCACTGTGGATGCTCGCCGGCACACTATTCACCCTCGCCTACACCCTCAGCGGCCACGCGCAACGCGAGAACATCGCGCCATTCAGTGCCTGGCAGTGGCTGCTGTGGGCGGTGTGCTGGGCGATCACGGGGTGGTACGCCACGGCCAGCTGGCGCCGCGGCGGACAGACGCTGGGCATGCGTCCATGGCGGCTTAAAGTGCAATCGAGCGATGGCACGCCACTGCGGCGCAACCAGCTGTGGCTGCGCTTTGCGGTAGGTACGCTGTCACTGCTGCTGGGCGGGCTGGGATTCTGGTGGGCGTGGGTCGACCGTCAACGCCTGACCTGGCACGACCGCGCCAGCGGCACCCGTCTGGTGCGCATGCCGAAACGGTGATGCACGACCTGTAGAGCCGAGCCCATGCTCGGCTGGCAGGCGGTGCGCAAAAAGCAGCCGAGCATGGGCTCGGCTCTACAGAATCCAGCACGCTGGGCCGGGACGCTGGTGGTCCTGGCACGGATG
Organism: Stenotrophomonas sp. YJH_SMC_48-3; assembly: GCF_059369375.1. Taxonomy (NCBI): domain Bacteria; kingdom Pseudomonadati; phylum Pseudomonadota; class Gammaproteobacteria; order Lysobacterales; family Lysobacteraceae; genus Stenotrophomonas; species Stenotrophomonas sp. YJH_SMC_48-3. The sequence continues at coordinate 271,883 of NZ_JCAFSQ010000002.1, read as the reverse complement.
CCGAAGCGGTGGATTGCCCCGGTAGCGCCGGGCATGGCCCCGCGCTACCAGAATCAGCCCGACTTGCGCCGGAACAACAGTCCGGACACCGCCAGCATCACGATCGGCGGCAACGCATAGGCAATGCGGTAGTCGAACTTCAACGCGCCGGCCATGCGCCCGAAGAACAGCTGCAGCAGCCAGAAGCCCAGCGCGAACAGGATGCCCAGGAACAGGCGCTTGCCCATGCCGCCGCTGCGCAGCGAACCAAACGCGAACGGCACCGCCGCCAGGCACAGTGCCAGCACGTTCACCGGGTAGAACCAGCGGCTCCAGTAGACATCCTCGAAATCGCGCGCATCCAGCCCGTTGCGCTGGCGGTAGGCAATGCTGGTGCTCAGCTCGGCAACGCTCAGGTTGCGCGGCTTGGCGATGCCGGTAGCCAGTGCCGCCGCATCGAGATTCGAGTTCCACGGCTCGCGCGCCACTTCCTGGCGGGTCGCCGAACGCTCGCCGAAGGTGTCGCGACGCACCCCGGTCAGCACCCAGCCGTCCTTGTCGTGCTCGGCGGTGGCGGCATGGGTCAACGAGGCGATCCCTCCGTTCCCGGCAATGCGGTAGAGACGCACGTCGCGCAGGATCAGGCGGGTGCCCTTGTCACCGACCAGCTGCTCCTCGCCGCTCTGCGCGTTGAGGAAGGTATCGCCTTCGCGTGCCCACAGGCCGGAGTAGCGGCTGGTCGCGATATCCCGGCCCCACTTGGCGCTGGACTTCAGCGCATCGGCGCGGTCCTGGCCCCAGGGGCCCAGCGTCTCGGCGCTGAGCACCATCACCGCGGTCAGCAGTGACAGCGCGATCGCCACCGAAACGCTCAGGCGCTTGCGCGACAGGCCCAGTGCACGCAGCGCGGTCAGTTCAGAGGTCGCTGCCAGCTGGCCCAGGCCCATCAGTGCGCCGATCACCGCGGCCGTGGGGAACATCGTGTAGGCGCGGCGCGGCACCGTGTACAGCACCCAGGCGGCGGCATGGCCCAGCGTATAGCCGTTCTTGCCGATGTCCTTGAACTCGCCGGAGAAGGCCATCACCACGTCCAGGCCGACCAGCACCGCCCAGGTCAGCAGCACCGTGGTGAACACCGACCGGCCCAGGTACAGGTCGAAACGCATCGGGCGCAGCCTCATGCGCGGGCTCCCTTCGGGTGGCCCAGGCGGCCATCACGTGCATACATCCAGATCGCCAGCGCCAGCAGCGGCACCGTCAACCACCACAGGCCCAGCGCGGCCGGAATCTTGCCGTTGGCAATCCAGCCACTGCCGATGAACATCAGGTTGGTACCCACCATGTAGGCCATCAGGGCCAGCATCATGCGGCCATAGCGCTGCTGCCGCGGCGAACTGCGGCCCAGCGGCACGGTCAGCAGGGCGAACGCCAGCGCGATCAGCGGCGGTGCGATGCGACGGTGCAGCTGCGCCTGCGCCTGCGGGCGCGCATCGCCGATCAGCTTCAGGGTCGGCATCAGTTCCGGGTCGTCCTCGGTGCGGGTCTGTGCGCCGTCGGGCAGGGCCACGTCATTGCGGGCGAAGGTCGCCAGCCGGTAGTCGAGCCCACCGGCCACGGGCCCTTCCACCTGGTGGCCATCATCCAGTTCCAGGAAGCGCTGGCGGGTGCCCTCGAAGTACATGCGGCCACTGTTGGCCGAAACCACTTCCAGGCGATCATCCTTCTGCCGCTGCAGGAACACCTTGCCCAGCTGGGTGCCGTCGGGCGAGATCGAGGACAGGTAGACCACGCCGCCGTTGGGCAGCGGCGTGAAACGGCCCGGCTCCAGGCCGGCCATCAGCACGCTGCGGTTGGCCTCGATGACCATCTGCTCTGCCACCCGGCCGGCCCACGGGCCCAGCCACAGCGAGCAGGCGCCGACCAGCAGCACCACCGGCACCACCAGCATCAGCAGCGGCCGCAGCAGCCGCTTTGGGCCTACCCCGATCGCGGTGATGACCGCCATCTCCGAGTCGCGGTACAGGCGGGCGATGGCCAGCAGCAGGCCCAGCATCAGCGCCAGCGGCAGGATCAGCGGCAGGTAGGCGATGAACTGCAGGCCCAGCTGCGAGAACAGCAGCTTGGCCGGCAGGCGCCCGTCGGCGATGTTGCCGAGGATGTCCACCAGCACGCCGCCCACGCTGACCACCAGCAGGACGATCAGGGTAGCCAGGAAACTCTGGACGAAATCGCCCAGCAGGTATCGGTCGAGCTTCAGCATGGGGCGGTGGTTTAAACTCTGGGGTTCGTTCGCGGTGCCGCCCAGTCTACTGTCTGGGCGTAAACGGCCTGCGATTGTACGGACTCGCCAATGGAATCTGCTCAATGGCCCTCGAATTCACCCTGAACCACGTTGCTCCGGCCGCCGCCACCGTTGATTGCCTGGTGGTCGGCGCGTATGCCGACCATACCCTGACCCCGGCCGCGCAGGCGCTGGATGCCGCCAGCGGTGGCCGCCTGGCCGCCCTGGCCCAGCGTGGCGACCTGTCCGGCAAGACCGGCGCCACCACCCTGCTGCACGACCTGCCGGGCGTGAGCGCGCCGCGCGTGCTGGTGGTCGGCCTCGGCGACGCCGCCCGCTTCGGCGTGCCGCAGTACCTGAAGGCCGTGGGCGACGCCGTGCGTGCTTTGAAGGCCGGCGCTGCCCGCAGCGCACTGTTCACCCTGTCCGAAGTGGCGGTGAAGGACCGCGACGCGGCCTGGGCGATCCGCCAGGCGGTGATCGCCGCCGATCACGCCGCCTACCGCTACACCGCCACCCTGGGCAAGAAGAAGGCCGACGACGCCGGCCTGGCCCAGCTGGCCATCGCCGGTGACGACGCGCAGGCCCTGGCCCAGGGCCAGGCCATCGCCGCCGGTGTCGAGTTCGCCCGCGAGCTGGGCAACCTGCCGCCGAACTACTGCACCCCGGCCTACCTGGCCGAGGTGGGCGTGAAGTTCGCCGGCGAGCATGACGGTGCCGAAGCCGAGATCCTCGACGAGCACCAGATGGAAGCGCTGGGCATGGGCTCGCTGCTGGCCGTGGCCCGTGGCTCGGCCAACCGCCCGCGCCTGGTCGTGCTGAAGTGGAACAATGGCGGCGACGCCAAGCCCTACGTGCTGGTCGGCAAGGGCATCACCTTCGATACCGGTGGCGTCAACCTGAAGACCCAGGGCGGCATCGAGGAAATGAAGTACGACATGTGCGGTGGCGCCAACGTCATCGGCACCTTCGTCGCTGCGGTCAAAGCCAAGCTGCCGCTGAACCTGGTGGTGGTGGTGCCGGCCGTTGAAAACGCCATCGATGGCAACGCCTACCGCCCGTCCGACGTGATCACCTCGATGTCGGGCAAAACCATTGAAGTGGGCAACACCGACGCCGAAGGCCGCCTGATCCTGTGCGATGCGCTGACCTACGCGCAGCGCTTCGAACCGGCGGCGCTGGTCGATGTCGCCACCCTGACCGGTGCCTGCATGGTCGCCCTGGGCCACCAGACCGCCGGCCTGATGAGCAAGCACGACGACCTGGCCAACGAGTTGCTGGCCGCCGGCGAGCAGGTGTTCGACCGCGCCTGGCGCCTGCCGCTGTGGGACGAATACCAGCCGATGCTGGATTCGACCTTCGCCGACGTCTACAACATCGGCGGCCGCTGGGCCGGTGCGATCACCGCCGGCTGCTTCCTGTCGCGCTTCGCCGAAGGCCAGCGCTGGGCCCACCTGGACATCGCCGGCGTGGCCAGCGATGAAGGCAAGCGCGGCATGGCCACCGGCCGCCCGGTCGGCCTGCTGAGCCAGTGGCTGCTGGACCAGGCCGCCCGCGCCTGATGCCGTACCCGACCCTGGCCGGCAGACGCCGGCCCGGGCCTCGCCCGGCACCGCCGGAACCCTGCCTGACCCGGACCCTGCCATGCCCCGCGCCGACTTCTACCTGATCGCCAAGCCCCGTTTCCTGACCGAGCCCCTGCGCCTGGTCTGCGAGCTGGCGCGCAAGGCCAACGACGCCGGGCTGTTCACCCTGGTCCTGGCCCGCGACCAGGCCCAGGCCGAGGAGCTGGACGAACTGCTGTGGGCGTTCGACAACGATGCCTACATCCCGCACCAGATTGCCGGCGAAGACATGGACGAGGAAGAAGCCCTGGTGCTGATCGCCGTGCCCGGCACCGAGGCACCGGTGCGTCCGCTGGTGATCAACCTGCGCGACGAGCCCTGGCTGGGCCAGTGCGAGCGCGTGCTGGAAGTGGTTCCGGCCGATCCGGAAGCGCGCGAACCGCTGCGCGAGCGCTGGCGCCAGTACAAGGCCGCCGGTTACGACCTGAACAAGCACGACATGTAAGCGCGCCCCGGTCCCTTGATGGGCCGCCGCCGCGCCCTGATCCTTCAACGATTACCTCCTGGTTCCCCCGCATGACCCAACTCGCCTCCAGCTACGACCCGACGTCCTTCGAGACCGACCTCTACGAGGCCTGGGAGAAGGCCGGCCACTTCAAGCCGTCCGGCACGGGCGAGCCCTACACCATCCTGCTGCCGCCGCCGAACGTGACCGGCACGCTGCACATGGGCCATGCGTTCCAGCAGACCCTGATGGACGCGCTGGTGCGCTACCACCGCATGCGCGGCTACGACACGCTGTGGCAGGTCGGCACCGACCACGCCGGCATCGCCACCGAAATGGTGGTCAGCCGCAACCTGGCGCTGGAAGGCAAGGGCGAGACCCGTGATTCGCTGGGCCGCGAAGGCTTCATCGGCAAGGTCTGGGAGTGGAAGCAGCAGTCCGGCGACACCATCGAACGCCAGATGCGCCGCCTCGGCACCTCCGCCGACTGGTCGCGCAGCACCTTCACCATGGACCCGCAGCCGTCGGCGGCGGTCAACGAAGCCTTCGTGCGCTGGTACGAGCAGGGCCTGATCTACCGCGGCCAGCGCCTGGTCAACTGGGACCCGGTGCTGAAGACCGCCATTTCCGACCTGGAAGTGGAGAGCGCCGAGGAAGACGGCTTCCTGTGGTCGATCGCCTACACGCTCGATGACGGCCTGAGCTACGAACACGTCGAGCGCGATGCCGACGGCGTGGAAACCCTGCGCGAGACCCGCGACTACCTGGTGGTGGCCACCACCCGCCCGGAAACCCTGCTGGGTGATACGGCGGTGATGGTGCATCCGGAAGACGAGCGCTATGCGCACCTGATCGGCAAGCAGGTGGTGCTGCCGCTGACCGGCCGCCGCGTGCCGGTGATCGCCGACGATTACGTGGACCGCGCGTTCGGCACCGGCGTGGTCAAGGTCACCCCGGCGCATGATTTCAACGACTACGAAGTGGGCGTGCGCCACAGCCTGCCGATGATCAACCTGTTCACGCCGGTGGCAGCGCTGAACGAAAACGCGCCGGAGCGCTTCCAGGGCCTGGACCGCTATGAAGCGCGCAAGGCCGTGCTGGCCGAACTGGAAGACCTCGGCATCCTGGTCGAGACAAAGGCGCACAAGCTGCAGGTGCCGCGCGGTGACCGTACCGGCCAGGTGATCGAGCCGTACCTGACCGACCAGTGGTTCGTGAAGATGGACGACCTGGCCAAGCGTGGCCTGGAACTGGTCGAGGACGGAAGTATCGCCTTCGTGCCGCCGAACTGGATCAACACTTACCGCCACTGGATGAACAACATCCAGGACTGGTGCATCAGCCGCCAGCTGTGGTGGGGCCACCGCATTCCGGCGTGGTTCGACGAAGCCACCGGCAGCTGCTATGTCGGTCGCAGCGAAGACGAAGTGCGCGCCAAGAACAACCTCGGCAGCGACGTGGTGCTGAACCAGGAAAGCGACGTGCTGGAGACCTGGTTCTCCTCGCAGCTGTGGCCGTTCTCCACCCTGGGCTGGCCGAATGAGCAGGCCATGGCCGAGCGCGGCTTCGACCGCTACCTGCCATCGTCGGTGCTGATCACCGGCTTCGACATCATCTTCTTCTGGGTGGCGCGCATGATCATGGCCACCGACAACCTGGTCGGAAAGATCCCGTTCAAGGACGTCTACTTCACTGGCCTGATCCGCGACGGCCAGGGCCAGAAGATGTCCAAGAGCAAGGGCAACGTGCTCGACCCGCTGGACATCATCGACGGCATCACCATCGACGACCTGGTCGCCAAGCGTACCGGCGGCCTGATGCAGCCGAAGATGGTGGAGAAGATCGAAAAGGCCACCCGCAAGGAATTCCCGGACGGCATTGCTGCCCACGGTGCCGATGCGCTGCGCTTCACCATCGCCGCGCTGGCCACCCACGGCCGCGACATCAAGTTCGACATGAACCGCGCCGAGGGCTACAAGAACTTCTGCAACAAGCTGTGGAACGCCAGCCGCTTCGCCCTGATGAACACCGAAGGCGCTGCGTTCACCGGCGTGCCGAAGCCGCGTACCGATGCCGAGCGCTGGATCCTCGCGCGCCTGGCCGCCACCACCGCCGAAGCGCAGGGCCATTTCGCCGCCTACCGCTTCGACCTGCTGGCGCAGTGCCTGTACGAGTTCGCCTGGAACGCGTTCTGCGACTGGTTCCTGGAACTGAGCAAGCCGGCACTGAACGGTGCAGACGCCGCCGACGCCGAAAGCACCCGCCACACCCTGCTGTACGTGCTGGAAGCGCTGCTGCGCCTGCTGCACCCGCTCACGCCGTTCATCACCGAACAGCTGTGGCAGCAGCTGGCCCCGCGCCTGGGCCTGACCGAAACCACGCTGTCGCTGCGCCCGTACCCGACCGCCGCCGAGTTCGAAGGCGATTTCGCCCAGGCCGAGGCCGACGTGGAATGGCTGAAGGCGGTGATCAGTGCCGTGCGCCGCGTGCGCAGTGAGCTGAACGTCGCGCCGTCCAAGCTGGTGCCGCTCCGCCTGCAGGCCGGCCTGGCGCAGGACCGCGTGCGTATTGAACGCTTCAGCGCCTCGCTGTCGTTCCTGCTGAAGCTGGACAGCATCCAGTGGCTGGCCGAAGGCGAAAGCGCACCGCCGGCGGCCGCCGCGATCGTGGGCGAGCTGAAGCTGCTGGTGCCGCTGGAAGGCCTGGTCGATCTGGACGCCGAGCGTGCACGCCTGGACAAGGAGATCAAGCGCGTGGAAGGCGAGCAGGAAAAGAGCGAAACCAAGCTGGCCAGGTTCACCGACAAGGTTCCACCGGCGGTGGTCGAGCAGGAGCGCGTGCGATTGGCCGACTGGAACACCCAGCTGGCCGGCCTGCGCGAACAGCGCGCGAAGCTGTAACACCTCGCCCTGGTGGGTGCCAACCAAGGTTGGCACCCACCAAACCCGGAACATTTTCCCGGCATGGCATCATCACCGGATGCCGCTTTCCATCTTCCTGCTGGTTCTCGCCGCTGCGGCACTGCATGCCAGCTGGAATGCAATCGTCAAACGCGGGCCGGACAAGTTCCTCGGCACCGTGCTGGTAACCGGCAGCGCTGCGCTGCTGTCGGCGGCGGCCCTGCCCTTCCTGCCGTTCCCGGCCGCGCAAAGCTGGCCCTGGCTGGCTGCATCCGTGCTGCTGCAGGTGACCTACTACGGGCTGGTCGCACGCTGCTACCAGCGGGTCGACATGAGCCTGGCCTATCCGCTGATGCGTGGCAGCGCGCCGATCCTGGTTGCACTGGCGGGCTCCCTGCTGGGCGAGCAACTGCCCCCGGCGGCGTGGCTGGGCGTGGTGCTGGTGAGCACCGGCATCCTGTGCATGGCACTGGGTGCACGCGGCGGCCAGCTGCGCCTGCCGCTGCTGACTGCGGCGATGATCGCCACCTACACCCTGGTCGATGCGCACGGCGCGCGCCAGTCCGGCAGCGCGCTCAGCTACACGTTGTGGCTGTTCCTGCTGTCGGGCATTCCGCTGCCGCTGTGGGCGTTGTACACCCGCGGCGACGCGGTGCTGGACTATGCGCGCCAGCATTGGCCGCTGGGCCTGGCCGGTGGCGTCGGCACCACCGCCTCCTACGCAATGGCGTTGTGGGCCATGACCCAGGCACCGGTGGCGATGGTCTCGGCGCTGCGCGAATCCTCGATCCTGTTCGCGTTGCTGATCTCGGTATTCGTGCTGCGCGAGCGGATTCCGCGTGCGCGCTGGCTGGCAGCGGCGTTGATTGTGGGTGGCGTGCTCGCACTGCGGATGGCGTGAGAGAAGCGTGCCAACCAAGGTTGGCGGCTAGCGGTAGTGCCGGCCGCTGGCCGGCACCCTTCTCCGTCACAACGGCGGCATCGCCTGCAGGTCACCATCGACCAGCTCGATCGCCATCACCACCGCGTCCTCGCGGCCCTGTGCGGCCGGGTAGTAGCGCGGGCGGCGGCCGATCTCGTTGAAGCCTTCGCTGTGGTACAACGCCAGCGCCGGCGTATTGGACGGACGCACTTCGAGGAACACACGCTGTGCCCCCCGGTCGCCAGCCAGCTGTACCAGCGCGCGCAGCAGTTGACGACCCAGCCCACGCGACTGCGCCAGCGGATCGATGCAGATGTTCAATACATGTGCCTCATCGGCCGCGATGCTGAGCACCCCATAGCCGATCAACTGGCCATCGCGCTCCATGGCCAGGCCGGGATAGCCCGCACGCAGGCAATCGACGAAGATGCCGCGGGTCCACGGAAACGGATACCCGCGTACTTCAATCGCCATCACCGCGTTGAGGTCACTCTCGCGCAGCGCGCGCAGGCTGACCGGACCAGGCTGGCTGACCGCACTCACGGTGCGCCCCGCTTGCGCAGGGCACGCAGCTGCGGCCACAGCGCGCGCTTGGCGGCGGGATCCTGGCGCAGCTGGTCCAACGGCCAGCTGTCCATCAGCGCCTGCGTGGCCGGATCATTGGGATTGCAGCCGGACGCGCGCAGCAAGGCGATCTGCAGGCGATCCGGCAGCCGCACCACCGGCTGCCGGGCATTGCCGCCCGGCAGCGGGCGGGCCGCCGCCGGCGCGGTATCCGGTGCGTTGACCGGGGTCTGGCGACGTGGTGGCGCCTGGCGTTCCTGCCGGGAAACCGGTGTTGGCGCAGCCAGAGGTTCGCGCGCGGGCGCGGTGGGTGCCCGCGCCTGCTCCACCGCTGGCGCGGCAGCCGCCTCGGCTTCGGCCACGCTCAGCTGCAGCGCGGCGTCCAGCTCGGCGGCCAGCTGGCCGTCGTGATAGACGGTGTAGCCCATGGCCTGCAGCCAGGCCTGCTGGGCCGGAGACCACAGCACGGGCAGGTCCTGGCTCACGCGGCCTCGGGCTTCTTGCGCAGGCGCTGCACGGCCCACATCACCGGGCCGGACAGGGCGTACAGGATGCCCACCGCGAACAGCACGCGCGGCAGGTCGATGACCGCGATGGCGATGGCCACTGGTACCAGGGCCAGCACCAGGAACGGCACGCGGTCGGAACGGGTACCCTTGGCGCCGCCGCCCTTGAAGCTCCAGAAGCGGATGCGGCTGACCATCAGCAGCGCCGCGATGATCGTCACCGCCAGCGCCACGTAGCGCAACTGGTTGCCGTCCCAGCCCAGGTTGCCATCTGCGAACGCCCAGACGAAGGACATCATCAGGCCGGCCGCGGCCGGGCTGGCCAGGCCGACGAACCAGCGTTTGTCGACCACCGCCACCTGGGTATTGAAGCGGGCCAGGCGCAGTGCCGCGCAGGCCGCGTACAGGAACGCTACGGCCCAGCCAACGCGGCCGAGCAGCGGATCGTCGAACTTCAGCCACGACAGCGACCAGTGATACATCACCAGCGCCGGAGCCATGCCGAAGCTGACCAGGTCGGCCAGCGAGTCGTACTGCACGCCGAATTCGCTGCTGGTGCCGGTCAGGCGCGCCACGCGCCCATCCAGCCCATCCATCACCGCCGCCACGAACACGGCGATGCTGGCGTTGACGAAATCCCCATTGGCCGCGGCGATGATCGCGTAGAAGCCGGCGAACAGTCCGGCAGTGGTGAACAGGTTGGGCAGCAGGTAAATCGTGCGCGAACGCGGCGGCGGTGTGATCGGGTCCATGGAATCCAGTTTAATCGACTTGCCAGTGCTCGGCGCCAATGCTGCAATCGGCGTTCTACGCCCATTCCGCGGAGTTTGCCATGCGTGCCCTGTCCTGCCTTGGATGCCTGCTGCTGGCCAGTGCCAGCGCCGTGGCTGGCCCGGTCTATAAATGGAAGGACGCCCATGGCGTGACCCAGTACTCGGAGACCCCGCCGGCCGGCAAAAAGTACGAGACCCGGGAGCAGGCGCGCAGCCCGCAGACTGCAACCAGCACCCAGACTCCGGCTGCACCGGTGCCCGAGCAGTGCAGCACCGCCCGTGCCAACCTGGCCTTGCTGGATGGTGGCGGCCAGGTGATGCAGGACACCGATGGTGATGGCAAGGCCGATACCCCGTTGAGCCCGGAGCAGCGCACCGCGCAGAAGGGGCTGGCGGAGGCCGCGATCAAGGCGTACTGCCCACCGGCAAGTTAAGGGGGTCGGCAGGGCTGCGCCCTGCACCTGCAGAGGCTGCATGCAACGGCAACGGCAACGTCAAAAGCGGGCATTCCGTGTAATGGCGGGGCGGTGTCGGATTGCGGGGACGCCGCAAGTACGTCCATGTAGGCTTGGCAGCCGCATCCATGCGGCTGACACCTCGCAATCCGACACCGCCGCACCCCCGACAGATTCCCGGTGGCCAATAGATCCACGCCATGCGTGGATGAAATCTGTCGGATCTCGAATTGAATCCGGGGTCAGATCCGTTTTCCTGCGGAAAACGGATCTGACCCCAGGAGCCATTCCGACAGCTCGCAGGAAACTGTCGAAGGCGGGGTGGGTCCGGTTGCGGGAGTGGCCGCGGCATGGATGCCGCGGCCAAGCCCCCATGGGTGAGGGCGCTTTGCTCGCGAAGCACTGCTTCGCAAGCGCCCGAACGCACAGCCGCCAGCGGCTGGGCCGGACCGCGGAGCGGGGTTTACGGCGTCTCCCGCAACCTGACCCACCCCGCCATCCCACGGGAAGCCCGCTGTTGCTTCGGCTGTTGCTTCTGAGGTTGCCGGCCAGCGGCCGGCACTACTGCGGGTGCAGGGCGCAGCCCTGCCGATACCCCTCCCCCCGGCCGGGCTGGCAGAATAGGCGTCTCTGCCGTTATCCGAAGCCGACGATGCGCCTCTCCCAGTTCCACCTGCACACCACCAAGGAAACCCCCAGCGACGCCGAGCTCACCAGCCACCGGCTGATGCTGCGCGCGGGCATGATCCGCAAGCTGGCATCGGGCCTGTACACCTGGTCGCCGCTGGGCCTGCGCGTGCTGCGCAAGGTCGAGCGCATCGTGCGCGAGGAAATGGACCGCGCCGGTGCCGTGGAATTCCAGATCCCGACCATCCAGCCGAAGGAACTGTGGGAGCAGACCGGGCGCTGGCAGAAGTTCGGCCCGCAGCTGCTGAAGATCAAGGACCGCAAGGACCAGGTGTTCTGCTACAGCCCGACCGCCGAGGAAGCCGCCTGCGACTTCGCGCGCAGCGAGCTGTCCAGCTACAAGCAACTGCCGGTGAACTTCTACCAGGTACAGACCAAGTTCCGCGACGAGATCCGCCCGCGTTTCGGCGTGATGCGTTCGCGCGAGTTCCTGATGAAGGACGCCTATTCGTTCCACCTGCACGACGAGTGCCTGGTGCGCGAATACGAGAACATGAAGTCGGCCTACAGCCGCATCTTCACCCGCCTCGGCCTGGACTTCCGCATGGTGCAGGCCGACTCCGGCGCAATCGGCGGCGATGCGTCGCAGGAATTCCACGTGATCGCCGATTCCGGCGAAGACGCGCTGGTGTTCTCCACCGGCTCGGACTACGCGGCCAACATGGAAGCGGCGATTGCCGCCGATCCGGCGCCGCGTGCGGCCGCCAGCGAAGCCATGCGCAAGGTCGACACCCCCACCCAGAAGACCTGCGAGGAGGTCGCGGCCCTGCTCGGCATCGACCTGCAGCGCACGGTGAAGTCGGTGGCGCTGATCGCGGGTGAAGGAAAGGCACAGCAGTTCGTGCTGGTACTGGTGCGCGGTGACCATGAAGTCAACGAGATCAAGCTGACCAAGGTTGCCGGCCTGGACGAACAGCGCTTCGCCAGCGAGGCGGAGATCGCCGAGCATCTGGGCAGCGTGCCGGGCTTCCTCGGCCCGGTCGCCCCGGCCAAGCCCATCCGCGTGGTCGCCGATCGCGAAGTGGCGGCGATGTCGGACTTCGTCGTCGGCGCCAACGAAACCGGCTTCCACCTGGCCGGCGTCAACTGGGGCCGCGACCTGCCGGAACCGGAAGTGGCGGACATCCGCAACGTGCGTGCCGGTGACCGCGCACTGGACGGTGGCGAACTGAAGATCGCCCGTGGCATCGAAGTCGGCCACGTGTTCCAGCTCGGTCGCAAGTACGCCGAAGCGCTGGATGCCACCGTGCTGGATGAAAACGGCAAGGCGGCGGTGATGGCGATGGGCTGCTATGGCATCGGTATCTCGCGCGTGGTAGCTGCCGCGATCGAACAGAACCATGACGACGCCGGCATCATCTGGCCGGACGCGATGGCGCCGTGGCAGGTGGTGGTGTGCGTGATCAACCCGAAGGGCGATGCTGCCGTGGCCGACGCTGCGGCCAACCTGTTGCAGGAACTGCGCGATGCCGGCCTGGACGCGGCGCTTGACGATCGCGGCCTGCGCCCGGGCGCGATGTTCGCCGACATGGAACTGATCGGCATCCCGCACCGCGTGGTGGTCAGCGAACGCGGCCTGGCCGCCGGTACCTACGAATACCGCTCGCGCCGCGCCAGCGAAGCGGAAAGCCTGGACAAGGCCTCCCTGCTGCAGCGTCTGCAGGGCTGATCAGGAAAAAGACCGGGCCCTGCCCCGGTCTTTTTTTTCTGCCGCGGTCTTCCCCGATATTGCAGCGGACATAATCCGGTCAAAATCACCGCGACGGCGCCTGCATGCCGCCACGCCATGACCCGCCTGCATTTGTGCTGTGATTAATTCATCTCTATTCTGTCCGCCGACGCCATGGACTGGCTTGTCCCGTCCACACATTAGTTTCCGGAGTAACCGTAAATGAGCATTGACCTGACCGGCCTGTCAGCACGCGAGCTGGGCGCCCTGATCCGTACCGCCAAGAAGCAGCAGACCATCGTCGCCAAGCGCCGGCCGATCACCAAGGTCCGGGCCCAGCTGACCAAGCTGGCCAAGACCGAGGGTTACACCATCGAAGAACTGTTCGGCAGCGCCCCGGCCACGCGTGCCCGCAAGGCCGCTCCGGCCGCCAAGGCCCCGTCGAAGACCGCCGGCCGCAAGCTGGGCAAGGTTGCCCCGAAGTACCGCAACCCGGCCAACCCCAAGGAAACCTGGACCGGCCGTGGCAAGCAGCCGCGCTGGATGGCTGAGCTGACTGCCAAGGGCAACAAGAAGCCGGAAGATTTCCTGATCAAGAAGGCCTGAGGCCGGATCGGGATGCAATGAAAAACGCCGGCGAAAGCCGGCGTTTTTTGTTTGTAGAGCCGAGCCCACGCTCGGCTATCCATATCCGAAGCCGAGCATGGGCTCGGCTCTACAGAGTCTTGCGGGCGGGCATCAGCAGATTGCCGAACAGCAGGCCGGCCACCAGTGCCATCACCACGTTGAGCACGGTAAGGAACACGCTCTGGCCGGCGCCCACGTCCTGCTGCTGGACCAGGGTCAGCACGCCGCGCAGGCTGGTGCTGCCGGGCACCATCATGATGATGCCGGGCAGGCGGATGATCGCGCCCGGACGCCCGACCAGACGACCGAACAGATTGCCACCGGCCGTCAGCAGCATCGCCGACAGGAAGATGCCGGCCGGCGCGCCCCAGGCGTGGCCGCCAAACTTGGAGATCGCATAACCGGCCACCGAGGCGGCAATCACCCACGGATAGTCGCGACGATTGGCCTTGAACAGCATCGCGAACGCGAATGCCGCGGTCAGCAGCGAGCCCCACTCCACCCACGGCCCCTGCGGCCGAGCCGCGCGGATCACCGGGTCGAGGCCGAGCACGTCGGCCAGGGTCACCGCGATCATCGCGCCGACGCTGAGCTTCATGATGGTGGTCAGCGCGCCGGCAAAGCGCGCGGTGCCCGATACCCAGTGCTGGCTGGCCAGTTCGTTGACCGCATTGGTCAGCGACATGCCGGGCAGCAGCACTACCAGCGAGGCGATGATCACCGTGTTGAGGTTGAGCGCACCAATAAAGGACGCAACCAGGGTGGCGACCAGGCCGGCCAACAGCGCGGCCAGTGCCTCGGCGGCTTCGCGGGTGGCCGGGCGACGGTCGGTGACCATGCCGAGCAGGCCGATCATCAGGCCGATGACACCGGCGGTCGCAATGTCCAGCCACGGCAGCTTCCACATGCCGGCCACGCCGGCCGCGCCAAGGGTGAACGAGAGGATCGTGCGCAGCTTGCCGCGCCGGCCCGGATCCTTGTCCAGCTGGCGCAGCGCGGTGTGGCCCTGGGCGATGCTCATCCGGCCGTTGGCCACTTCTTCGGCAATATGGTCGGCGACGCTGAGCTTGTGCAGGTCGTTCTCGCCGGGCGCCAGGCGGATCACCCGGGTGATGTCACTGGAGCCGATCGCCTGCGCCGGATCGCTGAAGCTGAGGATGATGCCGGTGGGGTTCGACCACGGTTCACAATCCAGGTCGAGCTGGCGAGCCAGTGCCACCACCGCCGTTTCCAGGCGCTGGGCCGTGGTGCCATAGCTGTGCAGGCGTCCGGCGATCTCGGAAACGAAGGCCACCCGCTGCGCGTAGGTGGCCTGGGGCGTGGGGATCGTGTGAGCATCTGCGGACATGCGCCGTAGTATTACCTAGGCGGGGCCTGACCGGAGAAATTCATCCGAGTTCGACGCGATGGCCAATACAGAACGGTTATGCTGCGACCGGAATGGCCCAAGTGACCCCGAACCACGCCCCCCAGCTCGAACAGGACGCCCATGATCCGGGCGTGATCCGCCTGTCCGGCACCTGGACCTTGAAGACCGCGCTGGCCGCGGCCGAGGTCCTGCGTGGCGTTCCTGACACGCTGACCGGCATCGATGCCACCGCCATCGAGAAGATGGATTCGGCCGGCGTGCTGCAGGTGCTGCGCGTGGCCCATCGCGCCGACCTCGGCGAAGACGCACTGAAGTTCCGCGCGGATCACCAGGCGCTGGTGTGCACCATCGAGGAAGTCGCCGACGACCGGCCCAAGCCCAAGCGCGACTTCGGCGTGCTGGCGGCACTGGAGCGGCTGGGTGTCAGCGTCCATGCCACAGGCCACAACATCAAGGCGCTGTGCAGTTTCCTCGGCGAGAACCTGGTCAAGGCGGCCCGCCTGGTCAAGGAACCGCGCCGCTTCCGCCTTACCGCCACCGTGCACCAGATGGAGCAGGTCGGGCTGGATGCGGTGCCGCTGGTGGCACTGCTGTCCTACCTGGTCGGTGCGGTGATCGCCTTCCTCGGCTCAACCATCCTGCGCGACTTCGGCGCCGAGATCTACGTGGTCGAACTGGTCAACATCGCCTTCCTGCGCGAGTTCGCGGTGCTGCTGACCGCGATCGTGCTGGCCGGCCGTACCGCCAGCGCCTTCACCGCACAGATCGGCGCGATGAAGGCGCGCGAGGAAATCGATGCGATGCGCACGCTGGGCCTGGACCCGGTCGACCTGCTGGTGCTGCCTCGCTTGCTGGCGTTGCTGGTCACCCTGCCCCTGCTGACCTTCATCGCGATGATCGCCGGCCTGGCCGGCGGCATCACCGTCGGTGCGTTCGACCTCGACATCCCGCCGCAGATGTACATCGCGCGCATGCACGAGACCATGGAGGTGCGGCACATGCTGGTCGGCCTGTCGAAGGCGCCGGTATTCGCGCTGGTGATCGGCCTGATCGGCTGCCTGGAAGGCCTGAAGGTCGAAGGCACGGCACAGTCGGTAGGCGAACGCACTACTTCCAGCGTGGTGCAGACGATCTCGCTGGTGATCATCATCGACGCCTTCGCGGCGTTGTGGTTCATGCACATGGGCTGGTGACATGAGCACGCATCCGACGCCCGGAGACATTCCCATGCAGGACGACGACGGCCACGAGCTGGCCATCCGCGTGCGCGGCCTGGTCAACCGTTTCGGCAGCCAGACCGTGCACGAAGACCTGGACCTGGACGTGCGTCGCGGCGAGATCCTGGGCGTGGTCGGTGGCTCCGGCACCGGCAAGTCGGTGCTGATGCGCTCCATCCTGGGCCTGCGCACGCCCGACGAAGGCCAGATCGAAGTGCTGGGCCGCGACGCGCGTGCCGACGACGCCGAGAGCCGCCTGCACATCGAACGCAACACCGGCGTGCTGTTCCAGGACGGCGCACTGTTTTCGTCACTGACCGTGGGCGAGAACGTGCAGGTGCCGCTGAAGGAACACCACCGCGAACTGCCCGAGCGCTGGCATTACGAGCTGGCACTGCTGAAGGTGAAGCTGGCCGGCCTGCCCGCCGACGCGATCAACAAGCTGCCCTCGCAGCTGTCCGGCGGCATGCGCAAGCGCGCCGGCCTGGCCCGGGCGCTGGCGCTGGACCCGCCGCTGCTGTTCCTGGACGAACCCACCGCCGGCCTCGACCCGATCGGCGCGGCCGCGTTCGACCGACTGATCAAGACCCTGCAGGAAGCGCTGGGGCTGACCGTGTTCCTGATCACCCACGACCTGGACACCCTGTACGCCATCTGCGACCGCGTGGCCGTGCTGGCCGACCGCAGGGTCGTTGCCAACGCGCCCCTCCCGGAAATCGAGAAACTGGATCATCCGTGGATCCAGGAATACTTCCACGGACCCCGCGCGCGCGCCGCGCGTGGCGAACAGATCGAGAGTGCCTGAGCCATGGAAACCAAAGCCAACTACGTGCTGATCGGCGCGTTCACCCTGATCACCGGCCTGGCCCTGCTGGCGTTCGGCCTGTGGGCGGCCAAGTACTCTTCCGACCGCACCTGGCAGGAATACCGCGTGGTGTTCCGCGAGGCGGTGACCGGCCTGTCGGTGGGCAGCCCGGTGCAGTACAACGGCATCGCGGTCGGGTCGATCGTCGAACTGAACCTGGTGCCGGACGACCCGCGCCAGGTGGTCGCACGCATCCGCCTGAACTCGACCACGCCGGTCAAGACCGATACCCGCGCCAAGCTGGCGATCACCAGCCTCACCGGCCCGTCGATCATCCAGCTCAGCGGCGGTACGCCGCAGTCGCCGGCGCTGACCACAGTCAACAAGGACCCGGCACCGATCATACCGACCACGCCGTCGGCGCTGCAGAACATCACCGATGTTGCCAACCGCATCGTCGAGCGCATGGACCAGATCCTCAGCGACCGCAATGTAGCCTCGATCAATGCCACGCTGGCCAACCTGGAGACCATCAGCGGTGGCCTGGCCGACCGCGACCAGGGTACCCAGGCGCTGCTGCTCAGCGCGCGCGATGCCGCCCGCAGCCTGGACACCACGCTGAAGACCACCAACGGCACCATCGAGCGCCTGGACAGGAACCTGGTGCAGCAGCTGCCGGGCATCATCGACAAGCTCGATGCCACCCTGGCCAAGCTCGACTCGGCCGCCGGCAACGCCGATTCGATCCTTGGCGAGAACCGCGCCGCGATCAACAGCTTCGCCAATGATGGCCTCGGCCAGCTCGGCCCGACGCTGACCGAGCTGCGCGGCCTGATCCGCGACCTGCGCCGGGTCAGCGATCGCCTCGAGAACAACCCCGCGCGCTACCTGCTGGGCCGCGACGCACCGAAGGAGTTCGAACCCAAATGAGCCCGCCCCCCCTTCCGCGCCTGCTGCTGGCCGCTTCGATGGTCGCCCTGCTGGGCGGCTGCTCCATCCTTGGCAGCAGCGAGAAAACCGCAGTGACGCTGTACTCGCCCTCGGTGCAGGTGAAGGCCGACCCGGCGTGGCCACAGGCCAGCTGGCAGCTGGTACTGGCCAAGCCGAGCGCCGCGCGCCTGGTCGACAGCCCGCGCATCAATGTGCGGCCGACGCCTTCGCAGATGGAAATCTACAAGGGCGCCAGCTGGGCACAGCCGGCCACCGACATGATCGAGGACACCCTGCTGCGCGGCTTCGAGGATTCCGGGCGCATCCGCGGCGTGGCGCGCAGCACCGCCGGCATCCGTGCCGACTACAAGCTGTCCACCGACGTGCGCCGCTTCGAATCGGATTACCAGGGCCAGGCCACGCCGACCGTGGTGATCGAGGTCAACGCCAAGCTGATCCACGT
Source organism: Stenotrophomonas sp. YJH_SMC_48-3 (assembly GCF_059369375.1). Taxonomy (NCBI): domain Bacteria; kingdom Pseudomonadati; phylum Pseudomonadota; class Gammaproteobacteria; order Lysobacterales; family Lysobacteraceae; genus Stenotrophomonas; species Stenotrophomonas sp. YJH_SMC_48-3. The sequence continues at coordinate 253,666 of NZ_JCAFSQ010000002.1, read as the reverse complement.
CGCCGACCAGCGCGTGGTGGCCGACCGTACGTTCCGCCAGGCGCAGCCGGTCGGCAGCACCGACGTACCGGCGGTGACCGCGGCGTTCGAACGTGGCCTGCAGCAGCTGGCGCAGGATGTGGTGGGGTGGACACTGGTGAGCGGGCAGGCCGACCAGCCTAACGTCGCGCGCTGATCGATCAGCGCGGCGCAATCCAGCGGAACGTCAGGTTGATCCGCTCACCCTGCACCCGCGCCATCTTCGGAAGCGCGTGCTGGTAGAACCTCTGCGTCTGCCCCGCCATTACCAGCAGATCGCCGTGGCCGAGCAGGTACTCGGCCTTGCGCGCCGGATCATCGCGCCGGCGCAGCAGGAATCGACGCGATGCGCCCAGACTCAGCGACGCAATCACCGGGGCCGGACCCAACTCCGGCTCGTCATCGCTGTGCCATCCCATGTAGTCGCCGCCGCCGCGATAGCGGTTCAGCAGCACGCTGTTGAAGCGGCCGAAGCCATCGTCCTGCAGGCGCTCGCGCATGCCCTGCAGGGACGGCGGCCACGGGTGCGGCACGAATTCTGCCCCCGAGTAGCGATAGCGCGCCTGCGGATCACCTATCCAGCAGCTCAACCGTGGCGAATCCACCCAGCTGCCGAACATGCGGATGCGATGCACCTCCCACGGCACGCCGGCTTGCAGATCGCGCTGCAAGGCATCGGCCTCGGCGGGAGACAGCCAGGCCGGGAGGTGGCGGACGTCGGCATCGGGAAGGTCGTGGGGGAACAGCATGGGCGCCCCAAGGGAAAGGGGGGGCGACCGAAGGCCGCCCCGGAACGTCAGCGGCGCGCGAACGCCACGCCCGTTTTTTCCTTCAGTTCGTCATTGCTGACACCCGGCGCCGCTTCCACCAGCACCAGACCAGCATCGGTGACGTCGAACACGGCCAGGTCGGTGATGATGCGGTCGACCACGCCAACACCCGTCAGCGGCAGCGAGCATTCGGCCAGGATCTTGTGCTCACCGTTCTTGGCGGTGTGCTCCATCAACACCACCACGCGCTGCACGCCGGCGACCAGGTCCATCGCGCCGCCCATGCCCTTGACCATCTTGCCGGGCACCATCCAGTTGGCCAGGTCGCCCTTGTCGGTGACCTGCATGGCGCCGAGGATGGCCAGGTTGACGTGGCCACCGCGGATCATCGCGAAGCTGTCGTGGCTGCCGAAGTAGCTGGCGCCCGCACGTGCGGTGACCGTCTGCTTGCCGGCGTTGATCAGGTCGGCGTCGACCTCGGCGTCGGTCGGGAACGGCCCGATGCCCAGCAGGCCGTTCTCCGACTGCAGCCACACGTCCACGCCTTCGGGGATGTGGTTGGCGACCAGGGTCGGCAGGCCGATGCCCAGGTTCACGTAGGCACCATCGGTCAGTTCGCGGGCGGCACGCGCCGCCATCTCATCGCGGGTCCACGCCATGTCAGTTGCCCTCCGCGCGGATGGTGCGCTGTTCGATACGCTTCTCAGGATGCGCGTTGTGCACGATGCGGTGCACGTAGATGCCCGGCAGGTGCACCTGGTCCGGATCGATGGCACCCACCGGCACCACCTCTTCCACTTCCACGATGCAGACCTTGCCGGCCATCGCACAGGCGGGGTTGAAGTTGCGCGCGGTCTTGCGGAACACCAGGTTGCCGGCCTCGTCGGCCTTCCAGGCCTTGACCAGTGCCACATCGGCGCGCAGTGCGGTTTCCATCACGTAGTGCTTGCCGTCGAACTCGCGGGTTTCCTTGCCTTCGGCCACCACCGTGCCATAGCCGGTGGCGGTGAAGAACGCCGGAATGCCTGCGCCGCCGGCACGCAGGCGTTCGGCCAGGGTGCCCTGCGGGTTGAATTCCAGCTCGAGCTCGCCGGCCAGGAACTGCCGCTCGAACTCCTTGTTCTCGCCCACATAGGACGAAATCATCTTCTTTATCTGCCGGGTTTCCAGCAGCTGGCCCAGACCGAAACCATCGACCCCGGCATTGTTGGAGATCACGGTCAGGCCCTTGACGCCACTGTCGCGCAGCGCGGCGATCAATGCCTCGGGAATGCCACACAGGCCGAAGCCGCCCACGGCCAGCGTCTGGCCATCGGCGACCACCCCTTGCAGGGCCTCCGCCGCACTGGCGAAGCGCTTGCTGCGCTTGCCGGTGGAAGTCGATTGCTGCATTGCTGTACTACCCTGCACGTTGAGGATGACCGCATTCTAGCTGGAGGGCGGCGAAGGGCCTGGATGCGCCGCAGCATTGCACGGGCATCGCACAGGGTTCCGTAGAATGCCGGGTTCCCCTGCCAATGGCCGGCCCCGTGCCCGCCCCACCCTCGTTGATGGCCCATACCTACACCGAAGAAGACCTGCTCCGCTGGATGGAAGGCCGGACGCTGGAAATGAGCGACCATGGCCTGTCGGAAGTCCATAGCATGCGTCTGTTCGGTGACATTCTGGTCGCTGAGGTAAAGATCCCGGCCAAGTACTCCTACCGGGTGGAGATCGACCTGGCCGCCAGTCTTCGCCATCCGCGCAGCCTGCTGCGCAACCGGTGTTCCTGCCCGCTCGGCCACGACTGCATGCACGTGGCGGCTGTGCTGGCGCAGATGCTGCAGCAGATCGACCATACGCCCCCCATGCCCGACGACAGCAGCACGCTGCCAACGCTGCTGATCCGTTCGATGACCCCCGTCCTGCGCCTGCACACGGTCGAGTTCCGTCCGCCGTGGCTCGGCCCACGCGACCCTTCGCAATGGGCCGATATCGCCACCGTGGCCTTCGAATACGACGAGCACGTGCGGTTCCTGGATGATCCGAGCCTGTTCGCCCACGATCCGGAGGGCCAGCTTGCGCTGCTGCCCCGCGACCTGGCCGAGGAATCACGGCGCGAGGCCGAGCTGCGCACGGTGGGACTGCATCGCGACACGGCGCCGCGGGCGCCATTGGAGGGCGCAGGACCTCAGTTCCAGCTGCGCACCCATGACTGGACACGGTTCCTGCTGGACGACGTACCGCGCCTGGAAGCCTTGGGCTGGAAGGTAGAGACCGACGACGATTTCCGCCATCGCATCACCCGGGTGGATGAGATCGACCTGGACATCCAGGCGGACCCGGCGGATGCGGGCTGGTTCAACCTGGGCCTGGACATCCAGGTGGAAGGCCGCAACGTGTCGATGGTTCCGCTGCTGCAGCAGGTGCTGCAGTCCGATCCCCGCTGGATGCGTGGCCAGCTGGACGCCATCGGCGATGATGAGAACATCCTGTTGACGGCGGGCGACAACACGCGCCTGGCATTGCGGGCCGCACGACTGAAACCGATCATGGCCCTGTTGACGGATCTGTTCGCCCAGCGTGGCGCGCCGCTGCGCCTGTCTGTGCATGACCGTGGCCGCCTGCAGGCGCTGCAGGACACGGCGCGCCTGCAGTTCCGCGGGCGCAAGGACACCCAGGCACTGGTGCAGCGGCTGATGCAGGCACCCGCATTGGGCGAAGTGCCGCCGCCGGCAGGGCTGGTGGCAACGCTGCGTCCCTATCAGCGCGAAGGCCTGTCGTGGCTGCAGTACCTGCGCCAGCAGGGCCTGGGGGGCGTGCTGGCCGATGACATGGGCCTGGGCAAAACCGTGCAGACGCTGGCGCATGTGCTGGTCGAGAAGGAAGCCGGTCGCCTGGACCGTCCGACGCTGCTGGTGGTGCCCACTTCGCTGCTGCACAACTGGCAGAGCGAAGCGGCACGCTTCACCCCGGGCCTGCGCGTGCTGACCCTGCACGGGCCGGCACGTGAAACGCTGTTCGAGGCGATTCCCGGGCACGACCTTGTACTGACCACCTACCCTCTGCTGTGGCGCGACGAGCAGGCGCTGCAGGCACATACCTACCATCTGCTGATTCTGGATGAAGCCCAGCAGGTGAAGAATCCGAAGTCACGCGCGGCCATCACCCTGCGCACGCTGCAGGCGCGCCACCGGCTGTGCCTGACCGGCACGCCGCTGGAAAACCACCTGGGCGAACTGTGGACGCAGTTCGACTTCCTGCTGCCCGGCCTGCTAGGCAGCGAGAAACAGTTCAACCAGCATTGGCGCCATCCGATCGAACGTGGCAGCGACCACCGCCGCGCCACCTTGCTGGCGCAACGGCTGCGTCCGTTCATACTGCGCCGGCGCAAGGACCAGGTGGCGTCAGAGCTTCCGCCCAAGACCGTCATTACCCGCGCGGTGGAAATGGAGAGCGGCCAGCGTGATCTCTATGAAACCGTGCGCGCAGCGATGGAAAAGCAGGTGCGCGAAGCCATCAGCGGCAGCGGGCTGGCGCGCAGCCACATCGTGGTACTGGATGCGTTGCTGAAGCTGCGCCAGGTCTGCTGCGATCCGCGCCTGCTGCCTGGTGATGCCCCGGCGCGCAATGCGGGCTCAGCCAAGCTGGACCTGCTGCGCGAGATGCTGCCGTCGATGGTCGAGGAAGGCCGGCGCATCCTGCTGTTCTCGCAGTTCACCGGCATGCTCTCGCTGATCGCGCAGGCACTGGATCAGCTGGGCTTGGCCTATGTGACCCTGACCGGCGACACCCAGGACCGGGCCACGCCGGTGCAGCGCTTCATGCAGGGCGAGGTGCCGGTATTCCTGATCAGCCTGAAGGCAGGTGGCGTCGGGTTGAACCTGACCGCCGCCGATACCGTCATCCACTTCGACCCGTGGTGGAATCCGGCGGCCGAAAACCAGGCCAGCGATCGCGCCCATCGCATCGGCCAGCAGCAGCCGGTGTTCGTTTACCGGCTGATCGCCGCAGGCAGCATCGAAGAACGGATTGCCGAGCTGCAGGAGCGCAAGGCCACGCTGGCCGACGCCATTCTCGAAGGCGGCGGCGCTACGGGGCCACGCTTCAGCGAAGAAGACGTGCAGGCGCTGCTGGCGCCGTTGCCGGGCCTGCCCGGCAAGCGTTTGCGCAAAGCGGGCAAGCGGTCGACGCGAAGCTGACCTCCGGACGCCAGTCAGGTGGCGTTCCCCGATGGAAACGATTCCCATACATGACTGGGACTACAATTGGGGACTGAGCTCACAAAGGAACTGATCGATGCCCCTGCCCGCCTTCAAGGCCTACGATATCCGCGGCCGTGTGCCGGAAGAACTGAACGAAGACCTGGCCCGCCGCATCGGCGTCGCCTTGGCCGCGCAGCTCGCTCCAGGTCCAGTGGTCCTCGGCCACGATGTGCGCCTGACCAGCCCGGCGCTGCAGGATGCACTGGCCACCGGCCTGCGTGGTACCGGGCGCGAGGTGATCGACATCGGCCTGTGCGGCACGGAAGAAGTCTATTTCCAGACCGACCATCTGGGCGCGGCCGGCGGCGTGATGGTCACCGCCAGCCACAACCCGATGGATTACAACGGCATGAAGCTGGTCAAGGAGAATGCCCGGCCGATCAGCTCCGATACCGGCCTGTTCGCAATCTCCGACGCGGTTTCCGCCGATACGTCCGAGGCCCAGGCGCCGCGTGCCGGGCAGGTTGCCCAGCACGACAAGAGCGCCTACATCCAGCACCTGCTCAGCTATGTCGATGCCAGCAGGCTCAAGCCGCTGAAGCTGGTGGTGAATGCCGGTAACGGCGGCGCGGGCGCGATCGTCGACCTGCTGGCCCCGCACCTGCCGTTCGAGTTCATCCGCATCTGCCACGAACCGGACGGCAGCTTCCCCAACGGCATTCCCAACCCGCTGCTGCCGGAGAACCGCGCCGCCACCGCCGATGCGGTGCGTGAACACGGTGCCGATTTCGGCATTGCCTGGGACGGTGACTTCGACCGCTGCTTCTTCTTCGACCACACCGGCCGCTTCATCGAGGGCTACTACCTGGTCGGTCTGCTGGCCAAGGCGATCCTGGCACGCAATCCCGGCGGCAAGGTCGTGCATGACCCGCGCCTGGTCTGGAACACCGTGGATATGGTCGAACAGGCGGGCGGTGTGCCGGTGCAGTGCAAGAGCGGCCATGCCTTCATCAAGGAAAAGATGCGCGCCGAAGACGCCGTGTACGGTGGCGAGATGAGCGCCCACCACTATTTCCGCGAGTTCGCCTATGCCGACTCCGGCATGATCCCGTGGCTGCTGATCGCGCAGCTGATCTCCGAGAGCGGCCGCTCACTGGCCGAGTGGGTCGAAGACCGCATGGCGGCCTATCCGTGCAGTGGCGAGATCAACTTCAAGGTGGCCGATGCCAAGGCTGCCGTGGCCCGCGTGATGGAGCACTTCGCGGCGCAATCACCGGTACTGGATCACACCGACGGCATCAGTGCCGACTTCGGCGGCTGGCGCTTCAACCTGCGCAGCTCCAACACCGAACCGCTGCTGCGCCTGAATGTCGAAGCCCGTGGTGACGCCGCGCTGATGCAGGCGCGTACCGACGAAATTTCCCGCCTAATCCAGCAGTAATCAAGGACGACCATGAGCATCATCCAGCCCGTCATTCTGTCCGGTGGCTCCGGCACCCGCCTGTGGCCGCTGTCGCGCGAGTCCTACCCCAAGCAGTTTCTACCCTTGGCCAGCGAGCTGACGATGCTGCAGGCCACTTGGAAGCGGGTGGCGCCGATCGCCGCGCATGGCCCGCTGGTGATCGCCAACGAGGAGCACCGCTTTGTCGCTGCCGAGCAGCTGCAGCAGGTCGGCGCCGAGCCGGCGGCCATCATCCTGGAACCGGTTGGCCGCAACACGGCGCCGGCAATCGCGGTCGCAGCCCTGGAAGCCACCCGCGACGGCGCCGATGCGCTGCTGCTGGTGCTGCCCTCGGACCATGTGATCACCGACGAAGCCGCCTTCCGCAGCGCCGTGCAGGCCGCCGCCAGTGCCGCCGAAACCGGCAAGCTGGTGACCTTCGGCATCGTGCCGACCGGCCCGGAAACCGGCTACGGCTATATCAAGGCCGCCGATGGGCAGGGCCTGCGTGCGGTCGAGCGCTTTGTCGAAAAGCCCGACCTCCAGACCGCCAGCGGTTACGTCAGCAGCGGCCAGTATTACTGGAACAGCGGCATGTTCCTGTTCAAGGCCTCGCGCTACCTGCAGGAACTGGAGCGCTTCCAGCCCGGCATGCTGGCCGGCAGCCGCCAAGCCTGGCAGCAGGCCCGCCGCGATTCAGATTTCACCCGCCTGGACAAGGACGCCTTCGCCGCCGTTCCCTCTGATTCCATCGACTATGCCGTGATGGAAAAAACCGCCGACGCCGTGGTGATTCCGTTGGACGCCGGCTGGAACGATGTCGGCTCGTGGACAGCCCTGCGCGATGTCTCGCAGCAGGACGGCGATGGCAACGCCCACCAGGGCGATGTGATCGCCATCGACTGCCGCAACACCTATGCCTATGCACAGCGCCTGGTGGCACTGGTCGGCCTGGATGACGTGATTGTCGTCGAGACCGACGACGCGGTGCTGGTCGGCAGGGCCGACCGCATGCAGGAGGTCAAGACCGTTGTTGGTCAGCTGAAGTCCGAAGGCCGCAGCGAGGCCACGTGGCATCGCAAGGTCTACCGCCCGTGGGGCGCGTACGATTCAATCGACAATGGTGCACGCTTCCAGGTCAAGCGCATCACGGTCAAGCCCGGCGGCACACTCAGCCTGCAGATGCATCATCACCGCGCCGAGCACTGGATCGTGGTCAGCGGCACCGCAGAAGTGACCCGCGGCGACGAAGTGATCCTGCTCAGCGAAAACCAGAGCACGTACATCCCGCTGGGCGTGACCCATCGCCTGCGCAACCCGGGCAAGCTGCCGCTGGAACTGATCGAAGTGCAGTCCGGCAGCTACCTTGGCGAGGACGACATCGTGCGCTTCGAGGATACCTACGGGCGCAGCTGACCCGGCGCCCGCTGGAGGCGACCGACCGTTGGTCGGGGTGGGTGCCGACCGTTGGTCGGCACGCCGCCTGCCGGGTCAGGCAATCTCCGCCATCACCCGCTTCAGGCCATCCTGCCAACTCGGCAGTACGATGCTGAAATCCTGCTGCAGCTTGCGGTTGTCCAGCACCGACCAGGCCGGGCGCTTGGCCGGGGTCGGATACTCGGAACTGGGAATCGCCTCGACCGCCGGCACCTTCGCCAACACGCCGGTAACCAGCGCTTCGGCGAAGATCGCTTCGGCGAACCCATGCCAGCTGGTCTGGCCGCTGGCGGTCAGGTGCCAGGTACCGGACAGTTGGCCCGGATGCCGCAGCGCCTGCGCAGTAACATCAGCGATCAGCGCGGCCGGCGTCGGCGTACCGACCTGGTCGGCCACCACACGCAGCTGGTCGCGCTCGGCGCCGACGCGCAACATGGTGCGCAGGAAATTTGCCCCATGCGAGGCATACACCCAGGCCGTGCGGAAGATCAGGTGGCGACCGCCGGCCGCGCGTACCGCATCCTCACCATCGCGCTTGCTGGTGCCATACACACCCAGCGGCGCGGTCGGCTCGTCCTCGCGGTACGGCGCGGTGCCCTGGCCATCGAACACGTAGTCGGTGGAGTAATGCACGAACGGCACGCCATGGGCCGCACACCAACGCGCGATCATGCCAGGCGCCTGCGCGTTGGCCGCAAACGCAGCTTCCACATCCTGCTCGGCACGATCAACGGCGGTATAGGCCGCAGCATTCACCACCACCGACGGCTGAAGACGGTCCAGCAGGGCCGGCAGGCTTTCAGGTTGGCCGAAATCGGCGGTTTCGCAGGCGCTGCCATCCGGCAGAGTGCCGCTGCGGGTGGTCGCGACCACCTTGCCCAGCGGCGCCAGCGCGCGCAGCAGCTCCTGGCCGACCTGGCCGTTGCCACCGAACACCAGCACGGTCATGGCACGTAGACCGGCAGGCGATCTTCGGCGATGTCCTTCAGGAACGGCGCGTTCTCGTCCTTGGCCGACAACGTCGGTGCACTGACTGGCCAGTCCACGGCGATATCCGCATCGTTCCAGCGCACGCCGGCGTCGAAGTCCTTCAGGTAGACCTCGGTGCACAGGTAGCTGAACACCGCGCGCTCGGACAGCACTGCAAAGCCGTGGGCGAAGCCTTCCGGAATCCAGAACTGCTTCTTGTTCTCCGCACTCAGCACCACCGCTTCCCACTGGCCGAAGGTCGGCGAGCCGCGACGGATGTCGACGGCCACGTCATAGACCTCGCCTTCCAGCACGCTGACCAGCTTGCCCTGCGGGCGCGGCCACTGGTAATGCAGGCCACGCAGCACACCCTGCGCTGACGTCGACACGTTGCTCTGCACGAAGCGATCCGGCAGGCCCAGCGCAGCGAAGCGCTCGGCATTCCAGGTTTCGAAGAAGTAGCCACGGGCATCGCCGAACACCGCCGGCTCGATCACCACGCAGCCAGGCAACTTGGTTTCAATCACTTTCACGGAACAACTCCACGCAGGGCGAGCTTGTGCAGGTACTGGCCGTAGCCATTCTTGATCAGCGGCGCCGCCAGCGCTTCGAGCTGTTCGGCGTTGATCCAGCCCTGGCCGAAGGCGATTTCCTCCGGGCAGCAGACCTGCAGGCCCTGCCGGGTCTGGATGGTCTCGATGAAGTTGGACGCTTCCAGCAGCGACTGGTGGGTGCCGGTATCGAGCCAGGCATAGCCGCGGCCCAGTGCTTCCAGATGCAGGTTGCCTTCGGCTAGGTAGCGCTTGTTGAGATCGGTGATCTCCAGTTCGCCACAGGGCGACGGCTTCAGGTCGGCGGCATGCGCGCTGGCATTGCCGTCATAGAAGTACAGGCCGGTCACCGCATAGTTCGAACGCGGATTCTCCGGCTTCTCGACCAGGTCGATGACCTTGCCGCTCTTGTCGAATTCAGCCACGCCGTAGCGTTCCGGATCATTCACCCAGTAGCCGAACACGGTGGCACCGTCGGTGCGCTCATCGGCGCGCTTGAGCACCTCGCGCAGGCCGTGGCCATGGAAGATGTTGTCGCCCAGCACCAGGCAGCTTGGCTTGCCGGCCACGAAGTCGCGGCCGATCAGGTAGGCCTGGGCCAGGCCATCGGGGCTGGGCTGCACGGCGTACTGGATGTCCATGCCCCACTGCGAGCCGTCGCCCAGCAGCTGCTGGAACAGCGCCTGCTCGTGCGGGGTGTTGATGATCAGCACCTCGCGGATGCCCGCCAGCATCAGCACGCTGAGCGGGTAGTAGATCATCGGCTTGTCATACACCGGCAGCAGCTGCTTGCTGACGCCCTTGGTGATCGGATACAGCCGGGTGCCGGAGCCGCCGGCGAGGATGATGCCCTTGCGCTGGGTCATGTCGTCTCCTGGGTTCAGGCCGCAGTGCCGATGCGCTGCAGGCGGTAGCTGCCGTCCAGTACGCCGTTGACCCATTCCTGGTTGTCCAGGTACCAGTCGACGGTGAAGGTGATGCCCTGCTCGAAGGTGTAGGCCGGTTCCCAGCCCAGGTCGTTCTTCAGCTTGGAGGCATCGATCGCATAGCGGCGGTCATGGCCGGGGCGGTCGGCGACGTAGGTGATCTGGCTGCTGCGCGGCTGGCCGTCCGCACGCGGGCGGCGCTGGTCCAGCAGTGCGCAGATGGCCTGCACCACTTCGATGTTCTGCTTTTCCGAGTTGCCGCCCACGTTGTAGGTCTCGCCGACCTGGCCCTTGGCCAGCACGGTGCGGATCGCCTCGCAGTGGTCGGAGACGAACAGCCAGTCGCGCACCTGCTTGCCATCGCCGTACACCGGCAGCGGCTCGCCGGCCAGCGCCTTGGCGATCACCAGCGGGATCAGCTTCTCCGGGAAGTGGTACGGGCCATAGTTGTTGGAGCAGTTGGTGGTCAGCACCGGCAACCCGTAGGTGTGGTGGAACGCACGCACCAGGTGGTCCGAAGCCGCCTTGGACGCCGAGTACGGCGAATTGGGCGCATACGGGGTGGTTTCGCTGAACTTGCCGGTCTCACCCAAGGTGCCATACACCTCATCGGTGGACACATGCAGGAAGCGGAAGGCCGCGCCCTGCTCGGCCGGCAGCGCCTTCCAGTAGTCACGGACCGCCTCCAGCAGGCCCAGGGTGCCCACCACGTTGGTCTGGATGAAGGCGCCAGGACCGTCGATGGAGCGATCCACGTGGCTCTCGGCAGCAAAGTTGAGCACGGCGTCCGGCCGGTGCTCGGCCAGCAGGCGGGTGACCAGCGCCTGATCGCCGATGTCGCCCTGCACGAACACGTGATTCGGGTTGCCGTCCAGGCTGGACAGGGTCTTCAGATTGCCGGCGTAGGTCAGCGCATCGAGGTTGATGACTTTGACGCCGCGCGCGACGGCCTCGAGAACGAAGTTACCGCCAATGAATCCGGCGCCGCCGGTGACAAGCCATGTGGGCACTACCTGTTCTCCTGATCGAAATTCATCCAAGGGGCGCTATGAGCGCCCGACACAGCGGCACAGGATACATGTGGTTCGTCTTCACGACTGCCTGCGTGACGTGAACGACTCACGATACTCACGCGAGCCATGCCGCATCGCAACATGACCATACGCGTTCGCATGGTCGTCCCAAGCCAGCTAGAATCGGGATCCCACCCCCGAACCGGTTGCTGCTGCAGGACCGGACGTTCTCCCCGTTACTGAAGGACCCCGTACCAGATGAAAATCCTCGTCGCGTACAAGCGCGTGGTGGACTACAACGTCCGCATTCAGGTCAAGCCGGACGGTTCCGGCGTGGTCACCGACGGCGTCAAGCTGTCCCCCAATCCCTTCGATGAAATCGCCCTGGAAGAAGCCCTGCGCCTGCGCGACAAGGGCATTGCCAGCGAAGTGGTGGTCGCCACCATCGCCCCGGCCGATGCCCAGGCGCACCTGCGCAACGGCCTGGCCATGGGCGCCAATCGCGCCATTCACATCGTTACCGACCAGGCCATCCAGCCGCTGACAGCCGCACGCACCCTGCTCAAGCTGATCGAGAAGGAACAGCCGGACCTGGTGATCCTGGGCAAGCAGGCCATCGACGACGACGCCAACCAGACTGGCCAGATGCTGGCCACGCTGTGGGGCCGCCCGCAGGCGACCTTCGCCAGCAAGCTGGAGATTGCTGATGGCAAGGCCACGGTGACCCGCGAAGTCGACGCCGGCCTGGAAACGCTGGAAGTGGACCTGCCGGCAGTGGTCACCACCGATCTGCGCCTGAACGAGCCGCGCTTCATCAAGCTGCCGGACATCATGAAGGCCAAGGCCAAGCCGCTGGAGACCCTGCAGCTGGCCGATCTGGGCGTTGAAGCCGCCGATACCTTCAAGACCACCCAGTATGCCGCGCCGTCCAAGCGCAGCAAGGGTGTGATGGTCAAGGACGCGGCTGAACTGGTGGCCGCACTCAAGCAGAAGGGGTTGCTGTAATGAGCAGGATTCTCGTCATCGCCGAACACCACGACGGCAAGCTCAACGCCGCCACCGCCAAGACCGTAAGCGCTGCTGCCGCCATCAGCGGTGCCAGCATCGACGTGCTGGTGCTGGCCGCCGACCCGGCCGCCGTTGCCGCTGAGGCCGCGAAGATCGCTGGCGTCGCCAAGGTTCTGACCGTGGCCAACGCTGCCAACGCGCAGGCCATCGCCCAGGTGCTGGCGCCGCAGATCGCGCAGCTGGCCAAGGGCTACACCCACGTGTTCGGCCCGTCGACCACCTTCGGCAAGGACCTGATGCCCTGCGTGGCCGCCCTGCTGGGCGTCAACCAGGTCTCCGACCTGATGACCGTCGAAGGCAGTCACACCTTCAAGCGCCCGATCTACGCCGGCAACGCGATCATCACCGTGGAAGCCCCCGCCGACCAGATCGTGGTCGCCACCGTACGCGCCGCGTCGTGGCCGGAAGCCGCCCAGGGCGGCAGTGCCGCCATTGAAGCGGCCAGCGTCGATGCCGCCCTGCCGAGCCACACCCGCTTCATCGGCCTGGCCGCCGGTGCCAGCGACCGCCCGGACCTGCAGAGCGCCAAGCGCGTGGTCTCCGGTGGCCGCGGCGTCGGTTCGGAAGAGAACTTCAAGGTCATCTTCCAGCTGGCCGACAAGCTCGGCGCCGCGGTCGGTGCCTCGCGCGCCGCGGTCGATGCCGGCTACGTGCCCAGCGACCTGCAGGTGGGCCAGACCGGCAAGATCATCGCCCCGGAGCTGTATGTGGCGGTGGGCATCAGCGGTGCGATCCAGCATCTGACCGGCATCAAGGACGCCGGCACGATCGTGGCGATCAACAAGGATCCGGATTCGCCGATCTTTGAGATTGCCGATATCGGCTTGGTTGGGGATCTGTTCGCGATCCTGCCGGAGCTGGAAAAGGCCTTGGCCTGATGCCCGGCGATGTGATCGGAGCGGCTAGGCCGCTCCGGTCCATCTTCTCCTCAGCCAATGCGCCAGCTGGCGTATGCTTTCCTGTCACTGGCCCCGTGGGCCTGAACCTCATGGACGCGCCATAGACATGTACACAAGCTTCCTGCCCCGTCGTCCTTCGGCCCCTTCCCGATGATTGTCGGTTCCGGACTGGTGGCGCGCGCTTTCGCGCAGCGCTATGCCGAGGACGATTCGACCATCATTTTCGCTTCGGGTGTCTCCAACTCGAACGAAACCGACCCGGAAGCGTTCGCCCGCGAACGCTCCATGCTCACCGGGTATTTGGCCGAAGGCCAGCAGCGGCTGGTCTATTTCGGCAGCTGCAACGTAGTCAATGCCAAAGAGCACTCGGCCTATTTCCAGCACAAGCGCGCCATGGAAGCGCTGGTGATCGGCTCTGGCCGTGGCACTGTGCTGCGTCTGCCGCAGGTGGTAGGGCGTACACGCAACCCCAATACCCTCACCAACTTCCTGCGCGACTGCATCCTGCAGGAACGGCAGTTGACCTTGTGGACACGCGCACAACGCAATCTGATCGACATCGACGATGTCGCAGCCATCGCTACCCGCATTCTCGAGGGCGGTGCAGCGCCGTCGGTGGTGGCCATCGCTTCACCTTGGTCACTGCCGATGCCCCGTATCGTCGACCTGTTCGAGCAGGTGCTCGGCCGCCGTGCTCATCGCGTGCTGATGGAACGTGGAGAAGCGATGGCCATCGACAGCAGCCTCTCCGAGCAGGTCGCTCGCGACATCGGGGTGGATTTTGGGCCAGACTATCCACTCCGTGTGATCCAGAAATACTATGGCCCCCGCCATGAAGCCTGAACTCTCCGTCGTCATTCCCGTCTACGGCAGCGCCTCGATCCTGCCCAACCTTGTCCGCCGCCTGGAGGAAGTGCTGGTGCCGGCGCTGGGCGCTGATGGCTTCGAGGTCGTACTGGTGCACGATTCCGGCCCGGACAATGCCTGGGAAGTCATCCGCGGTGAGGCTCGCACACGGCCGTGGCTGGTTGGCGTGGACCTGCGCCGCAATGCCGGCCAGCACAATGCAATCATGGCCGGCCTCGGCTTTGCGCGGGGCCGCTATATCGTCACGATGGACGATGATCTGCAGCACGACCCGGCCGACATCCCTCGCATCCTGCAGACGCTGCGCGACGGTGCCGACCTGTGCTACGTGCAGTTCGAAGGCCGCAAGCATGCACTGTGGAAGCGCGCCGGCAGCCGCTTCAACGATATGGTGGCCGCACGCCTGCTGAAGAAGCCCGAGGGTCTGTACCTTTCGCCCTTCCGCGGTTTCGTGCGTGAACTGGGTGAGGAAGCCCGGCGCTACCAAGGCCCGTTTGTGTATCTCGACGGACTGCTGGTACAGAGCACCAGCCCCAAGCGCATCGCGACCATCTCCGGCCAGCACCACGCGCGCAGCGATGGCCGCTCGGGCTACAGCCTGAGCAAATCGATTTCACTCTGGCTGCAGATGGCCACCAGCTTCTCGATCGTGCCGCTGCGCTTCGTCTCGCTGGCCGGGGTATTGGCCTCATGCGTGGCATTCGTGATGGCGGTGGTGGTGCTCTGGCAGAAACTGCACAGCCCGCAGATGGCGGTCGGCTGGCCGTCACTGATCATTACCATCCTGTTCATGGGCGGCCTGCAGCTGCTGGCGCTCGGTGTCATCGGCGAATACACCGGCCGCGTTCTGCTGAACATCAACAACCGCCCGCAGTACATCATCGGGCGTACCACCAACGTGGCAGGCCGGGACGAAGACGATCGCCCCTGAGTTCCTTGGCTGCGGCCTCAGGCCGCGCCCATCCGGCGCCCGAGCCAGAGGTAGGTCAGGCGCCGCGCCTGCGCCATCAGGCGGGCCTTGAGGTTGCCCACGCGCAAGGTCATCGGCGACAGCAGCTGCGGATGCGCTGCGGCCAAGGCGTTATGGAAATCGATGGCCTGCTGCGCCTGGTCGTTCATCAGCCTCACGCTCCACTGCCCTGCGTTGATGCGGAAACTGGCCAGGCTCTCGCGCAGCGCGACCATGTCGCCCTGCAGCATGATCGCCGAATAGCTGGCCTGGTCGATAAGGTAGGGGTGGGAGTTGTCCCAGCCCCCCGCCTGCACCAGCAGCTCGCGCCGGAACATCACGCAGCCCGGCTCACCGAAAAGGTTGGTGCCGGCAAGCACCGATGCCCGTACCGCATCGCGCCCCCTTACCAGCCCCTTCAGCGGACCCAGGCCACGGCCGGCGATCACCACCTTGCCGTGCGCATCCACGAGGTCACGCTTGCTGGCCACCAGTACTGCCGAGGGGTGTGCATCCAGCGCCGCGACCTGCCGGCTGAGGGCATCGGGTGCGATCAGATCATCACCGCAGACCAGCTTCAGCAGCTCGCCGTGGGCTGCAATGCTGACCCGGTCCCAATTGGCCTTGGCACCGCCGCCGGCGGGTGTCGGGTCGAGTACCCGGACCTTGGGATGACCGGCATAGCGGGCCAGCAGTTCAGTGGTGCCGTCGTTGGAGGAATGATCAGCCACGACCAGCTCGAAATCATCGTAGTCCTGCGCGAGGATCGAATCGAGCGTCTGCGCAAGGTACTCGACGTTCCTGTAGGCCGGCACCACGACCGAGACACGTGGGTTCATTCCTTTTTCTCCGCGGTAGGTGGTTCCGGTCGTCGCCGGAACGAGAAATGCTTGTGGCCAACATAATTGAAGATCACCACCAGAACGGTAATGACGATCTGCGTCGGAATGGCCGGAAGGCCGAGCACGTCGGCCAGCAGGGCCAGTGCCCCCATGTTCAACAGCAGGCTGCCGACATTGACGCTGGTGAAGCGCAGGAAATCGCGCCAGCCATTGCCGCTGACCCGGAACACCAGCCGTCGGTAGATGAAGAACACCAGCACCAGCGAGACCACCCAGGCGATGCCCAGGCTCACGACCGACGGCACCTTGGGGCCCAGCAGCAGCACCAGCCCGGCGAACAATGCCGTACTGAAGGCGGTGTTGGCGCCACCGACCAGCAGGAACAGGACGCGCTGGTCCTTGATCAGGCGCTGCAGCGGACCGGGCGGGCCGGAGCGCGGCAACGCGTCGTTGTCCTTCCTGGTCATGCTCACGGTACCTCGCAGCTCACCGAGAAACCGGTAAGCAGTACACCCAGTTCCCGGGCATCGCTGCTGCCGGGCTGGTCACGGCTGGGGATGCTCACCGGACTGACTGTCAGTTCGGCATGCTCATTGCCCACGCGCGCGCGGGCGGCCTGGCCTGGCCGCACGGTCAGCACATCCTCGTTGCCCCCGCCGGTGTTGATGCGCACGTGGCGCTCGGATTGCCCGGGCGGCACGTACAGCTCGGCGAAGTACGCGCAACCACAGGGAGGAAGCGCGAGTGACGCGTGCGCGCCACTCCAGCGCACGGCGCCTTCGGGCGGATGCCAGCCCTGGGTGTACCCGATCCTGCGCGTGGAACAATCGCTGGCCGTGCTGTCGGCGTACAGCGCCAGACGGCGCTCCCGCATGACGTTGGCGCCTTTGCGCGCATAATCCAGCTGCGCCTGCAGCAACCCTGCGGCAGCCTCGTCGGGCACGGCCCGCAACAATGCCTTGTTCATGGACGCGAAGATGGCTTCGCGGAAAGGACTGGCTCTCCACTCGTGGACATAGGTGAGCAGCTGGGTCAGCATCACGGCCGACAGCAGGCCACCCACCAGCGCGTTCCACCCTGATGCCCGGGGCGCGGCCTGCAGCTCGCGGGCCGCCAGCCAGATTACACCCGCCAGTCCGAGCACAAGGTCCATGTAGTAGCGCGACGCCATCACCGCGAACGGCCCCTCAGCACCGCGTGCCAGTGTCAGCGAAGCGGCGATCAGAACACCATAGAGCGCCAGCAGCAGTGGCAACCGCGACCCGGGAGCGCCGCGGCGCAGCCAGGCGACAGCAGCGACCACGCCGACCAGAAGCAGGATGCCACCAACCACCGCAATGGCCTCCAGCGGCAGCCTTCCGCCCATCAGCACGGCTTCGGGATACCCCATCGTGGAGCCCACCGCGTACAGCAGCAGCGCCGGCAGATCCAACCCGATATTCAGGCCGTTGCGGGTAGACGCGTCGGTGACCGAGCCGCTGAGCAGATACACAACCATCGACAGCGCGACCGCCGCGCTCGGCAGGATGCCGGTCCAGCGCCCCTCGGCCCGCCAGCGCGGCAGGAACGAAAA
The DNA here is from genome assembly GCF_059369375.1 of Stenotrophomonas sp. YJH_SMC_48-3. Lineage (NCBI taxonomy): Bacteria > Pseudomonadati > Pseudomonadota > Gammaproteobacteria > Lysobacterales > Lysobacteraceae > Stenotrophomonas > Stenotrophomonas sp. YJH_SMC_48-3. The sequence continues at coordinate 236,159 of NZ_JCAFSQ010000002.1, read as the reverse complement.
CACCTGCACGATCACCACGGCGCCGACGAAGGCGTAGTTCCAGCCCATGCCACAGACCAGCACGATCAGCGGCGCGGCAAGCACCAGTGCCACCACCCACAGCGCCGGTCGGCGTGAACGCCCTGACAGCAGGTGGGCATGGCCACAGAAGAACGCCACGAAGGCCAGGTTCTTCGTCCACAGCGGCAGGCCCAGATCCAGAGTCAACAATTCATAGCCGGCCCAGCTGAAGCACAGGGCCGCCAAGGTCACCATCACCACCACATTCAGCCACGGGCGCTGCGCGCCGGGCTGGCGTCGCATGTCGGCCAGCCAAGCGATGCACAAGCACACCGCGACCGTGGAGATCACCGCCCCGGTCAACCGATTAGCCAGCAGCACGTCAAGGTCGAAAAGGCTGACATTCGCCCACAGGAACAGCTGGTTGACGAATCCGCGGTGCGAGGATCCGCCCCAGAACTCGAACGTGGACAGCTGGCCCGCCTGCCATTGGTCAAGCTGGAACAGCAGGCGCAGCGAATCCATGTACAGCGCGTCGGGGTGCGCGCGGTTGAGGATGACCTGATGGATGGCCGCGAACACCGCCACCACGGCCAATACCAGGGCAACACTGCGCCAAGGGAGTACCTGTGCACCGCTGGTGCCTGCGCCGGCAGTCGGACGCTGTGCTGCGTGTCCCCTCATCGGCTGCCTCATGCTGCCTGCTCATCGCGCTGCATTGATGACGACAACACACGCCACAGCGCCTCACGCGAGTATTCCTGATCGATGAATGCCTGCTCCGCCATCGACACGCGCTGCCAGAGCGCGTCATCGCGCAGCAACGAGACAATATGTGCCGCCATCGCCTGTGGTTCGTCCGCCACAGGCATGAACGCGCTGGCGCCGCTCAGGCCCTGCATGCCCACTGACGTGGTCACGCATGGAACACCGTGACGCAGCGCTTCGAGCACCTTGCCTTTCACGCCGCCGCCGAATCGCAGCGGTGCGACGGCAACCCGCGCGCGGGCATAGAAGGTTTCCAGACGCGCATCGCTGACATAGCCGGTCACCTCGATCCGCTCGGACGCCAGAGCCTGTACCTCCGGACGGGGGTTGGATCCTACCAGGCTCACCCGAACCCCGGGCACTTCTCGCTCGACCAGCGGCAGCACCTCGCTGACGAACCACAGAGCAGCATCAACGTTGGGCGCATGGGCAAAGCCGGCCACCAGCAGGATGTCCTGTCGGCCCTGCGGTGATGGCACCAGTTCCGACTGTTCGAAGGCATACAGCGGGATGGTTGCAGCGCGGCTGGTCGCGGCCGGCGCGTGTTCGGCCAACCACTGCCGCACGTGGCGCGTTTCATCCTCCGATGGATAGAGCACGACGTCGGCCTGCTGCCAGAGTGCATGCTCGAACTGGCGGTAGCGCTCGGTTTCCCGCTTCAGTTCATCGTCGGGCTTCACGTGAAGCTGCTGCTGCATGCGCAGATGATGGATGTCGTGCCCGTAGTACACCAGCGTTGCCTTGCTGTGCCGGCGGACGCTGGCCACCAGCTCGATGGAAATATGCGGACGATTGAGGATCACCACATCCAGGTAGCGACCGTTGGCCTCCATCCAGGCGTCAAAGCCGTCCGTGCCCACGCATGCGGCTCCATGCATCACCTCGATGCCCGATCGCTGCAGCGGCGGTGCGTACTCGGCGTCGTAGTAAGCGTTGGCTGGCCAGAACGTGACCTGGCATCCTTCCTGCACCAGCGTCTGCAGCACCTGGCAGGTCGCACGTGATCCCGCGTCACGGTCCGGTTGCGGAACGTAATGATCGACCACAAGCACGTGGCGCTTGCTGCGCGAACGATCGCGGGCGAGAAAGACATTCTCGGCATTGGCGAACTGCGTTTCCTGCAACGTCGGGCCCCAGCGCTCAAGGAACTTGTCGCGGTTGACCGCCTGCCACGCCTTTACGCCACTGCTCTCATCGGTACCGCTGGAGACGCCCTCGTAATGCACGACCACCGAATCCGGCTGCATGTACACCTTGAGGCCGCGTGCACGCACCCGGAAGGCAATGTCCGTGTCTTCGTAGTAGGCCGGAGCGAAATGTTCGTCGAACCCGCCAAGTTCGCGGAACAGGTCCAACGGCAACATGATCGATGCGCCGGACACATAGTCGGCTTCCTTGAGATAGCTGTAGGCGGGGCGCGAGGGATCCTCAAGCCGCCCGAAGTTCCAGGCGCTGCCATCGGCCCATACGATACCGCCCGCTTCCTGCAGCCGGCCATCGGGGTAAACGAGCTTGGAGCCGACCAAGCCGGCATCCGGATGCGACTGGAACACCGCGACAAGGGCATCCAGCCAGCCCGGCCGGACCTCGGTGTCGTTGTTGAGGAGATACACGTAGCGGCCCTGGGCCAAGGTCAGAGCCTGGTTGCAGGAACGCAGGAAACCCAGATTCTTCGGATTGGCGTGATAGCGCAGCCCCGGAATTGCTGCCAGGCCGCCGATCCGCGTATCGCCGGAGGCATCCTCCAGCACCAACACCTCGAACGGTACACGCGCACCGGCACGGGCAATGGATGCCACGCACGCCAAGCTCTGCTCGAAATTACCGTAAGTCGGGATGACAATGCTGACCAACGGCTCCGCCACCTCGGCGAAGCGTACGCTCTCCAGGATGGCCTGCGGGTCGTTCCTGACGTCCTCCAGCAACAGTCCGTCCAGCGCAGCCGGCGCGGATTCGTCCTGCTTCAGCAGCATCCGCTTTGCCATCGGCACCATCGGCTTGAGCAGTGGATGCCGCGCCAGCCCGGACGCACGCAGCGATTGCAGAACCACACGCCACTCGCCGCGTAGCACGCGACCAGCGAAACGCAGAGGCTTGGTGATGCGCCAGGAACGTGAACCGATCAGCGAGCCGGTCAGATCCTGCAACGACTGCAGTTCCTCGCGATAGGACGCCAGAAGCGCCGATACCTCGCTGCCATCGCTCTCCTCCGCCAGCTGCCTACCCGGCAGGCTGACACCTGACTGGTGGAGGAGCTGATCGATCTGCTCGTGGCGCTTGCGCAATTCGGCGCGTGCCGCACTGGTCAGGCCGGACACTGCGGTCATCTGTGCCTGCAGCTGGCTGCGGACCTCCCATACCTCGGCCATCGCCGACTCGAGGTGCTGGGCCCGCGCCTTCTCATGCTCCAGTTGCTGCTGGAGGCGTGCGACCGTCGCGCGCTGATCCTGCTCCAACTGCTGCAGCCGTTCGGCGGCGGCCAGCCCGGCCTGCTCAAGCTGACGATGCAGCTCTGCCACCACGCTCTGCTCGCGTACCACATGGCCTCGCAGCGAGCCGATCTCCGCGTCCTGCGCCTGGGCCCAGCGCGCGACTTCATGGTGATGGGCGTACAGATCCTCCGCCTCGGTGTACAGCACCGACGCTGGCAGCTGCGGCAGCAGCAATGGGTCCGCCGCGGCCACCACTACGAAATAGACAGCGTCGGGAATGACTGCGGCACGCTCCTGCACGCCCTCGCCAGTATCGGTCAGCGCCTGGTAGACAGGCTGCGCCGGTCCTCCATCCAGCCCTGTGATGGTCGAACAGACCGACATGCGGTGGCCGCACAGGTACATCGCCGGGAAATACCGCTCCACAAGCGTGCGGAACTCTTCCAGGTAGAGTTCCTTGACATGGTATTCGTTGTGGTAGCCGGCGCGATCGGAGTAGACCTCCTTGTTGGGCGAGGACATGATCATCACGCCATCCGGCCGCAGTACGCGACGGATTTCGGACATCATCTCCTCCTGCTCGTACAGGTGTTCGATGGTCTCGAAGGAGACCACCACATCGACGCTGTCGTCTGGAAGTGGAATTGCCGCGGCCGAACCCTGCAGGTATTGCAGATTCGCTACGCCGGCATAGCGCTCCCGCGCATGCCCAACGGCATCCTGCGAGATGTCGACACCGCGGACAGAACGCGCGCGCCCGGCAAGCATCGCGCTGCCGTAGCCTTCACCACTGGCCACGTCGAGCACGTCCTTGCCTTCCACCAGAGGCAGGCACCACGCATAGCGATGCAGATGTTCCTGGCGGATGACACCGTGTTCGGTAGGGACGAAACGTTCGCCGGTGAACTCGATCATCAGGATTCCTTGGTGACTTCGATGGCAAGCATGGGCAGTCCCACCAGGCCAAACCGCATGGTCTCGTCGATCGCGCGGAACTCCAGCGCGTCATGGATCCAATGCTGCTGGGTGTGGTCGTGCTGGTCGCCGGAGGCAACCGCTGCATCGATCATGTAAGAGCCGGACGGCATCACCGGCATGCGGAACAGAAACGAAGCCACGACAGACTCGCCGGCGCGCCCGCCCACCGGCGCGTCCTTGCAGGCGAAATAGCTGTTGTCGCCAAACAACCTCTGGCCCAGTCGATCCTTCACGTAGAAGCCGACGATCAGGCTGTCCAGCGACTGCATGAGCTCAACCCGGACGCGCAGCCGGACCAGCTCGCCGCCTTCGGCCATGCCCAGCGGCGAGCCGTCCTGGTCGGTCAGTGCGACATCGACAATTCTCGCACCTTGCGCACCGAACTCCTGGCCCACATTCTCCGGGTCGAATTCGAACAGGGCGATCCGGTTTCTGACGCCCGCTTCGCGCAGGGCATCGTGGCGGAAGTCCGGACCGTCGGACGCCAGCCTGCGCGACTTCCTTTCCACCTTGACGTCTTCGACACCAGCTTCGCGGCGACCGACCACATGCTGCTCCGTCATATACGCTTCGATCACCTCCTGCGAGGTACCGGACAGGCGCATCTGGCCATTCTGGAGCCATACCGCACTTTCGCAGAGGTTGGTCACCGCCGCTGCATCATGACTGACGAACAGCAGCGTTCCGTTCTTCTGGAACTCGCGCAGGAAACGCATGCACTTTTGCGAGAAGAAGGCGTCGCCTACGGCCAACGCCTCGTCGATGATCAGGATGTCGGCATCGACATGGGCAATCACCGCGAAGGCCAACCGTACAGACATGCCACTGGAGTAGCTGCGTACCGGTTGGTCGATGAACTCACCGATGTCGGCGAAGGCCAGGATGCTCTCCATGCGCGCCTCGATCTGGGGCCGGTTCAATCCCAGGATCGTAGCGTTGAGGTAGACGTTCTCGCGCCCCGTGAATTCCGGGTTGAAGCCGCTACCCAGTTCCAGCAGCGCCGCCACCCGCCCCTTGACCGTAATATGGCCTTCGGTTGGGTTGAGGGTACCGGCGATCATCTGCAGCAGGGTGGACTTGCCCGAGCCGTTGCGGCCGACAATACCCACCGTCTGCCCGCGGCGGATCGAGAAACTGACGCCGCGCAGCGCCCAGAAATCCTTGTAGAAGGATTTGCGCTTGCCGGCCAGGGCCTGCAACAGCCGGTGCGAGGGGCGTTCGTACATGTGGTACGCCTTGCCCACGCCCTGCACATCGATGACGATGTCGCCGTCGGTCAGCTCAGAGGACATCGGCAAACCCCACGCGCAACTTGTTGAACATCCGATGGCCCAGCAGAGCCACCGCACAGGCGATCAGGGTGTAGAGACCCAGGCCGGCCCAGTCGGGCAGCCGGCCCCAGATCACCACTTCGCGTACCTGGTCGATGATGAAGGTCAGCGGGTTCAGCTCGAACACGATGCGATAGCTTTCCGGTACCGATTCGACCGGCACGATGGCAGAGGACAGGAACAGCATCGCCGCCGCCATCACGCCGGCAATCTGGCCGATGTCACGCAGGTACACGCCCAGCGACGAGACGATCCAGCCCACGCCCGCTGTGAGGATCACCAGCGGGATGATCACCACCGGCAGCAGGATGGCCGTGGCCGGAATGCTGCCCTTGATCGCCAACTGCAACAGAAGCAGTACCACCATGTTCATCAGCAGGTGAAACAGCGCCGAGAAGGTCATGCTCCACACCAGGATATCCAGTGGGAACACCACCCGCTTGACGAAGCCGGTGTTGGCTACGATCAGCTGTGGGGCGCGGGTGAAGCACTCGGCGAAGAACCCGTGCACGGTCAGGCCCGCGAACAGGATCAGGGCAAAGTCGGTGGTCGATCCTGTCGATCCCGGCCAGCGGCCTTTCATCACGAAGCCGAAGGCAAGGGTGTACACCAGCAGCATCAGGAACGGACTGATCAACGACCACAGCAGCCCGAAACTGGCCCCGCGGTAGCGGCCCAGGACTTCGCGCTGGCTCAGTTCGAACGTCAGCGAACGATGCTTGCCGATAACCGAGAGAATTCCCATCAGCCAGCCTGCTGCACCAATGCCCGCTCCAGATCCACCTGCAGATCCCCCAACTCCTCAACACCCACGCTCAGCCGCACCAGCGCATCGCTGATGCCCAGCTGCTCCCGGCGTGCGACCGGGATCGAGGCATGCGTCATCACCGCCGGGTGGTTGACCAGGCTTTCCACACCGCCCAGCGACTCGGCCAGGGTGAACAGCTCGGTCTTCTCGCAGAAGCGCTTGGCCGCCTCGAACCCACCCTTGAGTACGATCGAGACGATGCCGCCGTAGCCGGCCATCTGCTTGCCGGCCAACTCATGCTGCGGGTGCGAGGCCAGGCCGGGGTAGATCACCTTCTCCACCGCCGGGTGCTTTTCCAGCCACTGGGCCAGGGCCAGCGCGTTGGCGCAATGTGCCTTCATGCGCAGCGGCAGGGTCTTCAGGCCGCGCAGGGCCAGGAAGCTGTCAAACGGGCCCTGCACGCCACCCACCGAGTTCTGCAGGAAGGCCATCTGCTCGGCCAGTTCGGCGTTGTCGCCAACCACCACCATGCCGCCGACCATGTCCGAGTGACCGTTGAGGTACTTGGTGGCCGAATGCAGGACCAGGTCCGCGCCCAGTTCCAGCGGGCGCTGCAGCATCGGCGAGGCGAAAGTGTTGTCGACCACCACGATCAGGCCATGGCGCTTGGCAATGGCAGCGACCGCGGCGATGTCCACGATCTTCAGCATCGGGTTGGTCGGGGTCTCGATCCACACCATCTTCGTCTTCGGCGTGATCGAGGCTTCGAACGCCGCCAGATCGGTCAGGTCGACGAAACTGAAATCCAGCCCGGCGGTGCGGCGACGCACGCGCTCGAACAGGCGGAAGCTGCCGCCGTAGATATCGTCCATCGCCACTACGTGGCTGCCGGCGTCCAGCAGCTCGATCACCGTCGAGCTGGCCGCCATGCCCGAAGCGAACGCAAAGCCACGGGTACCGCCTTCCAGCGACGCCACGCAACGCTCATAGGCGAAACGGGTCGGGTTGTGCGTGCGCGAGTACTCGAAGCCCTGGTGCTCGCCCGGGCTGGACTGGGCATAGGTCGAGGTGGCGTAGATCGGCGGCATCACCGCACCGGTACTGGGGTCGGGCGACTGGCCACCGTGGATGGCCAGCGTGGCCAGGGCCAGCGCACGGTCGGGCGAAGAGGAGTTGGACATGTCGTTTCCTGAATGGCGCCGACGTGCGGCGCCGTCAAAGGATCGGGAGTCTATCAGCGCAGCCTTAACGAGCTTTGACGCGAATAAACCGGAATTCAGCGGTGAACTGCCGTGATCGGCGGCTTACTGCACGCGACGGCGCAGGTAGTTCAGCAGGTCGATACGGGTGATCAGGCCCAGGAAAGCATCGCCGTCCATCACGATCGCCACCTGGCCGCGGTCGAACACCGGCAGCAGGGCCTCGATCGGCGACTTCACGTCCAGCCGGTCCAGCTTGCTGACCATCGCCGTGGCAACCGTGTCGCGGAAGCGCGCTTCGTCGCCATAGACATGCAGCAGGACGTCGCTTTCATCGACGATGCCGACCAGCTGGTCACCGTCCATCACCGGCAGCTGCGACACGTCATACAGCTTCATGCGCTGGTAGGCGGTGGTCAGCAGGTCGTTCGGGCCAATAACGACAGTGTCGCGCTGGCCGTACGGACGCAGGATCAGGTCGCGCAGGTCGCCGTGCTGCGGGCGCTGCAGGAAGCCGTTGTCCAGCATCCAGTAGTCGTTGTACATCTTCGACAGGTACTTGTTGCCGGTATCGCAGACCAGTACGAGCACCTTCTTCGGCGTGGTCTGCTCCTTGCAGTACTTCAGCGCTGCGGCCAGCAGGGTGCCGGTGGACGAACCGCCGAGGATGCCTTCCTTGCCCAGCAGCTCGCGCGCGGTGTGGAAGCTCTCGGCGTCGCTGATTGCATAGGCTTTCTTGACACGGCTGAAATCGGAGATCGACGGCAGGAAGTCCTCGCCGATGCCCTCCACCAGCCAGCTGCCCGACTTGTCGTTGAGCACGCCGTCGTTGATGTATTCGGCCAGGATCGAGCCGACCGGATCGGCCAGCACCAGCTCGGTCTTGGGCGACAGCTTGGCGAACGCGCGCGACAGGCCGGTCATGGTGCCGGAGCTGCCGCAGCCGAACACGATGGCGTCGAGGTCACCCCCCATCTGCTCCAGGATCTCCGGGCCGGTACCGAATTCGTGCGCTGCCGGATTGTCGGGGTTGCCGAACTGGTTGATGAAGTAGGCGCCCGGGGTCTGCTCGGCGATGGTCTTGGCCAGGTCCTGGTAGTACTCCGGATGGCCCTTGGCCACGTCCGAGCGGGTCAGGCGGACTTCGGCGCCCATCGCCTTCAGGTTGAAGATCTTCTCGCGGCTCATCTTGTCGGGAACGACGAGGATCAGCTTGTAGCCCTTCTGCTGTGCCACCAGCGCCAGGCCCAGGCCGGTGTTGCCGGCGGTACCTTCAACCAGGGTCGCGCCCGGCTTCAGGTCGCCACGCTGCTCCGCCGCCTCGATCATCGACAGGCCGATGCGATCCTTGATCGATCCGCCCGGGTTGGCGCTCTCCAGCTTCAGGTAGAGCTCGCAGACGCCGGTGTCCAGGCGCTGGGCCTTGACGATCGGGGTCTGGCCGATGAGTTCGAGGACGGAAGAATGAATGGGCATTCGGAGGACTTTCGATTCGCGCCGCGCAGGGCCGGACCGATGATTATCCGTCGGATGGCGATGAATGTCAGGTCGTTGCGCCGCGGGGCCGGAAGCCCGCAAAAAAGGGATGCGGACGGCCCCGGATCGACGAGGAGACCGGTGCCGCCCGCATCGGTGAGTTGTGCCTGAAGGCCAAGGCACCACCGCCTGTGGTGCCTTGGCGCGGCCGCCTCATCGGCGCGGCCGCGATGCCAGGGCAGGAGCCCCCGGCAGGGCCATCGATGGCCGGGTCACGCCGTTCCGGGCGCGACGATGTGCGTCAAAGCGTGGGGGACGTCGTTGGGAGCGGTGTTTCGTACATTCGCAGAAGACGTTGCTTGGCCAGCAGCTTCTCGCGCTTCATGCGACCCAGGGTGACATCATCGATCGGGAGTACACCCAACTCCGCGTCCATGCACTTCTTGTTCAACTTGCGGTGCTGGTCATGGAGTGCCCTGAACTCCGGATCACGCGCGCGACGTGCGTCGATCTCGCTCTGGGGCTGATCTTCAAACATGATGGACCTCCTTCGACAGATACACGAACGCCCCGGCCGAAAGGCACGGGGCGTTGTTCATGGAGGAGCGCCGGTCGATGGCCACCTGGACGCCTGCAACGACCTGCGGCACTGGCCTGCGCACGTCGATCTGCTGCGGTTCGCGCCCTGCTTGCATCGGCCCGGCCCTCCCATCGTCCGGTCCGCGGCATTGCGTCCCGGACGATTGACCCTACGCCTGCTCAAGGCGGGGTACAAGACCCCTGCGTCAAAAAGACCGAACCCCGCCGGGGCGGGGTTCAGGCTGAATGCTCATCGCAACGAAAAACAAACAATATCAATGCATTACGGCGCGATGATGACCTCGGCCGAGCGCGCCCGGGTGGACGCAGCCTTCTTGCCGCTGACCTGGATGCGGTTGCTGGCGACACCACCCGCGACCAGGGCGTCGCGCAGCGCTTCGGCACGCTTCTGGCCCACGCCGTTGGCGCTGTCGTAGGCCTCGATGCGCAGGCGCCCCTTCTTGCCGATGTTCAGGTACTCGGCCAGGGCCTTGGCCTGGTTGCGGGCGCCACCCGACAGGCTGGAGGCGCCTGCGGCGAACGCGTCACCACCGAAGGTGAAGACCTCACCGCGAGCGTCGAACTTCGAACCGGGCAGCTTCTGCCCGGACACCAGCTCGGCTTCCTCCCGGGCCAGCCTGGCAGCGTTCTGCTGTGCGGCGCTCAGACGCTGCTGCTGCTTGCCGGCCACGCTGGTCAGGGCGTTCTCGGCGTCCTGGCGGGCCAGGGTCTCGGCTTCGGCGGCCTGGCGCAACCGTTCGGCCTCCTCGGCCTGCATCTGCGCCTGCATGCGCAGCTGCTCGGCTTCCTGGCGGGCACGGGCGGCATCGCGGCGGCTGGCCTCGATCAGCAGGTCGCTGCGGGTACGCTCCAGGCGGTCGACCTCGCGCGCGGCCAGCGCGGTGCGCACGGCGGTCTCGGCAATCTCCACCCGGCGCTCGGCCAGGTAGGTGGCCAGCTCCTGGTCGCGGCGCTTGGCCTTGTCCAGGGTGGCGATGGCCTGCTGCGCCTGCATGCGCTCGAAGGCGCCCAGCTCAGCGGTATCGGGGTTGGCCTGGATGGCCATCAGGCGCTGGCTCAGCTGCGCCACCATCGGGTTGTCGGCGGCCGTGGCCAGGGTCGGCAGCGCCAGCAGCGCGGCCAGGGTTGCGGCGGTCATCGGCTTCACCGGCGGTCCTCCCCGGTCGACAGCTGGCGCTGCAGCTGGTTGACCTCGTTGCGGCGCAGCTGCAGCTGCGCGGTGACGGTGGCTTCCTCACTGCGGACGCGGGCCAGGTCGGCATCGGCGGCGGCGCGCAGGGCCATCGCCGGCGCATTCTTGCGCTCGCGGCGGTCGCCTGCGGCGCGCTGGGCCTGCTCCAGCCCCTGCCGGGCCAGCCCGATCAGGTCCGGGGCGTACTGGTCGGCATCGGCCTGGGTGGCCTTGTCGACCGCCTGCCGGGCCTGCGCCAGTTCCAGGGCGGCGTCCTGCGCCCAGGCGGGGGCAGACAGTGCGAATGCAAACGCCATCACATACAGGCCATGGCGCATTCGTGCGAAGCTAAGTCGTTTCATTGGGGAGGCCGTACCGGTTGTCGGTTCACGGCCATTGTCGTCAAGCCGACACCGTGCTGGCAACGGGCGTCGGCCGTTTCGTTGGGGAAAATTCGCAATGGATATCGGCTACTTCCTGAAGCTGATGACCGAAAAGAACGCTTCGGACATGTTTTTGACCACCGGGGCACCGGTCTACATCAAGATCGAGGGGAAGCTCTATCCGCTGGGCAACACCGGCCTGCCGCCGGGCATGGTGAAGAAGATTGCCTACTCGCTGATGGACGAGGGCCAGGTGCCGCAGTTCGAGCGCGAACTCGAGCTCAACATGGCCATCGCCCTGCCCGACGCCGGGCGCTTCCGCGTCAACGTGTTCAAGCAGCGGGGCGAGGTCGGCATGGTCATCCGCGCCATCCGCAGCCGCATCCCGAGCATCGAGGAGCTGAACCTTCCGCAGGTGCTGAAGGACGTCATCATGACCCCGCGCGGGCTGGTGCTGGTGGTGGGGTCCACCGGCTCCGGCAAGTCCACCTCGCTGGCGTCGATGATCGACCACCGCAACAGCACCACCACCGGTCACATCCTCACCATCGAGGACCCGATCGAGTACCTGCACAAGCACAAGATGTCGATCGTCAACCAGCGCGAGGTCGGCCTGGACACCCATGCCTTCCACAACGCGCTGAAGAACGCGATGCGTGAAGCGCCGGACGTGATCCTGATCGGCGAGATCCTGGATGCGGAAACGATGGAGGCGGCGATCGCCTTCGCCGAGACCGGCCACCTGTGCCTGGCCACCCTGCACTCCAACAACGCCGACCAGACCATCGAGCGCATCCTCAACTTCTTCCCGGAAAGCGCGCACAAGAACGTGCTGATGAACCTGGCGCTGAACCTGCGCGCGGTGATCAGCCAGCGCCTGGTGAAGAACAAGGAGGGCCGACGCCTGCCGGCCACCGAGGTGCTGATCAACACGCCGATGATCCGCGACCTGCTGCGCCGCGGCCAGGTGCACGAAATCAAGGCGGCGATGGAAGCCTCGCTGGAGGAAGGCATGGAGAGCTTCGACCAGTGCCTGTTCCGGTTGGCCAAGGCTGGCACCATCGAGCAGGAGGAGGCCCTGCGCGCGGCCGACTCGCGCGATGGCTTGGCGCTGAAGTTCCGCCTGTCCGAAGGCAGCAGCGGCGAACACGACCCGTACGCGGATTTCTCGGCCGGCGCGCCGAGCATCACCCACGGGTTCTGACCTGAAGGGTTCAGGGGCGGTCTCATCCAATGAGACCGCCGATCCGTAGGTTTCCGCAATGGAAACCATCCGCAAGCTTGCCATCCTGGCTGACGCCGCCAAATACGATGCCTCCTGCGCCTCCAGCGGCTCGGGCAAGCGCGACTCACGCGCCAGCGGCGGTATCGGCAGCACCGAGGGCATGGGCATCTGCCACAGCTATACACCGGATGGCCGCTGCGTTTCGCTGCTGAAAATCCTGCTGACCAATTTCTGCGTCTACGACTGCGCCTACTGCGTGAACCGGGTCTCCAGCAACGTGCCCCGTGCACGTTTCAGCGTGGATGAGGTGGTCACGCTCACCCTGGACTTCTACAAGCGCAACTACATCGAGGGCCTGTTCCTGTCCAGCGGCATCATCCGCAATGCGGACTACACCATGGAACAAATGGTGGAAGTAGCCCGGCAACTGCGCGAAGAACACCGCTACGCCGGCTACATCCACCTCAAGACCATTCCCGAGGCCTCGCCGGAACTGCTGGCCAGTGCCGGGCGCTATGCCGACCGCCTGTCCATCAACGTGGAACTGCCGACCGAAGCCGGCCTGAGCGCCTTGGCGCCGGAGAAGACGGTTCATTCCATCCGTGGCGCGATGGGCGAACTGCGTTGGCGCATCGAGGAAGCCAAGGAAGCTCGCAAGGCCCCCACAGCGGTGGCACCGACGTCCATCCGCAGCACTCGCCCGCGTCCTCCCCGTTTCGCACCGGCCGGGCAGAGCACGCAGATGATCGTCGGCGCGGACGGGGCAAACGACCGGCAGATCCTGGCCAGCGCCGACAGCCTGTACGGCAACTACCGCATGCGCCGGGTCTACTACTCCGCGTTCAGCCCGATTCCGGACGCCAGCCGGCAGTTGCCACTGCAGCCGCCACCGCTGCAGCGCGAACATCGCCTTTACCAGGCTGACTGGCTGCTGCGCTTCTACGGCTACGACGTGGATGAGATTACCGATACCACCCAGGACGGCATGCTCGACCTGGATATCGACCCGAAGATGGCCTGGGCGATCCGCCATCCCGAGCGCTTTCCGGTCGATCTGAACCGGGCACCGAAGGAGATGCTGCTGCGGGTGCCCGGCCTTGGCGTGCGCAACGTCAAGCGCGTGCTGATGGCACGCCGTCACGGGCGGCTGCGCGTGGCCGACATCGCGCGCCTGAAGGCACCGATGAGCAAGCTGCTGCCGTTCGTGCTGCTGGCCGACCATCACCCTCGCAAAGCACTGGACGACCCGGCGGCGCTGCGCGCGCAGCTGGCCCCGCCGCCGCGACAGGGTTCGCTGTTCGATGCCCCGTCCGCGGCCTGACGCGCAGCGCTGGTCGCTGCGGGTGGATCCGCCATGGTCGCTGGAGGCCTGGCGCAGCGGTGCGCGCGAAGCCCTGCTGCGCGGCGTCGCGCCGGAGCAGCTGGACTGGCTCGAGGGCAGCGACGCATCACTGCTGGACGCGCCCGCGGTCACCTCGGCGCCCGCACAGGCCGATGCTGGCGCACCGACGGTACCGCGCGACTTCCTGGAACTGGCGGCCACCTGCCTGTGCCATCGCGACGGACAACGCATGGCCCTCCTGTACCGGTTGCTGTGGCGCATCGCCCATGGCGAACGCTCGGTGCTGTCAAACCCTGCCGATGCCGACGTACTGAGGGCGATGGCCATGGCACAGGCGGTCCGCCGCGACACGCACAAGATGAAGGCATTCGTGCGCTTCCGCGAAGTGCCTGGCCAGCCTGATGCGTTCATCGCCTGGTTCGAGCCGCAGCACCACATCGTCGACCGGGTCGCGCCGTTCTTCGCGCGCCGTTTCACCGGCATGCGCTGGGCCATCCTCACGCCTTCGCGCAGCGTCGCCTGGGATGGGCAGGCGCTTGCCTTCGGCCCCGGTGCACTGCGCGAGGACGCCCCGGCCGAGGATGCACGCGAGTCGCTGTGGCAGACCTACTACGCCAGCATCTTCAATCCGGCGCGACTCAACACACGGATGATGATGCAGGAGATGCCGGCCAAGTACTGGCGCCACCTGCCTGAAGCACAGTTGCTGCCACGCCTGGTGCGCGACGCCGCCGACCGCGTGCAGGAAATGCATGACCGTCCCGCGCAGGCACCGCAACGCAGGATTCCGCTGCGAGCGAACCCTCCGGCATCGGCAGCCGAAGCCAGCAGCCTGGACAATCTGCGCGGACAGGCCAGCGCCTGCCGCCAGTGCCCGTTGTGGGAGCAGGCCACGCAGACCGTGTTCGGACAGGGGCCGGCAGGGGCCGGGGTGATGCTGGTCGGAGAACAACCCGGCGACACCGAGGATCTGCGCGGGCAGCCGTTCGCAGGACCCGCCGGCCAGGTGCTGGACCGCGCACTGGCGGAGCTGGGAATCGATCGCGCCCAGCTGTACCTCACCAACGCGGTGAAGCACTTCCACCATGAGCGGCGCGGCAAGGTGCGGCTGCACAAGCGGCCGGAGAGCCGTCACATCCAGGCCTGCCGGCCCTGGCTGATGGGTGAGATCGCGCGCGTGCGGCCGCAGGTGATTGTGTGCCTGGGCGCGACTGCGGCAGCCTCGGTATTCGGTCGAGATTTCGACCTCTCACGCGACCGCGGACGCTGGCACACCCTCGAAGACGGCACCCGCGGCTACGCCACGGTGCACCCGGCGTGGGTGCTGCGGCAGACCGACGATGCACGCCGCGAGGCCGGCTATCGGCTGTTCCGGGAAGACCTTCGGCAGATGTTGCGAGGGGATGGGGCATCCGCCGGGCATGGCCCGGCGCTACCACGGACCGGGGACCGGTAGCGCCGGGCCGCGCCCGGCGAGCGAAGCGGCCCGTCAGGCAGCGTCGGGCTGGTGTTCCGGACGCGCGCGGTCGAATGCGTCCAGCGCTTGGCACGCCGCTTCGATGCGGCGCAGGGTCGGGTACGGTGCCAGGTCCAGGCCGAAGCGGTGGGCGTTGTACAGCTGCGGCAACAGGCAGATGTCGGCCAGGCCAGGACGGTCGCCGTGGCAGAAGGTGCCGGTGTCGCGGCTGTTGGCCAGCATCGCTTCCATCGCGTCAAAGCCTTCGGCGATCCAGTGCAGGGTCCACTGCGTGCGGGCGTCGGCGGGCAGCTGCAGGTCGCGTTCCAGGTACTGCATCACCCGCAGGTTGTTGATCGGATGGATATCGCAGGCCACAAGCTGCGCCAGCGCCCGCACCCGTGCGCGGCCCGCAGGATCGGCCGGCAGCAGCGGCATCTGTGGGAAGCGCTCTTCCAGGTACTCGATGATCGCCAGTGACTGGGTCAACGTGTGCCCCTCATGCAGCAGGGTCGGCACCAGCTGCTGCGGATTGAGCGCGCGGTAAGCCTCATGGTGCTGCTCGCCACCGTCGCGCACCAGATGCACCGGCCGCGCCTCCCAGGCCAGGCCCTTCAGCTCCAGGCCGATGCGCACGCGGTAGGCGGCGCTGGATCGCCAGTAGGTGTACAGCACGATGCCGTCGTCGACCGGAATCTCCATCGCCGCCTCCATGCTCAGGGCCTGGCCGCCTGTTCGATGCGCTGCTCGATCGCACCGAAGATGCTGTTGCCGGCAGCGTCGAGCATCTCGATCCGGACCACGTCACCGAAGGACATGAACGGCGTGCTCGGCTTGCCGTCACGCAGGGTCTCGACCACGCGCTGCTCGGCGAAGCACGAGGCACCCTTGCTGGTGTCTTCATTGGCGATGGTGCCCGAGCCGACGATGGTGCCGGCACCCAGCGGGCGGGTCTTGGCCGCATGCGCGACCAGCTGGGCGAAGTTGAACTGCATGTCCACGCCCGCCTCCGGCGCACCGAACCACTGGCCGTTGATGTGGGTCAGCAGCGGCAGGTGCACCTTGCTGTCCTGCCACGCAGCACCCAGCTCATCGGGGGTGACGAACACCGGCGACAGCGCCGAACGCGGCTTGGACTGCAGGAAGCCGAAGCCCTTGGCCAGCTCGCCCGGGATCAGGTTGCGCAGGGAGACATCGTTGACCAGGCCGACCAGCTGGATGTGGCTGGCGGCCTGTTCCGGAGTGGCCGCCATCGGCACGTCGTCGGTGATCACCACGATCTCCGCTTCCAGGTCGATGCCGTAGTCCTCGCTGACCACCTTGACCGCATCGCGCGGGCCGTAGAAGCCCGCACTGGTGGCCTGGTACATCAGCGGGTCGGTGTAGAAGCTCTCGGGCACCTCGGCACCGCGGGCGCGGCGCACGCGCTCGACGTGCGGCAGGTAGGCGCTGCCATCGACGAATTCATAGGCGCGCGGCATCGGTGCGGCCAGCGCCTGCGGATCGAGGTCGAACACGCCATCGGCGTCGCCAGCGTTGAGCGATTCGTACAGGGCGTTCAGGCGCGGCGCGATGTGGCTCCAGTCCTCCAGGGCCTGCTGCAGGGTGGCGGCAATGCCGGTGGCGCGCACGCCGTGGCGCAGGTCACGCGAGACGACGATCAGGGTGCCGTCGCGGCCGCCTTCCTTCAAGGAACCAAGCTTCATGGGTGGGTGTCCGGAGTCGTGGGCAAACAAGTTTCAAGTGTAATCAAATCTGCGGCGGCGCCAAGCTGCGGCGCGGCATCGGCCTACCCTACCGTAGTGGGGGCTTCGGCAGGGCTTGCAGCCCTGCACCTGCAGAAGCAACGGCAACGTCAAAAGCCTGCATTCCGTGGGATGGCGGGGCGGTGTGGGTGGGCAGGACACGCCGTAAACCCATCCCTGGGGGCTCGATGGCGCCATCCATGGCGCCAACGGTCCTGCCCGCCCACACCGCCCCACCCCCGACAGGTTCCCAATGACTGATCGAACATCCACATCATTCATCGTCGAGATCCGTCAGACACCGAAATTGATCGAATGAGATTCGACAGATCGCGGAAAACTGTCGAAGGCGGGGTGGGTCCGGTGGCAGGGGCGTGAGCCGCATGGATGCGGCGACCGAGCTTACATGGACGTACTTGCAGCGTCTCCCGCCACCGGCCCCCCCCGCCATCCCTCAGGAAACCCGCTTTTGACGTTGACGTCGCTTTGGCCTCTGCGGGTGCAGGGCGCAGCCCTGCAGAGAGAACCCCTTACCTGAACAGGCCTTTTTGCGTGAAGTCTCAAACATCGTTTAGACTTGCGGGGTCTGCAGCGGCCGTCCGTTTCCCTTCGGGATCGCCGGCGACCAGGGTCCGCCCTCTTCGCCCGCCCCCACTCCGACGCCGTTCGTCACGCATTCCAGCCTGCGCTTCGTGCCGGCTGCACCCAATTCTCGCAGCGCGGTTCACGGGAACGCTCCGAGTCAGCCGATCACTTTGATCTGCCCCCGTCTGTCCGTTCGGACAGGCGTTTCTTGTACCTGGAGCAATCTCAATGTCTTTTGAATCGCTGGGCCTGGCGCCCTTCCTGCTGCGTGCGCTTGCCGAGCAGGGCTACGAAAACCCGACCCCGATCCAGCAGCAGGCGATCCCGCTGGCGCTGGCCGGTCGCGACCTGCTGGCCGGCGCACAGACCGGTACCGGCAAAACTGCCGCATTCGGCCTGCCGTTGCTGCAGCACCTGGGCACCGCCTCGCAGGAAGTGCGTGCCGGCCCGCGCAAGCCGCGTGCGCTGATCCTGGCCCCGACCCGCGAACTGGCCACCCAGGTGCATGACAGCCTGCGCGGCTACAGCAAGTACCTGCGCATTCCCAGCGCCTGCATCTACGGCGGTGTCGGCATGGGCAACCAGCTGGACATCCTGCGCCGTGGCGTGGACCTGCTGGTGGCCTGCCCGGGCCGCCTGATCGACCACCTGGAGCGTCGCAGCGTCGACCTGTCCGGCATTGAACTGCTGGTGCTGGACGAAGCCGACCGCATGCTCGACATGGGCTTCCTGCCGTCGATCAAGCGCATCCTGGCCAAGCTGCCGAAGCAGAACCGCCAGACCCTGCTGTTCTCGGCCACCTTCGAGGACAACATCCGCCAGCTGGCGCTGGAGTTCATGCGCAACCCGGAACAGATCCAGGTGACGCCGAAGAACACCGTGGCCGAAACCATCACCCACCGCGTGCACCCGGTCGATGCCGGCCGCAAGCGCGACCTGCTGCTGCACCTGCTGGCGCAGGACAGCCGCGAGCAGACCCTGGTGTTCGCCCGTACCAAGCACGGCAGCGACAAGCTGGCCACGTTCCTGGAAAAGTCGGGCATCAAGACCGCGGCGATCCATGGCAACAAGAGCCAGGGCCAGCGCCTGCGTGCGCTGGGCGACTTCAAGGCCGGCCGCGTGACCGTGCTGGTGGCCACCGACATCGCTGCGCGCGGCATCGACATCAACGAGCTGCCGAAGGTGATCAACTTCGACCTGCCGATGGTGGCCGAGGACTACGTGCACCGCATCGGTCGTACCGGCCGCAACGGCGCGACCGGCCAGGCGATTTCGCTGGTGGCGCAGGATGAAGTGAAGCTGCTGCGCGCGATCGTGCGCCTGCTGGGCCGCGACATGGACATCCGCGATGTACCGGGCTTCGAACTGCAGGTTCCGATCCGCTGGGGCAACAGTGCGCCGGGCAAGGCCGAGCACGATACCGGCGAGCGCGCACCGCGCAAGAGCCACGCGCGCCGTCCGCACGGTGATGCGCCGCGCCATGCGCATGCCGGCCCGAAGAAGGCCGGCGGTGGCCGCCGCGAAGGCGGTGGAAATGGCCAGCAGCGTGCAGGTGCCGGCCATGGCCAGCGCCGTGGCGGTGGTGGCAATGGTGGCGGCCGTGGTCGTGGCCAGGGTGGCGGCGGTGGTCGCGCTGGCTGATCCCAGCTGACATGGAGGGTGCTTCCCGCTGCGCGGGGGGCTATCGAAGGACGGCGCTGACGCGCCGTCCTTTTTTGTTGCCGGCTACCGGGTGACAAAGCACGCGGTGGCAGTACCGAGGGCGGATGGGCATGGGGGCAGCGCAGAACACGCTGTAAATACGTCCATGTAAGCTCGATGGCGCCATCCATGGCGCCCACGGTTCTGCGCTGCCCCCATGCCCATCCGCTTCAAGCATTGCCGGCGCCTTCTTCTCCCGCCGGGTAGCCGGGAGAAGAAAGATCAAATTCAAATTCAAAGTCAAAAGCCGAAGCCGCAATTCCTGGCTTTGCGTTTGCTTTTGCTTTTGCCCTTGCTCCCGCCTTGGGGTCTGATGCGTCCGCGCCCGCAGGAAACTGTCATGGGAGGCAGGGGGCCTCAGCCAGGACCGTTGGCGCCAAGGATGGCGCCATCGAGCCCCCATGGATGGGTTCACGGCGTGTCCTGGCTGAGGCCCCCTGCCTCCCAAGCACAACAACGACTCGGCGCCAAACGCCTCAACCCCGCGCCTTACCCGGATTCACCAGATTCCCGAAGAAGATCGCGTTGATCAACAACCGGTCCGTGCCGTGCCAGTACTTGCGGTGCGCCGGGTCATCGGCAAACAGCACCACGTTGCCCTGCCCCTGCGCCGACACCAGCACCCACGCGCTGCCCGCCACCCGCGCACGGTTGCGCTCGGAAAGATAGCCATTCACCCGCGGCGGTGTGTCGATGCGTACCACCGTCGAGAACGGATTCGTGCTCGGCTGCAGCGTCACCGTGCTCTCCTTGTTGATCGCCAGTTGCCGGCGCGGCACGCCAAACGCCAGCGGATGACTGGTGTCCACATCGGCGCTCAGGATGTTGCCGCTGACCCGCTCGATCGCGGCGATGTCGCGCTGGTCACCGAATGCACGGCGGCTCTCGTCGGCAGTCTCTTCTTCCTTGCCGAGCTTCTCGCCGTCGGCCAACTTCTGCTCGATCGCCCACTTCGATGCACTGCCGTAGGTAACCAGCGAGCCACCCGCCTGCACCCAGCGCTTCAGCGCAGCCACCGCCGTGGTATCGACGCCGGTGTAGGTACCCCCGGACAGCACGATCGTGGTGTAGCGGTCCAGGGACACTTTGCCCAGCTGCTGCGGGTCCAGCTTGCTGGCAGGCAAATGCAACTGCTGGTCGAGCAGGAACCAGGCCGAGCCGATCTCGGTGGCGGCCACGCCCTCACCCATCACCAGCGCAACCGCGGGTTTGCGCAGCGCCTTGACGCCGTCACTGCCCAGATCGATGCCTTCGCGGCTGCGGCCACTGGACAGCGCGTGCACCTGCACACCTGCCTCGCGCGCGGCCGATGTCACTGCCTCAAGCAGCGCCGCGCCCTGCAGCGCTTGCCCGGCAACCGGAATCACCAGGCTGCCGGCGGCGAAGCTGACGTCGCCCTGCGCGGTCGCGGTGGTGAACGGCTGGAATGCTGCACGTGCGCTCACGCCTTTGCCCTGCAGCGCGGCCAGCGCGCGCCCGGCGTTGTAGTCGCGCCAGTCGATCGCGTAGGCGAACCCGGCCTGGCCACCCAGCACCGCGCCCTGCTGCGCCGGCAACGCTGTCACCCGTGCGCCGCCTTCGATACGGCTGCGGCTGCCGGCGAAGGCCACGCCGTAGGCCGGTGCGATTGCATAGCTGGTGCTGCCGTAGAACACGTCGCCCTTGATCGGCGGCGTCTCGGCAAAGATCGAATGCACCAGGCGGAACTGCGCCTGCTGCACCTGCACCACGTAGGCGCTGCCGGCATCGAAGCGCTGCCCATCGACGGTGACTGCACGCTCCAGCGCACGTACCTCGATGCGATGCAGCAGCAACAGTTCCAGCAGGCGACGGGTCAGTGCCGGATCGTGCGCGTCGCCGAACACGAAGCTCTTCACCGGCTGCTGTGCGGCCTGCTTCAACGCGCTCTGGAAGAACTGCTTCTGCAGGTCGAACAGGCCACTGCGCTCGGCCACTGCACCACGCACCGTGCCCAGCCCGGTGGCGACCTGGTTGCGGACGGTGAACGGGAAGGTCAGCAGGCCATTCACCGATTCCTGCACGCGGCCACGTGAACTGGCCTGCTCGACGGTGACGCCGACCGCGCCGTGGAAGTCCGGATAGGTCGAGCCGTACACCGGCGAGAAGTTGTCGAAATTCTCGCCGGTGTAGTACAGCGAACCCAAGGCATCCAGCGCCTGCGCGTGGTACTTGGCCAGGGTCTTGTTGAACTCGTACGACGGCGCCGGAATCAACGGGCTGTGCATGCTCTTCGGCGAAGGCTCGAAGTAGTAGGTGCTGTCCTTGCCCATTTCGTGGAAGTCGATCTGCACGTTCGGGTACCACTGGTGGAACACCTCCACCTTCGGCCGCGAGTCCTGCTGGGTCAGGGCCAGCCAGTCGCGGTTGAGATCGGTGAAGTAGTGGTTGGTGCGGCCCTGCGGGAACGGCTCGACGTGCTCCTTGTCAGCCGGGTCGGCCGAGGCCGGATCGGAGGCCCACGCGTTGTGCCAGTTGGCGGCGCGATCGCGACCGTCCGGATTCTGCGCCGGGTCGAACAGCACCACCGCCTGCTGCAGCCATTGCTGGGTCTCGGCACTGCGGTTGGCCACCAGGTAGTAGGCGGTCAGCATCGCCGCCTCGGCGCTGGAGGTCTCGTTGCCATGCACGCTGTAACCCAGCCACACCACCACCGGGCTGTCGCCCGCCGCACTGCGCGGCTGCGCCGGATCGACCAGGGTCGCGTGCTGCTGGCGGATCTGTTCCAACCGCGCGTGGTTGCCGGCAGCGGTTACCGTGGCGATCAGCAACGGGCGGCCCTCGTAACTGCGGCCGATCTCGCGCACGCTGATCTTGTCCGAGCGTTTCGCCAGTTCCTGGAAGTACGCCACCAGCTGGTCGTGCCGGGTGTAACGGCTGCCGATCGGGTAGCCGAGGAACTGCTCGGGTGTGGGAATGGACGTATCGAACGCGGCCGCGTCGACGGCCTGCGGGAAGAAGTACGCACTCTGTGCCTGCGCTGGCTGCGGGCAGGACAGTGCGGTGGCGGCGGCGATCAGCAACGGAAGAACGGCACGACGATGCAAGGACACGGTGACTCCCCAGGACACAACGGCAGACGGTCGCGCGGCCGGCTCCCTGAAGAAACCGGCCGCAGCGGATGGATCAGAAGCGGTAATCGAAGCCCAGCGTGAAGTAGCGGCCGCGCAGGTCGTACTGGCTGAAGTCGTATGGCGCGCGGATGCCCGGGAACGAAGCGTCGTACGGCGGCGTCTTGTCAGCCAGGTTCTGCACCTTGGCATACAGCGTCAGCTTGTCGATGCCGGTGTAGCCCAGGTACAGGTCGTACTGGCTATAGCTGCCGACGCGCTGCTGCACGGCCTTGGCTGCGGTGCTGGCTTCCTGGCGGTAGCTGCTGGTGTAGTACCAGGTTACTGCGGCGTTGAAATCACCGTACTTCCAGTCCAGCGTGGTGGTGGCCTTGTCCTTGGGCAGGGTCGCGCCCAGGTTGCTGCCGGCGTAGTCCACCAGCGGGCCACCGACCACGGTCGGGCGACGGTAGTCGCGCACGTGGGTGTAGGCCGAGGACACGGTGAAGTCACCCAGCGCCGCGGTCGGGATGCGCTGGCGCAGTTCGACGTCGATACCCGAGGTCTTCAGCTCGCTCAGGTTCTGGTAGCGGTTGTAGACCGCCTGCAGCTTGCCGCGCTCATCGCGCTGCACCGCGCCAGCCACGTTGTCGTTGACCAGGGTCTGGGTATTGTTGGTGCCGACCAGGTTGTCCAGCTGGATGCGGTAATAGTCCACGCTCAGGTTGGTGTTGGCCCACGGTGACAGCACCACGCCGAAGTTCACGCTCTTGGTTCGCTCCGGCTTCAGTGCGTTGTTACCGACGGTGAAGAAGGTCGGGTTCTGGCGCGAGCCCGGCACGTCCGGATCACGCGGATCAACCACGCTGCCGTAGGCGATGCTGGTGCTGTTGGAGTTTTCCGACAGCGACGGTGCGCGGAAGCCCTTCGAAGCGGACGCACGCACCAGCAGGACATCCAGGGGCTGCCAGCGCAGGCCGATCTTCGGCGAGAACGCATCGCCGAAATCGTCGTAGTGGTCGGCGCGCGCGGCGGCGGACAGCTCCAGCGTCGAGGCCAGCGGCACGTTCACTTCGGCGTAGGCCGCACTGACCTGGCGCTTGCCGTGTACTTCGGCAATGGCCGGGCGCACCTGCAGGCCGGCATCGATCTGCCACGGGTTGTTGGAGTCGAGCTTTTCGCGGCGCCACTCGGCACCGGCCGCGAAGCCGATCTCACCCGCCCAGGTATGGCCCAGGCTGCCGGAAATCTTCGCATCGATACCCTGCAGCTTGGATTCGGCCGGACGCAGCGTGGCGATGTTGATCGAATCGCGCACCGACTGCGGCGTGGCCGCCGGGTTGAGCAGGTTGTAGCTGCCGGTGGCCAGCGCGTCGGCCAGCGCCCAGCGATTGGCGAAGCCGCCGGACACGCTCTCGCGCTCGCTGCTGCGCGCACCGAATGCAGCCACTTCCCAGTCCCAGTTGGCGGTGGTGCCGCGCAGGCCGAACACGCCGCGATAGGCCGTGGATCGGTTGGTCTTGATGGTGCCACCAAGGTCGAAGAACGTGTACTCGATCGGGATCGCACGGCCGTACGGGTTGTACGGATTGTTGGCCGGCAGCAGCGACGACACCGGCTCGGCCAGGCCGCTGTTGGCGTTCAACGCGAAGCGGCCGCTTTCCAGGGTGAAGAACGGGCTGCTGCCGAACCACGCGGCGCTCTTGATCTGGCTGTACAGCACTTCGCCGAAGGCCTCGACGTTGTCGTTCAGGCGGAAGGTGCCGTTGGCATAGGCCTGGTAACGCTTGGTCGAGGGGATCAGCGTGGTGAACGGCGCCTGGTTGAAGCCGCAGGTGTCACCGGACAGGCCATCAATCGGCGCGCTGGCAACGCGGGTGGTGCCGGCCGGGCAGTTGCCGTTGGCGTCGAGCATCGGCACCGACACGCCGTTGATGAGGTAGCGCGCGCCCTTGGCCGACCAGCCGTTCCAGCGGCCACCCGGCTTGTCGGTGTAGATGCCGCTCCTGGTCAGGTTGCGTTCGTCCTGGTCCAGGCGCTCACGGTTGTACCCCTGCAGACTGAAGAGGATGTTGTAGCCATCGGTGTCGAGATCACCCAGGCCGCCGACGAACTTCAGGTTCTGCTCGTGCAGGCCGCCCTGGTCGGCACCGCCGAAGCTGCCGCCGATCTCGGCGCCTTCGAAGTTCTGCCGGGTGATGATGTTGACCACGCCGGCCACGGCGTCGGAGCCGTACACCGCCGAGGCGCCGTCCTTGAGCACCTCAATGCGCTCGACCGCGACCAGCGGCAGCGCATTGAGATCGACGAAGGTGTCGGACAGGCCACCGGCCGGGAAGCCATAGTTGGCCAGCCGGCGGCCGTTGAGCAGCACCAGCGTGTTCTTCTGCGACAGGCCACGCAGGCCGATGCCGGCCGAGCCGGACGCCCAGCCATTGTTGGTGGTTTCGTTGGCAGCGTTGCCGGTGTTGGCCGAGATCGAGCGCAGCACGTCGGCGACGGTGGCCTTGCCGGTCTGTTCCAACTGCTGGCGGCCGATCACCTGCACCGGGTTGGAGGCCTCGGTATCGGTGCGCTTGATGTTGGAACCGGTGACGCGCACGGCGGCCAGGGTGCTGGCTTCGCCACTGGCGTCGGCGGAGGTTTCGGCGGCGGCGGACAAAGGCGCGGCCAGAGCGACGGCCAGGGCCGCCACGAGCAGGGTGTGCTTGGGCATGACGATGTGGGGGAGGTGGAAAGGGCGACGTAGTTCCGCAGTAGTCCATGCCAAGCCGGGGTCCGGCCAATAACATCTCTTCATACGGATATAAGAGAAACTATCATCTCTTCATCCGGATGGAAAGAATTACTTCACGAAAGTCCAACAATCGCTCAGGATGGCCGGCCACCTGCGGCGTACAATCGCGCCATGGAAATCTTCAAAGTCTTCATGCTCGAGGCGGCGCACCGCCTCCCCAACGTGCCGCCGGGGCACAAGTGCGCGCGCCTGCACGGCCACTCGTTCCGGGTGGAACTGAAGGTCGAGGGCGAGCCGGGTGCGCAGACCGGCTGGATCATGGACTTCGGCGACGTGAAGGCGGCTTTCCAGCCGATCTATGACCGCCTGGACCATCACTACCTCAACGACATCCCCGGCCTGGAGAACCCGACCAGCGAGAACCTGGCGGTGTGGATCTGGAACGAACTCAAGCCCAGCCTGCCGGCGCTGAGCGAGATCACCGTGCACGAAACCTGCACCTCCGGCTGTCGCTACCGCGGCCCGACGGCCTGATCAACTCATTGATCTGAAAGGATTTTCAAAGGCGCCCTGAGCGCCTTTGTTATTTTTGTTGCATTGCCGCATCAACGGCGTATGCTGCAATGCATCAAGCCACTCCCTGATGCCCCCCATGGCCGCCGCCTTCAGCGATCGCTTCAGTGATGCCACCCGCCAGTTCGCCGCCGCCGCAACGCGCGCAAACCGATTGGCGTTGGAGAACGCGGAAAGCATGTTCGGCGTGCAGTTGAAGGTGATGGAGCGCAACCTGACCGCGACCGGCGGCTGGCTGGGCGAACTGGCCCGCAGCGACGACGCGGCCGGGATGCTCAACAAGGGCGCACAGCTGTGGCAGGACAACCTGCAGCGGCTGGGCCAGGCCCAGCAGGACGTGGTCGGTCTCGGCCTGGTGGCCAGCAAGGCGTGGTCCGAACTGGTGCAGGGTTACAACGAATCAACGGCGGACGCGAGCAACCACTGACGCGACGCAACGCTCATTGCGTGGGTCCCTCCCCCCATGCAATCCGGACCCGGCAGATCCCTCCCTCTGCCGGGTCTTTTTTTGCCTGGCGTCCGGATTCCGGAGTGCGTCTTCGTCCGATGTCTCTGCGAACTGAGGGGCCCCGCAGGGACAGGCAGGGGCCTGGGCAAATGTCCCGGCGCCGGCCGTTGGCCGCCACCTCCTCCTTTACTTTGCCCAGCCCCCCGCCCGCCCCGACGAGACTCGGCTTACGGCAGGTAAAGCGCAGCGCTCGTGGCGCCTTTCAACGAGGCGCCGACGAACTCCGAACGCAGGGCGGAGGCCCTTGCGTACGAAGTAAAGGGGGAGGTGACGGCCAACGGCCGGCGCCGGAGGACATTCGTACGCAAGGGCCTCCGCCCTGCGCCGCGCAGGACAACCCGCGAAGGAACCTCAGCGCCCGCGACCACCATGCCAATGCTGGTGCCACGCCTGGAACATCAGCACGTTCCACAGGTGCGTGTGCCACTTGCGCTCGCCGCGCAGGAACGCTTCCCAGATGCCGCGCACGCGTGCCGCATCGAAGCAGCCCTGGTTGCGAAGCAGCTGCGGGTCCAGCAGCGCCTCCGCCCAATCGCGCAACGGACCGGCCAGCCAGCGCGCCATGGGCGGGCCAAAGCCACGCTTGGGACGGTACACCAGCGGCTCGGGCAGGTAGCGTGCCAACAGATTCTTCAGAATGAGTTTGTGTTCGCCATCGTGGTACTTCAGGTGCTGCGGCAGGCGCCAGGCCAGGCGCACCACCTCCATGTCCAGCAATGGCGCACGGGTTTCAACGCCCGCCGCCATGCCCGCGCGATCAACCTTGGCAAGGATGCCCTCGGCCAGGTCCATGCGGAAATCCAGCAGCTGGATGCGCGCCTCGGCCGGCAGCGCGGTGTCCTGCTGCTGGAAGATCGTCATCGGCTCGCGTGCACCCAGCACCACCTGCGCCGGCTGCCGCCAGCGCGTCACGCGCTGCAGGTAGTGGCCTTCCACGTCGTTGGCGGCGACTTCCGCCACCAGCGCACGCCAGCCGCCGAGGCGGCCTCGCTCCACGTTCATCCGGTTGCCGCTGCGCCGTGCCAGGTCACGCACCCAGTCCGGCAGGCCGCCGCACAGGCGTGCATTGCGCAGCGCGCGGCCGTAGCTGGGGTGACCGAAGAACAGTTCATCGCCGCCATCACCGGTCAGTGCGACCGGCTTGCGAGCGCCCAGCAGTTCGCTGGCGAGCAGGGTCGGCAGCTGCGAGGCATCGGCGAACGGCTCGCACCAGACCTGCGGCAGGCGCTGCAGCAGGTCCAGGCCCTGGCGCGCGTCCATGCGGTGCAGGTGATGCTGCACGCCCAGGTGACGCGCGACCTGCGAGGCCCAGTCGCTCTCATCATGGCCGGGATCGTCGAAACCGACCGTCCAGGCTTCGATCGGCAGAGTCGACTGCGCCTGCATCATTGCGGTTACCAATGAGGAATCGGTGCCTCCGGACAGGAACGCGCCGCAGGCCAGCGGCGAGTGCATGCGTGCGGCAATGGCCTTCTGCAGTACCGCTTCCAGCTGGTCGGTGGCCTGCTCCAGGCTGGGTGCCGGCTGCAGTGGTTCCTGCAGCGCGCTCTGCATCGCATCGCGTGCACACCAGTAGCGTGAGCCGCCCTGTGTGGCCTGGCTGGAACCGCCAGCCGCATGGTCATTCAGATCGATGCGCAGCATCGCGCCTGCCACCAGCTTGTGGATACCGCGGTAGATGGTGTGTGGTGCCGGCACATAGTCATGGCGCAACAGCAGGCTCAGCGCATCCTGGTCGATGCTCGGGGCAAAGCCGGCGAAGGCCTGAAGCGCCTTCATTTCCGAGGCAAACAGGAACTGGCCCTGATACCAGCCGTAGTACAGCGGCCGCTCGCCGACCGGGTCGCGGGCCAGCCACAGTTCGCGCGATTCGCGGTCCCATACGCTGAAACCAAATGCGCCCTCGATGCGGGAGAGCGCCCGCTCCACGCCCCATTCGACGATCGCCTGCAGCAGCAGCCGGGCATCGCTGCAGCTGCGCGGCAGATCGCGCAGCTGCGACTGCAGGTCGGCCCGGTTGTACAACCGGCCATCCAGGCACAGCACGTAACGACCACAGTCTGAACTCAGGGGCTGCAACGGCGTATCGGTGGGCGCCCGGCAATGGCCCAACGCCAGGCCGGCCTCGGCGTCGGTCCAGTAGCCGATGCGGCCCCGGCCGCGCTGCTGCAGGGTGCGCAGCATCGGCGCCAGCTGCTGCAGCAGGTGTTCGTCCTCGGCGGGCGGCAGCCAGGCCCCGACCACGCCGCTCATCGGGCACCTCCGCAGCGGCAGCGGCGGGACGGGGTCAGCAGGCAGGCGGCGGCGGGCGACATGGGAACGGCACGCGGAGCGGAGGAGACTCCATGCTCTGCGCCCTGACGGCCCCGCGTCAGTCGCGTTGCTGTCAGCGATGGTCACCAGACGTATCACGAAGGTAACGCTTTGTAACAGTCTCAGGCTATGCTCAACGCCAAGCTGTTGCCAGGCCTGGAGTGCGGCCCCAGCGCCAGCAACCCCGGCTGAATGGCGCCCACCCGCTCGACCCGGGCGGCCCGCAGGCTGGGATAGCATCGCCGCGCTCGTGCCGTGGCGGTACGTTTGCGTCCACGGAGGCCTTGGAAATGCTGGATATCGTACTGGTCGAAGACGATGCCCGCCTGGGAACGATGGTCAGTGACTACCTGCAGCGGCATGGCTACCAGGTCGCCCATGAACGCAGCGGCGAACGGGCAGTGGCCCGGATCCTGGCGGAAAAGCCGGCGCTGGTCCTGCTCGATGTCGGCCTGCCCGACCAGGATGGTTTCGAAGTGTGTCGGCAGATCCGGCCCCACTATGACGGCATCATCTGCGTGCTGACCGCCCGCACCGACAACATCGACCAGGTGCTGGGACTGGAACTGGGCGCCGACGATTACATCGGCAAGCCGATCGAACCACGGGTGCTGCTGGCCCGCCTGCGCGCCCACCTGCGCCGCCACCGCCGGGTCGAGCCACGCGACGGCAGCCTGCGCTTCGGCGAGCTGAACATCGACCCCTCCACCCGCAACGTACACCTGCAGGGCGCCCTGCTGGAACTGACCACCGCCGAGTTCGACCTGCTGTTCCTGCTGGCCAGCAACGCCGGCCAGATCCTGGACCGCGATGCGCTGCTGCGCGGCCTGCGCGGGATCGCCTTCGACGGCCTGGACCGCTCGATCGATGCCCGCATCTCGCGCCTGCGCCGCAAGCTGGGCGACAACCCGGAGCAGCCAGAACGGATCAAGACCGTTCGCGGCCGCGGCTACCTGTTCAGCCGCTCGGCATGGGGATGACGCGCACGCCGTCGGCGATGCGCGGCCACGCCTTCCACTTCCTGCGCTACGGCATCGGCTTCCTGCTCGCCCATCTGTTGCTGATCGTGCTGGGCCTGTGGGCCTGGGACGCGCTGCTGGAAGACCGCACCGAAGCCGGCCTGCAGGCCGAGATGCGCGGCACGCACGCGCTGCTGCAGCATCGCTTCGCCGAAACCCCGCGTGAACAGTGGCCGGCGCTGGCCCGCGAACTCGACGCTGATTTCGCCTATGCCCTACGCCTGGTTCCTTTGGCCGAGGCGGTGAAGGCGCTGCAGTCCAGCCAGCGACCGCCATTCAACAACGGCCGGGTGCAGATCGACCTGGAGCACATGCGCAGCCTGCAGCGCATCGGTGACAGCGGCTACGCGCTGATGCTGGGGCCGCTGGACGCAGCGCTGCCTGACGAAAGCTGGCAGGACAGCGAAGTCTCCGGCGTGGCGATCCTGCTGCTGATCCTGATGGTGGCGGTGGCACTGCCGATGTACGTGATGGTCTACCGGCTGTGGCGCGACGTCTCGCAGCTGGCCCAGGCGGCGCGGCGGATGCGCGACGGCCAGCTGGACACGCGTGCGCCGCGCGCCGGCACCGCACTGGTGCGGCCGCTGGCCAATGCCTTCAACCACATGGCCGAGCAGCTGCAGCAACTGCTGGAAAGCCAGCGGGTGCTCGCGCAGGCGGTGGCGCACGAAGTCCGCACGCCGTTGGCACGGATGCGTTTCGGCCTGGCCGAGCTGGAAGACAGCGCACTCGACGACGTGCAGCGCGATGCGCTGGGCGGCCTGCGCACCGATGTGGATCGGCTGCAGCACCTGACCGACGCCGGCGTCGAGTACGCCGCACTGGGTCGCTGCCATCAGCTGACCCGCCAGCGCCTGCAGCTGGCGGCGCTGGTGCGCGGCGTGGTCGCCCAGTTCGCGCCGCTGCCGGTGCCGGTGCAGCAGGCGCTGTCGCCGGTGGGCCTGGTCAACGTCAACCGGCACATGCTGGAGCTGGCACTGCGCAACCTGCTCGGCAATGCACTGCGTTACGCGCGCCGGCAGATCCGTATTGCCAGCACCGTCAATGACGGCTGGCTGTGCCTGCAGGTGGAGGACGACGGCCCCGGCATCGCACCCGAACTGCGCGGCCAGGTACTGCAACCCTACGTGCGGCTGGACCCGGGCAGCCCGGGCTTCGGCCTCGGCCTGGCGCTGGTGCAGGTGGTGGCCGACAAGCACGGCGGCCACGTTGAAGTGACCGACTCCGAACTGGGAGGTGCGTGCATCCGCCTGAAACTGCCGCTGGAAAGCGGCGGTGCGGTGACGGGCGAACCGGCCTGCTAGGCCGCCGGTTCGGCGCGTGGCAGGGCAAACACGAACAACGCGCCGCTCGCGCTGTCACGCAGTTCGATCCTGCGCCCATGCAGCTGCACGATGCGCTGCACGATCAGCAGGCCCAGCCCGCCGTTCTCGCCACGCCGAGCGCCGAGCGCGGCCGGTGCCTGGAACAGGTGGGTGCGCAGCGCTGGCGCCACCCCGGGGCCATCATCGGCCACGCTCACCTCCACGCTGTCATCGGTTGCGCGCAGGCGCACCTCGATCTGCCCACCCTCGGGTGCATGCCGCAGCGCGTTGTCGAGCAGGTTGGTCAGCACCCGCTCGACCAGGCCCAGATCGGCACGCACCAGCGGCAGGCCGGGCGGGAACTCGGCGTGCAGGTGCTGGTTGCGCGCCTGCGCCGCCAGCTCGAATTTCTGCAGCACATCCTGCAGCAGTTCCGGCAGCGCGAACACTTCCCACTCCAGGCGCACTTCGCCATGTTCCAGCCGCGCCAGCTCGAACAGCGCGCGTGCCAGCCGGCCGACCTTGGCACTCTGTGCCAGCGCGATGCCGAGATAACGGCGCCGCTCGTCCGGCGACAGCGTGGCGTCCTTCAACGCCAGTGTTTCCAGGTAGCCATGCAGCGACGACAACGGCGTACGCAGGTCATGCGAGATGTTGGCGACCAGCTCGCGGCGCTGCAGATCCTGCTGGCGCAGCTGCTGCCACTGCTCGCCCAACCGTCGCGCCATCTGCGCATGCGCATGTTCGAGGATCACCAGTTCATCGCGCTCACCCGGGCGCAGCGGCTCCGCCGGCGGCAGTGGCGTGGGTGCATCGATGTCGAAGGCCTGGATGCGCCGGGTCAGCCGCCGCAGCGGGCGTGTCACCCAGTAGAAGGCCACCAGCCCGGCCAGCAGGCCGAGGCCACCAACGAGTGCCACCGACCACAGCGTGGTGTTCCACTGGCTGCCGGCAGCGAGGTCGTCGGCCAGCATCTGCCGGTGCTCGCCCACCAGCACCACGTACACATAGCCGGCCTGGCGGCCCTGCACGATCAACGGTGCAGCACTGAACACCTTGCGGCCATCGGCGCTGCGCGGATCATCACCGAGGATCGGCAACGGTGCTCCCGCCAGCAGGCGGCGCAGCGGCGCCACGTCCACCCGGGTGCGCACCAGGTGCCCACTGGGCGCATCGTGGCCAAGGATGCGGCCCTGGTCGTCCAGCAGGTAGACCTCGACGCTGGGGTTGACCGCCATCAGCTGGCCGAACAGCGCGCGCACGGCGGCATCGCGCATGCCGCTGGTATCCATCAGCTCGCTGCGCTGGGCAATGTGCTCGGCCAGGCCCAGCGACAGCCGCTGTACCACCTCCTGCTCGTGGCGGGTGTTGGCCCGCATCTGCAGTGCAAGCAGCGCCATGCAGCACGCCAGCATCAGCGCAGCGGTCACCACCGCCAGCTTCTGCCACAGGTTCGGCTTGATCATGCCGCCGCCCCGGCCGGATCGACCAGCTTGTAGCCGCGGCCCCACACCGTCAGCAACCGCCGTGGGTTGGCCGGGTCCGGCTCGATCTTGCTGCGCAGGCGATTGATATGGGTGTTGACCGTGTGTTCGTAGCCATCGTGCTGGTAGCCCCAGACCTGGTTGAGCAGTTCCATGCGCGCGAACACCTGGTCCGGATGACGGGCGAAGAACAGCAGCAGGTCGAACTCGCGCGGGGTCAGCTCCAGCGCGTTGCCATCCACCGAGGCGGTGCGCGCGACCGGATCCAGCTGCAGGCCGCCCAGTTCGATCGCGCCGGCATCGATGCGTGCGCTCTGCGCCATCGCCTCGGCGCGGCGCAGCAATGCGCGCACCCGCGCTACCAGTTCCGGCATCGAGAAGGGCTTTGCCAGATAATCGTCCGCGCCCAGTTCCAGGCCGACGATGCGCTGGGTTTCGCTGCCGCGCGCGCTGATGATGATGATCGGCACATAGCGCGCCATCGCGCGTGCACGCTGGCAGACCTGCAGGCCATCCACGCCGGGCAGCATCACGTCCAGCACCAATGCATCCCACGGACCTTCATGCTCCAGCAGGCGCAGGCCGGCATCGCCGCTGGCGGCATGGGCCACGTCGTAGCCCTCATCGCCCAGGTGCATGCGCAGCAGGTCGGCGATGTGGGCATCGTCTTCAACGATCAGCACGCGTTTGGTCGACATCGGCAGCTCGGGGCCAGTGGGGAGGCTGGCAGCATTGTGGCGCGGGGCGGCCGCCGATACCTCACGAAAAATTGAATCCTGCGTGAGGATTCGTTGACCCGGGCGGGCGCAGCATGGCCCCGTCGCCCCTTCCCGGAGTCCGCCATGTCCCTGTCCCGCCGCCATCTGCTGGGCCTGGGTGGTGTTGCCACCGCTGCCGGCCTGCTCGGTCTGGGGGCCTGCAGCCGCGCCGCCCCGGCGGCCGCTGAAGCGCGCCCGCCGCGACAGTTCGAGGTCATGCACAGCGATGCGCAATGGCGCCAGCGGTTGACCCCGGCGCAGTACGCGGTGCTGCGCCAGCAGGGCACCGAACGCCCCTGGAGCAGCCCGCTCAACAAGGAACACCGGCAAGGCACCTTCGCCTGCGCCGGCTGTGCACTGCCGCTGTTCTCCTCCTCCACCAAGTTCGAGAGCGGCACCGGCTGGCCCAGCTTCTGGGCACCGCTGCACAACGCCATCGGCGAAGACCGCGACGTGACCTTCGGGATGCTGCGGGTAGAGGTGCACTGCCGCCGCTGTGGTGGCCACCTTGGCCACGTGTTCAACGACGGCCCGCGCCCGACGGGGCTGCGCTACTGCATGAACGGTGCGGCGATGGTGTTCGTTCCCGGCGCCACGGACGGTACCGCCGACGGCTGGCGGGTGCCGGTCGGTTCTTCCCCTGCTTCCGGAGCCTGACGATGCTGCTGTTGCTGCTTGCCTACCTCGGCGGCGCGCTGACCCTGCTCAGCCCGTGCATCCTGCCGGTGCTGCCGTTCGTGTTCGCGCGTGCCGACCGCCCCTTCCTGCGCAGCACGCTGCCGTTGCTGCTGGGCATGGCGCTCACCTTCACCGTGGTCGCCAGCCTGGCTGCGGTGGGCAGCCAATGGGTGGCGCAGGCCAACCAGGTCGGACGCTGGGTCGCCCTGCTGCTGATGGCGCTGTTCGCGCTGGCACTGTTGTGGCCGCGACTGGCCGACCATCTGCTGGCGCCATTCCAGCGCGTCGGCGCACGGCTGAGCGCGCGTGCCGATGCGGCGGATGCCGCGGGGCACGGCGGCGCGTGGACCTCGCTGCTGATCGGCGTCGCCACCGGCCTGCTGTGGGCGCCCTGCGCGGGGCCGATCCTCGGCCTGGTGCTGACCGGTGCCGCCCTGCATGGCGCCAGTGCCGGTACCAGTGCGCTGCTGCTGGCGTATGCGCTGGGTGCGATCAGCGCGCTGGCGCTGGCGGTATGGGTAGGTGGCCGCGTGTTCCGCGCGCTGCAGGCGCGGCTTGGGCTGGGCGACGTACTGCGCAAGGTGCTGGGCGTAGCCGCGCTGCTGGCGGTGGTGGCGATTGGTCTGGGCTGGGATACCGGCCTGCTCACCCGTCTTTCGACGGTCAGCACCGCACGCATCGAGCAGGGCCTGCTGGATGCGGTACCCGGTGCGCAGCCGGCGGCACCGCCGATGATGATGATGGCCGGTGCCAACGCCGCAGCCGGTGCACCGCTACCGGTGGAAGGCACCCTGCCCGCGCTGGACGGCGCCACCGGCTGGCTCAACAGCCCACCGCTGACGGCCCAGCAGCTGCGCGGCAAGGTGGTACTGGTCGATTTCTGGACGTACTCCTGCATCAACTGCCTGCGCGCGATGCCGTTCGTGCACGAATGGGAACGCCGCTACCGTGACCACGGCCTGGTGGTGGTCGGCGTGCACACGCCGGAGTTCGCCTTCGAGCGTGACCCACGCAACGTGATGAAGGCGGTGCAGCAGCTGAAGGTCGAGTACCCGGTGGCGCTCGACAACCAGTACACGATCTGGCGCGCGTTCAACAACCGCTACTGGCCGGCGCAGTACTTCGTCGATGCGCAGGGCAACATCCGCGGCCACCAGTTCGGCGAAGGCAACTACGCGCGCTCGGAACAGGTGATCCGTCGCCTGCTGGCCGAAGCCGGGCAGACGAACCTGCCGCCACCGGCCGATCCCGCTGCCGCCGACCTGAAGGGCGTGGCCGTGCAGGCCGACATGGGCAACCTGCGCTCGCCGGAAACCTACCTCGGCCACGCCCGTGCCGAGCAGTTCGCCTCACCCGGCGGACAGCGCAGCGACAGCGCGTTCGACTACACGCTGCCGACCACCCTGGCGTTGAACCAGTGGGGACTGTCCGGCCACTGGACCATTACCGACGAGGCCGCAGAGCTGCAGCGGGCCGGTGGCCGCATTGCCTTCCAGTTCCATGCGCGCGACCTGCACCTGGTGCTGGCACCGACCCGCGACGGCACGCCGGTGCGCTTTCGCGTCTGGCTGGACGGCAAGCCGCTGCCCTCCGCCGATGCCGGCAGCGATGTCGATGCCGATGGCAGTGGCGTGGTCGACGAGCACCGCCTGTACCAGCTGGTGCGCCAGCGCGGCACGGTCGGTCCGCACCGCTTCGAGATCGAATTCCTCGATGCGGGCGTGCAGGCCTATGCCTTCACTTTTGGTTGAAACCGGAGGACATGATGAAACTCTCCTTTGAACAGGGCATCGCCGCCGGTGTCGCCGGACTGGTGGCCACCGCATTGATCGCCGGTGTGCTGCTGGTCGACCACGGCGCGGCTGCGGCGCCGGTCGAAGCCAGCGCGCAGACCCAGGCACTACCGGCACCCACGGGCGATGCGGCGTTCCGCGATGACGCGACCCACGCCAGCGTGGTGTTCGCCGGCGGTTGCTTCTGGGGCGTGCAGGGCGTGTTCCAGCACGTCAAGGGCGTGAGCAATGCGGTGTCCGGCTACATCGGCGGCAGCGCCGCCGACGCGCGTTACGAGCGGGTCAGCAGCGGCCAGACCGGCCACGCCGAAGCAGTGAGGATCGACTACGACCCGCGCCAGGTCAGCTACGGGCAGTTGATGCAGGTGTTCTTCTCGGTGGCACACGACCCGACCCAGCTCAACCGCCAGGGGCCGGACCACGGCAGCCAGTATCGATCGGCAATCTTCACCGATGACGCCCGCCAGCAGGCAGCCAGCCGCGCCTACATCGCCCAGCTCGGCCAGGCCGGCAGCTACCGCGCACCGATCGTCACCCAGCTGGTCAGCGGCCAGCGCTTCTACCCGGCCGAAAGCTACCACCAGAACTACATGGCGAACTACCCGCAGGCCGCCTACATCCGCTACTACGACGCACCGAAGCTTGCGGCGCTGGGCAAGCAGTTCCCGGCGCTGTACCGGCGCGAGGCGGCGCTGGTGCCGATGCGGTAGCCGGCATTCCCCCTTGGGCTGACCGACGCTCGGCGGCGCTCTCTGTAGAGCCGAGCCCACGCTCGGCTGCTGTTGGCGGAAGTGCAGCCGAGCATGGGCTCGGCTCTACACACAAAAAAAGACGCACGGCCATCCAGCCGTGCGTTTGGGAAGTATCGGTCGTGCCCCGATCAGGCCCGGCCGACAACGACATGCTAGGCTCGCCATCATCATGGGTACAGCACCAGATGGCGGGATATTCGATGGATACAGATGACCAGGCCTCGATGATTCCCCCCCGCTATCAACGGCTGTCGGATGAGTTGGCCGAAGCCATTCATGGTGGCCGCCTTCCGGTCGGCAGCCGCCTGCCTTCGCTGCGGCAGATGGCCCTGCAGCGCAGGCTCAGCCTGAACACGGTGATTGCCGCCTATCGCCAGCTGGAAGATGCCGGACTGGTGATTCCGCGGCCGAAGGCGGGCTTCGAAGTTGCGCCGCGGCTGTCGGTGCCGGAGCGTTCGCTGCGCGACACCCCATCCGCGCCCACCGCGCCGCTGCAGCAGGTCCTGATGGCCCGGGTACTGGAAGCACAGCGCCGCCCGGGTGTGGTCGATCTGGCCTTCGCCGGCCCACGTGGTCGCCAGTTCTATCCCGGCGCGCAGCTGGCCCGGCATACCGCGCAGGTGCTGCGCCACGGCCAGCAGACGGTGGAGACCTATGCGAGACCCAACGGCTCCCCCCGGCTGCTGGCACAGATCGTGCGCCGCAGTCCGCGCATGGGACTGCACACCCACGCCGAGCGACTCCTGCTGACCCATGGTGCGATGGAAGCCCTGCAGCTGGCGTTGCGCGCGGTCACCCAGCCCGGTGACGCGGTGGGCATCGAGGCGCCGTCCTACTTCAACCTGTATCCGTTGCTGGCCAACCTCGGCCTGCAGGCCATCGAGTTGCCCACCCACCCGCAGCACGGACTGGACGTGGATGCACTGGATGCGCTGCTGGAGCACAGGCCGCTGGCCGCACTGGTGGTGATGCCGACCGTGCACAACCCGCTCGGCTGCACCATGCCGACCGCCGCCAAACAACACCTGGCCGAACTGGTCAACGCACGGCAGCTGCCGCTGATCGAGGATGCGGTGTACGCCGAGCTGCAGTTCTGCGAACCGCCGGCACCCTTGCTGAAAGCCTTCGATCGCGATGGCTGGGTGATGGTGGTCGGTGGCTTCTCAAAGACACTGGCGCCGGATTACCGCATCGGCTGGCTGGATGGCGGCCGCTTCGCAGAGCGCATCGCACTGCTGAAGTTCCAGTCCACCGGCGGCGAGCCGCAGCTGCTCGGCGATGCGGTGGCCGCGTATCTGGAAGCAGGCAGCTACGAGCACCATCTACACCGCATGCGCCGCCTGTACCGCGAACAGGTCGGGCGGCTGCGCCAGCTGGTGGCCGAACACTTCCCGGCTGGCACCCGCGCCACCGAACCGCAGGGCGGCTTCCTGCTGTGGCTGGAACTGCCGGGCGTGGACACGCGCGAGCTGTTCGAGCGAGCGCTGCTGGAGGACATCGTGTTCATGCCGGGCCAGGTGTACTCGCGCGGCGCACGCTACCGCCACTGCCTGCGGCTGTCGTGCTGCCAGAGCCTGGATGCGCGCTTCATCGGTGCGGTGGAGCGGCTGGGTGCGATTGCGCGGGAGCTGGCGGCTGCAGCACGGTAGTGCCGGCCGCTGGCCGGCAACTGCATGGACGTGATTCATCGAGGTTGCCGGCCAGCGGCCGGCACTACCCCAGGTCGTCGAACAGATGCGCGCTCAACGCTTCACCATCCGCCCCCGGCAGATGCGGCAGCCGTCCCCAGCACGGCATCGGCAGGCGCTGCTGCAGCGTGGCGATGTTCTCGTCCTGGCGCTGCATCGCAGGATCAATGTGGTTGCCGATCCAACCCAGGCGGTCCACGCCGCTGGCCTGCAGTGATTGCGCAGTCAACCGCGCATGGTTGACGCAGCCAAGCCGCATGCCCACCACCAGCAGCACCGGCAGCTGCAGCGCACGCACCAGGTCGAGCTGGTCCAGCGTGGCCGAAACCGGTGCCAGCCAACCGCCAACCCCCTCCACCACCACGATATCGGCCTGCGCGCGCAGTCGCGCGAACGCGGCCACGATCGGCGCCAGTTCCACCTGCACGCCGTCCTCGGCCGCCGCCAGCTCCGGTGCCAGCGGCTGCCGCAGCGCATACGGGTTCAGGTCGGCATAGTCCGGCACCGGCCAGCTGGCCGCCTGCAGTGCCAGCGCGTCCTCGTTGCGCAGGCCCTGCCCCAGGTCTTCGCTGCCACTGGCCACCGGCTTCATGCCGACTGCACGCAGGCCGCGCCGGCGCAGCGCATGCAGCAGCGCAGTGCTGGCCGCGGTCTTGCCGATTTCGGTGTCGGTGCCGGTAACGAACAGGGCGGGCGGCAGCGTGGCAGGCAACGGCATCGATTGGCTCCAACAGGGCAACAGAGCGTGCATTATCGCCGGCCCGTCGCGCTTGCTAGACTGCGGGCATGTTCGCCAATGCCTCGCTCACCGGCAGCAAGCCGGAACAATACGCCCAGCTGCTGGAACAGGCCCGTGGCCTGGTCTACGCCGAGTCCGACCGCATCGCCAACGCGGCCAACCTCTCCGCACTGGTCTACCACGCCCTGCCCGACCTGAACTGGGTGGGTTTCTACCTGTACGATGGCAAGGAACTGGTGGTCGGCCCGTTCCAGGGCCTGCCGGCCTGCGTGCGCATCCCGCTGGACAAGGGCGTGTGCGGTGCCGCCGCCAGCCAGCGGGTCACCCAGCGCGTGGAGGATGTCGACGCCTTCCCCGGCCACATCGCCTGTGATTCGGCCTCGCGTTCGGAGCTGGTGGTGCCGCTGCTGCGCGGCGATGAACTGATCGGCGTGTTCGACATCGACAGCCCGAAGGTGGGCCGCTTCGATGCCGACGACCAGGCCGGCCTGGAAGCCATCGCCCGCGTGTTCGTCGAGGCGCTGGGATGAACGCACCCAAGCTGCGCAACATCGGCCCCAAGAGCGCGGCCTGGCTGCGCCAGGTCGGCCTGCGCAGCCGCGACGACCTGGTCGCGATCGGAGCGGTCGGTGCCTTCGTCAAGGTCAAGCGTGCCGGCTTCAAGCCCAGCCTGAACCTGCTGTACTCGCTGGAAGGTGCGTTGCTGGACTGCCACTGGCAGGAACTGAGCGAGCCGCAGCGCGATGCGCTGGTACAGGACTATGAAGCGCGCATCGCCGCGCATCCGCTGAAGGCGGCCGGCCCGGCGTCGGGCCCGGTGCATGAGCAGCGCTTCGATGCCGACGATGACGCGGAAGACAGCGTTGCCGAGGATGCGGACGAGGATTGACGGCATGGTAGTGCCGGCCGCTGGCCGGCAACTGCATGATCTTCGCAGCGTTTCCGAGGCTGCCGGCCAGCGGCCGGCACTACCGATGGGTCAGGGCTGCTGCAGCTCCAGCAATTCGCCCACCAGCCCGGCCTCACCGCGCTCCAGCCACACACGCAGGCGCGTGCCATGGTCGATGCGCAGCGCCCAGCACAGCGACATCGGCAGGCCGCAGACCTTCGACAGCACCATGCGCAGCGGGCCGCCATGGCTGACCACCAGCGTCGGCACCGGATCGTCATCATCGAGCAGGCGATCCAGCGCGCGCGCGATGCGCCGCTCGAAGTGGCCCCAGCTTTCGCCGTTCGGCGGCGGGAACGCATGCGGGTCAGCATGGAAGGCAGCCAGTGCATCCTCCGGCAGGTCGAACAGCGACTGCCCGTCCCAATCGCCGAAATCCAGTTCCTCCCATTCCTCGTCCGCTTCCACGTCCAGCCCGCGCGGCGTGGCCAGCGCCATTGCCGTGTGCAGCGCGCGCAGCCGCGGCGAACTGATCACCCGCTCCCAGGGCTGCGCGGCGTAGGCGTCGACCAGTTCCTGCGGCAGGCGGGCCAGCTGCGGTGGGTCGCTGCGGCCATCGAGGAACTCATCGCGACCGTTGCCGGCATGGCGGACTAGGTCGAGGATCATGCGTGCGTTCCGTACAGGCAACGCGGGGACAGCGGAAAACGGGCGGACATCGGCAACGGCACCACGGGATCGAGGGACCATTCTAAGGGCACAGCAAAGGCAGTCGAGCAGGCGCGACGCAACGGGACTGCCTGCGATGCCGTAGACTGCGCGCACTTCCAGGTGACCTGCGGCCACGGCCGGCAGGTTGAAACGGGAAGCCGGTGACGCGTGATTCCACGCCAGGCCGGCGCTGCCCCCGCAACGGTAAGCACGTCAGTTCCGGGCAACACTGCCACTGTGCCTCAGGCATGGGAAGGCGCCTGGACGGCGGCCTCGCGCCGCCCGGCGGCAAGCCCGGAGACCGGCCCGGAAGCCTCAGGTCGCGATGCGGTGGGCATGGCGCTGGATGACCGTGGCGTGCGCTGCGGCATCGGCGCGTGCCTGCCTTCGCGGCTCCTCCCCTTCGCCACGCGGGCGTGCGTGGCACCTGGAGTCCCCCATGAAGCTGCAGTCCCGAATGTTGTCCCTGGCCGTGCTGGCCGCCCTGCCCGCGCTGGCCCAGGCCGCCAATGACACCACCGCGCTCGACCAGATCCTGGTCACTGCGACCCGCACCCCGATCGCCCTGCAGGACAGCATCGCGCCGGCCCAGGTGATCGACCGCGCGCAGATCGAATCCAGCCAGGCCACCTCGCTGCAGGAACTGCTGCGCGGCCGCGCCGGCATCAACCTGACCAATGCCGGCGGCTTGGGCAAGCAGAGCTCGCTGTTCCTGCGCGGCACCAACTCCGGCCACACCGTGGTGCTGGTCGATGGCGTGCGCATCAACAGCGCCGACCTCGGCCTGGCGATGTACCAGGACCTGCCGCTGGCACAGATCGAGCGCGTGGAGATCGTGCGTGGCCCGCAGTCCAGCCTGTATGGCGCGGACGCCATCGGTGGCGTGATCCAGATCTTCACCCGCCGCAGCCAGGGTGACTTCGCCCCGCATTTCCAGCTCGGTGGCGGCAGCAATGGACTGCGCGAGGCCAGTGGCGGCATTGGCGGCGGCACCGAACGCGGCTGGTTCGGCGCTGACATCGCCTACCAGCATTCCGATGGCATCGATGCCTGCCGCGGCTCCTCCTCGGTGTTCACCGCGGGCTGCTTTGCCGACGAGCATGACCGCGACGGCTACCGCAACCTGTCCAAGAGCCTGCGCGGTGGCTACACCTTCAACGACCAATGGAACGTGGAAGGCAGTGCATTGCGTGCCGACGGAAAGAACCATTACGACGGCTACTACAACTATTCGGAAACCCGCCAGCAGGTGCTGTCCGGCAAGCTGCGCTACACCCCGTCCGAACGCCTGGCGTTCACCGCCAATGTCGGCCGCAGTGACAACGAGTCGGACAACTTCGGCGACTTCGATGCCCGTGGCAGCGCCCAGACCCATCGTGACAGCGCCTCGCTGCAGGGCGACTTCGGCATGGCCGAAGGCCAGCTGCTGAGCACCGGCGTGGACTGGAGCGAAGACAACCTGGATGGCAGCAGCGCCGGGTACCTCGTCGACAGCCGTCGCAACACCGGCGTGTTCGTGCAGTACCAGGGCCGCTTCGGCCGCCACCAGCTGCAGGTCAGCGCACGCAACGACGACAACCAGCAGTTCGGCAACCACGCCACCGGCAGCGCCGGCTGGGCGATGGAACTGGGCCACGGCCTGCGCCTCAACGCCAGCTATGGCACCGCGTTCAAGGCGCCGACCTTCAGCGATCTGTACGACCCGTGGAGCGGCGTGCCGACGTTGAACCCGGAGAAGTCCAAGAGCGCCAACCTGGGCGTTTCGCAGCAGGGACAGGGCTGGCACTGGGGCCTGGACGTATATGAAACCCGCATCGATGATCTGATTACCTACGATGCGGCGACCTTCAGGATGCAGCAAGTGGAGAAGGCCCGCATCCGCGGCGCCGAACTGACCGGTGGCGTGCTGCTGGCCGGCTTCGACATCAACGCACAGCTCAGCTACACCGACCCGCGCAACCGTACCCATGGCAGCACCCAGTTCGACAACTGGCTGCCGCGCCGCGCGCAGCAGACCGCACGCCTGGACATCGACCGCCGCTTCGGCGACTTCCGCGCCGGTCTGACGGTTCAGGGTTCAGGCAAGCGTTATGACAATGCGGCCAACACGATAAAGGTCGGCGGTTACGGTACGCTGGACCTGCGCGCCGAGTACGCGCTGACGCCGTCGTGGACGCTGCTGGCGCGTGCCGCCAATGTGTTCGATCGCCGCTACGAGACCGTGGCGTGGTTCAACCAGCCCGGCCGCGAGTACCAGCTGAGCGTGCGTTACCAGCCGAAATGAAGGCGCGCGCCGGGCATCGCCCGGCGCCTCCTGATGCCATCGACGCATGGCGTCGATCTACTGTAGAGCCGAGCCCATGCTCGGCTCACGCAATGAAAAGCAGCCGAGCGTGGGCTCGGCTCTACGCCCGAACGCCCGCGGCCAACCCCGGCAACTCACGCAGGTCGTCGATCACTGCCACCGCGTGCGCGCTGCCCAGGTCCAGGCCG
The DNA here is from genome assembly GCF_059369375.1 of Stenotrophomonas sp. YJH_SMC_48-3. Taxonomy (NCBI): domain Bacteria; kingdom Pseudomonadati; phylum Pseudomonadota; class Gammaproteobacteria; order Lysobacterales; family Lysobacteraceae; genus Stenotrophomonas; species Stenotrophomonas sp. YJH_SMC_48-3. The sequence goes on along the minus strand of NZ_JCAFSQ010000002.1, from coordinate 193,512 downwards.
CGCGGATAGCCGTAGCGCACCAGCGCGATCGGCATGCCCGCATCTTCGGCGGCGCGGTAGTCGGTCAACGAATCTCCCACCATCAGGCACGCCTCCACCTGCAGCGCGAAATGCGCGGCGATGTGCCGCAGCGGTTCGCCACTGGGCTTGCGCTGCGGCAGCGAATCACCGCCCAGTATCAGCGCGAACGCATCACCAATGCCCAGGTGCTGCAGCAGCGGCGGCACCAGTGCTTCGGGCTTGTTGGTGCAGATCGCCAGTGGCACGTCGCGCGCGCGCAGCTGCGCCAGTGCGTCGGCCACGCCATCGAACAGGCGCGGGCTGCGCAGCAGGCATTCACGGTAGTGCACCATGAACACCGGCATCACTTCGGCCAGGTCGACCTCGCGGCCTGCCGCATGCACGGCCTGTTCGACCAGGCGGCGCACACCGTCGCCGATCCAGCCGAGCACGGTGGCTTCCGGCACGCGTGCCATGCCGATGTCCTCCAGCGTGCGGTTCAGCGCTTCGGCGATATCAGCTGCGCTGTCGACCAGCGTGCCATCAAGGTCGAACACGACCAGTGGATAGGGATACGACAAGGAACGGTACCTGCACGACGTGGGCCCCCATTGTACGCCGCTGGTTTCCGCGCCGATCCGCCTCAACCGATCCGGCGCGCCCGGGTGGCCAGGAAGGTGGGAAGATAACGGTCGATCAGGAAGCGCGGCCGCGGCTGCCAGTCTTCCATGAAGCGATCGATGACGAAGCCGGCATCCAGCTGGCCACCAATCAGCTCGGTCAGGCTGTGGCCAAAGGTCAATGCGTCGCCACGGGCCAGCTTCGCCTCGCGTTCGGCTTGCGGCAGGTCTTCCAGGTCCGAATAGGGAATGGCGTACTGCGGACGGATCAGGCCCTGTGCATCCAGCTGCGGATCGCGCGCACCCACGAACAGCACCGGATTGTAGAAACTGGCCATCAGCATGCCATCGCGCGCCAGCACGCGGCGGCATTCAGTCCATACCGGGCGCACGTCAGGGACGTAGAGGTTCGAGATCGGGTGGAACACCACATCGAAACTGTCATTGGCAAACACGTGCAGGTCGCGCATGTCACCCTGCACGGTGCGCAGCTGCAGGCCATCGCGCGCGGCGACCGCGCGGTCCTGTTCAAGCTGCCCGTCGGAGAGGTCGAACACGGTGACATCGGCGCCAGCGGCAGCAAGCACCGGTGCCTGTTGGCCACCACCCGAGGCCAGGCACAGGATGCGACGGCCGCGCACGTCGCCCATCCAGTCCAGCGGCAACGCGCGCGGCGTCAGGTGCACCTGCCAGCGGCCTGCGCGCGCGGCAGCAATCGTTGAGCTTTCCACCGGGCGCGACCATTCGCGCGCTTCACTGGCCTGGCGGTCCCACGCAGCACGGTTGTGGTCGATCAAGGCCTGTCCATGGTTCATGTGTCCTCCTTGCCCGGCGGGCGCCAATCCAGATCCTGGAAGGCCGGGCCGGCGAAGCACTCGCCCAGGAAGTCCAGGAATCGCCGCATGATAGCGGGCTGCTGTCGCCGTGATGCGTACACGGCATGAATGCCGAGCTCGTCCAGACTGAATTCGGGCAGCAGTTCGACCAGTTCGCCACTGCGCAGCATCGGCGCCACCTGGTAGGTCGGCAGCATGGCGATACCGGCACCGGCCCGCACCGCCTCCAGCAGCAGCGATGCCTCGTTGGCACTGATGTTGCCGCCCACAGCCACCGACAGCGAACGGCCATCGCGGTGCAGCTGCCACAGGCTCTTGCCGACGTAGTGGTGGGTCAGGCAGTTGTGCGCGGCCAGGTGTTCGGGAGCGGTTGGCGTACCGCGCGCCTCCAGGTAGGACGGCGTCGCGCACAGCACCGAGCGGCAGGTCGCCAGCCGCCGTGCGATCAGGCTGGGATCGATCTGGCGCGCGATGCGCACGGCCAGGTCCACCCGTTCTTCCACCAGGTTCACGGTGCGGTCGACCAGCAGCAGTTCGATGCGCGCGGCAGGATGGCGCGCGACGAAACCGGCCACCGCTCGTGCCAAGTGGCTCTGCCCGAACGACACGCTGGCGGTCACCCGCAGCGTGCCGTGCGGTTCGGGATCATCGCTGGCCAGCTCGCCCTGCAGTTCCTCACTTATCGCCAGCATCTGCCGGAAGCGCGCCAGCGCCGCTTCGCCGGGGCCGGTCAGGCTGACCCGCCGTGTGGTCCGGTGCAGCAGGCGCGCGCCCAGCCAACCCTCGACCTCGGCCAGGTAACGGCTGACCATCGCCCGTGACATGTCCAGCACCTCTGCCGCTGCGGTCAGGCTGCCGCGCTCGGCCACCTCGACGAACACGGTCATGGCGGTCAATCGGTCCATATGCTCGATCCATGCAACAAACAAGCGCGTTATACGCTGTTTTTCGAGCGACTGCAGCGGCCTACAGTGGCCGCGTCCCCCCCCCACACCGCCCCACGGAGTCCTGCCATGAAGATCGCCCTCGTCGGTTCCACCGGCAACATCGGCCGCCAGATCGCCCGCCACGCGCTGGCGAACGGCCACGAACTCACTGTCATCGTGCGCAGCGCGCAGGATCTTCCGGCCGAACTGGCCGGCGCCCATCCGGTGGTCGCCTCGCTGGATGACCAGGACGCGCTGGTCGCCGCCATCGCCGGCCACGACGTGCTGGCCAGCGCCTACGGCCCACGCCCGGGCGATGACATCGGCCGCGTCGGCGAGGTGGCCGCACAGCTGGCCGCGGCCGCGCGCAAGGCCGGTGTACCGCGCCTGGTGGTGGTCGGCGGTGCCGGCAGCCTGGAAGTCGCACCCGGCGTGCAGCTGGTCGATACCCCCACCTTCCCGGAGGCCTACAAGCCATACGCGCTGGCCCATCGAGAAGCCTTCAATCGACTGCAGGCGGTGGACGACCTGGACTGGACCTTCTTCTCGCCGGCCGCCGAAATCGGCCCGGGCGAAGAGCGTGGCCATTACCGCGTGCAGCCCAAGGCGTTCCTGGCCGACGCCAGCGGGCACAGCCGCATCAGTTATGCCGACTACGGCGCCGCGTTCGTCGCCGAGCTGGAAGCGCACAAGTACCCGAAGCAGATCATCACGGCAGCGTATTGATCATGCCGTCCGCCGGGCATGGCCCGGCGCTACCTCCCTGTAGAGCCGAAGGCAACGGCAGGAGCCGTTGCCAACATCGCTTGCGACGGCCCGTAGGGGGCCGGGCAAGGACGCCCGGCATAGCCCGCGCTCGGCTCTACGCGAACATGCAGCCGGGCATTGGCCCGGCTCTAGACAAGGAATTCCCATGCGTACCGCTGCCCTGCTGCTTCCCCTCGCCCTGGCCGCCACTTTCACCAGTGCGCCGCTGCTGGCCGCACCGGCCACCGCGGCGCCGACCACCGCGACGAAATCCCAACTGCACCTGCAGACCTTCCATCCCGGCCCGCAGGCAATGTTCTCGGTGTCCTCGGTGCTGATCGAAGGCCGCCACGACGCGATCCTGGTCAATGCGCAGTTCGGTGCCAGCGACGCGCGCAAACTGGTCGAGCTGATCCGCGCCAGCGGCAAGCAGTTGACCACGATCTATATCAGCCACGGCGATCCGGACTACTACTTCGGCCTGGCCACGCTGCAGGATGCGTTCCCGCAGGCGCGCATCGTCGCTACCGCGCAGACCGTTGCCCACATCCAGCAGACACAGGCCGGCAAGCTGGCCTACTGGGGCCCGAAGATGGCTGCCGACGTGCCCGCGCGCATCGTGCTGCCGCAGGTGCTGGAGGGCGATGCCCTGCAACTGGAAGGCCAGCGCCTGCCGCTGATCGGCCTGGACGGACCGACCCCGGACCGCACCGTGCTGTGGGTGCCGTCGCTGCGCGCGATCGTCGGTGGCATTCCGGTGGTGGCGGGCGAGCACGTGTGGATGGCCGACACGCAGACGCCGAAGTCACATGCCGACTGGCTGCAGACCCTGCAGCAGCTGCAGGCGCTGAAGCCGAAGGTGGTGGTGCCGGGGCATTACGCGCCAGGTGCGGCGCTGGATGCCAGTGCACTGCGCTTCACTGCGGACTACATCCGCACGTTCGATATCGAAGCGGCAAAGGCGAAGGACAGTGCGGCGCTGGTGCAGGCAATGCAGTCGCGCTACCCGAAGCTGGATGGCGTCGCATCGCTGGAGCTGAGCGCGAAGGTGGCCAAGGGCGAGATGCAGTGGCCATGAGGTAGGGAGTTTTCTTTTGCAGGGCTGCGCCCTGCACCTGCTCAATGCAACGGCAACAGCCGAAGCAACAGCAACAGCTGGCTATCCGTGGGATGGCGAGGTGGGTCCGGTTGCGGGGGACGCTGCAAGTACGTCCATGTAAGCTCGGTCGCCGCATCCATGCGGCTCACGCCCCCGCAACCGGCCCCACCCCGCCTTCGACAGTTTCCTGCTGCTGACGGAACCTGCTGATGTTGGTGGGTGCCGACCGTTGGTCGGCATGGCAATGATCAGTGCTCGAACAATTCCCCCTGCACCACCGGTTCCTTTTCGCGGAAGCCACCCAGGCCGACGCCGACCAGGCGGTAACGGGTCTCCGCCGGCAGGTCGACGCGGGCGCGCAGGGCCAGCGCGATGTCGCGCAGTTCTTCCATCGATTCCGGCGGGCGCTCCGGGGTGAAGCTGCGGGTGAGGATGCGGAACTGCGCGGTCTTCAGCTTCAGCACCACGGTGTGGCCGACGCGCTCGGTCTTGCGCGTGGCCTTCCAGGTCTTCTCCGCCAGTTGCACGATCGCCTCGCCCAGGTCTTCCAGCAGCAGGTCCTCGGCAAAGGTGTCCTCCGAGGAGATCGACTGTACCTGCTGGTCCGGTTCCACCGGCCGCTCGTCGACGCCGCGTGCGCGGTTGTACAGGCTGCGGCCGAAACTGCCGAACGCCTCTTCCAGATCGGTCAATGCCCATTGCCGCAGATCGCCGCAGGTGACAATGCCACGCGCGGCAAGTTTGCCTTCCATCACCTTGCCGACGCCGGGCACCCGGTTCACCGGCAGCGGCAGCAGGAACGCGTCCACCCGCTGCGGTGGAATCACGAACTGGCCATCGGGCTTGCGCCAGTCCGAAGCGATCTTGGCCAGGAACTTGTTCGGCGCGATCCCGGCTGAAGCGGTCAGGTTCGTCTCCTCACGGATCTGCGCACGGATGGTGCGGGCGATGTCGGTGGCCAGTTCGATGCCGCTCTTCGGCTCGGTCACGTCCAGGTAGGCCTCGTCCAGCGACAACGGCTCGACCAGGTCGGTGTGGCGCAGGAAGATCTCGCGCACCTGGCGTGACACCGCCTTGTAACGTGCAAAGTCAGGCGGCACGAAGATCGCGTCCGGACACAGGCGTTCGGCGCGCAGCGCCGGCATCGCCGAACGCACGCCGAACACGCGTGCCTCGTAGGACGCCGCACACACCACCGAGCGCGCGCCGCGCCATGCCACAACCACCGGCTTGCCGCGCAGTGACGGATCGTCGCGCTGCTCCACCGACGCGTAGAACGCGTCCATGTCGACGTGGATGATCTTGCGCAGTCGGGTCATGTCAGGCGGAAAGGGCGGGGGCGTGCCGAACGGGCCACACGCCGAAGTATGGTCGTTGCACATCAACAGGATGCGCGTATTCCATTGAAAACACTACGGTTGCGTACGGTTGAAATGTTTGATCGGCGCAGTTTCCACGGGCATCCTCGAACGCTTGTTTCCCTGTTTCCCCGCTTCCAGGATTGTGCTTCATGACCCGTCTCCACGCGTTCAACCGCGAACAGCTGCTGGCCAGCGCACGCGGTGAACTGTTCGGCACCGCCGCCGGCCGTTTGCCCAACGATCCGATGCTGATGTTCGACCGCATCACCGACATCCACGAGGACGGCGGACCGCACGGCAAGGGCATGGTACGCGCCGAGCTGGATATCCGCCCGGACCTGTGGTTCTTCGGCTGCCACTTCATCGGCGACCCGGTGATGCCAGGCTGCCTGGGCCTGGATGCCATGTGGCAGCTGACCGGCTTCTTCCTGACCTGGCTGGGCGCCCCCGGCAAGGGCCGCGCGCTGGGCTGTGGCGAGGTGAAGTTCACCGGCCAGGTACTGCCGGACGCCAAGCTCGTACGCTACGAGATCGACATCAGCCGGGTCATCAACCGCAAGCTGGTGATGGCCCAGTCCGATGCCCGCATGTACGTGGATGATCGCGAAATCTACAGCGCCCGCGACCTGCGCGTCGGCCTGTTCACCGAAACCGGGAGCTTCTGATGCGTCGCGTCGTCATCACCGGCATGGGCATCACCTCCTGCCTCGGCAATGATCTGGATACCGTTTCGGCCGCGCTGCGCGAAGGGCGCTCGGGCATCACCGCCCTGGCCGACCACGCCGAAGCGGGCCTGCGCAGCCAGGTCGGCGGTCGTGTCGACCTCGATCTGGAGGCGCTGATCGACCGCAAGCAGAAGCGCTTCATGAGCGACGCGGCGGCCTTCGCCTACCTGGCCATGCGCGATGCCATCGCCGATGCCGGGCTCAGCGCCGAGCAGGTCAGCAGCCTGCGCACCGGCCTGATCGCCGGTTCCGGTGGCGGCTCCAGCGAATGGCAGATCGGCGCGGTCGACCTGCTGCGCGAACGTGGTGTGCGCAAGGTCGGCCCGTACATGGTGCCGCGCACGATGTGCTCGACGGTCTCGGCCTGCCTGGCCACCGCCTACCAGATCAAGGGCGTCAGCTATTCGTTGTCGGCCGCCTGCGCGACCTCGGCGCACTGCATCGGCGCCGCCGCGGACATGATCCGCCATGGCGCGCAGGACATCATGTTCGCCGGTGGCGGCGAAGACCTGCACTGGTCGATGAGCGTGATGTTCGATGCGATGGGCGCGCTGTCGACCAGCTTCAACGAGACCCCGGCCAGCGCCTCGCGCCCGTACGACAAGGACCGCGACGGCTTCGTCATCGCCGGCGGTGGTGGCATGCTGGTGCTGGAGGACTACGACCACGCCGTTGCGCGCGGCGCGCGCATCCATGCCGAACTGATCGGCTATGGCGTGACCTCCGACGGCGCCGACATGGTCGCCCCGTCCGGTGAAGGCGCGGTGCGCTGCATGAAGATGGCACTGCAGGGCGTCGATCGCCCGCTGGATTACCTCAACACCCACGGCACCTCCACGCCGCTGGGCGATGTCACCGAGCTCAACGCGATCCGTGAAGTGTTCGGCGATGCGGTGCCGCCGCTGTCCTCAACCAAGGCGCTGTCCGGCCATTCGCTGGGCGCGGCCAGCGTGCACGAGGCGATCTACTGCCTGCTGATGATGCGCGATGGCTTCGTTGCCGGTTCGGCCAACATCGGCGAACTGGACCCGAAGGTGGAGAGCTTCCCGATCCTGCGCGAGAGCCGCGAGCAGAGGCTGGATACGGTGATGTCCAACAGCTTCGGCTTCGGTGGCACCAACGCCGCGCTGGTGTTCGGGCGGGTGTGATGGGGGCAGGTGTGCCGACCAACGGTCGGCACCCACCGTCAGGGGCGGTCGGCACCCACCGCTACTTCGGCAGCAGCGGCAGCAGCAACGCGTGCGCATCCACCAGCGAACCGACAATGCGATGGCCAAGCGCGCGCAGCTCTTCGTCAGGATGCACCAGGTCCGGTACCTGGATCACGGTCATGCCAGCGGCCAATGCCGCGCGCGTGCCAGCGGGTGAGTCTTCCAGCGCCAGGCAGCGCCCAGGCACCTGGCCCAGTCGCTGCGCGGCCAGCAGGTAGATGTCCGGCGCCGGTTTCGGCCGCGCCACGTCGCCACTGGTGATCACCGCGTCGAAATACGGCAGCAGTCCGGCCGCCGCCAGCTTGCGGTTGGCACGCGGCTGCCGCGTGGTGGTGGCCACCGCGCGCGGTACCGCGTGCGCCTTCAGCAGCTCCAGCAGTTCCAGGATGCCCGGACGCAACGGCAGGCCGGTCTGTGTGCGTCCTTCGTACAGTTCGTGGCAGCGTGCAGCGACCGCCTCGATCACGCTGTCCTCGATACCCTGCGCACGCAGCAGCGCGTGCGAATCCCGGTCGCCGAGGCCGACCATGCGCAGGAACACTGCCTCGTCCAGGCCCAGTGCGAATTCGTCGGCGGCCTCGCTCCAGCAGGCCAGCGAGACGCGCTCGCTGTCGATCATCAGGCCGTCCATGTCGAAGATGACGGCGTCGGGGAGGAACGGCAGCGCAGCAATGGTGGTCATGGAGCGAACAGCGTATCCAGGTCGGTGGAAGTGAGCTGCCGCCATTGCCCCTCGTCCAGTCCCTGCAGGTCCAGCCCGCCAACACGACTGCGGTGCAGGGCCTGCACGTGGTTGCCGGTGGCGGCGAACATGCGGCGTACCTGATGGTAGCGGCCTTCGTGCAGCACCAGGCGCGCGCGACGCGCATCCAGCACTTCCAGTTCAGCCGGCAGCAGGGGCGTCTTCTCGGACTCCAGCATCAGCGTGCCGCTGGCGAACAGCGCCACCTCGTCGCCGCGCAGGTCCTCGCTCAATTCGACCTCATAGACTTTCGGCAGCTTCGACTTCGGCGAGATGATCCGGTGCAGCAGGCTGCCATCGTCGGTCAGCAGCAGCAGGCCGCTGGTCTCGCGGTCGAGGCGGCCCACCGTGGACAGCACCGGATTGCGGTCGCGGAAGCGCGGCGGCAACAGGTCGTAGATCAGGCGGCCGGTATCCTTGGTCGAACAGGTGTAGCCAGCCGGCTTGTGCAGCGCGATCGACAGGCCCACCGGCGGGTCCAGCGGCTCGCCATCAACCCGGATCACCTCGTGCGGCACCTGGTCGTCGGCGTACAGTACCTCGCCGTCGGCGTCGGTGATGCGGCCTTCGCGGAACATCCACTGCACCTGCTTGCGGCTGCCATAGCCCAGATTGGCAATGTGCTTGACCAGTTTCACTTGCCTTTCCCCTTCACCGCTTCAACCAGCTTGAAGCCGTCGCGCTCGGCGACCACGCGCACCGCGCCGAAGCTGTCGTTGAGGGTGTGCTCGTACGGCAGGTGGCGATTGGCCACCACGTACAGGCGCCCGCCCGGGCGCAGCGCCTGCGCAGCCACGGCAATGAAGCGCTGGCCGATGTCCGGGCGGTCGGCACGCGATGGGGTGTGGAACGGCGGGTTGCTGATGATGACGTCGTAGCCCGGCTCGATGCCGGCGGTGACGTCGCGCCACAGAAAGCGCAGCGGCAGCGGGCGCGGCGGCGGCGCCAGGTTCAGCTCGGCCAGCGCCAGTGCGCGCTGCTCGGCTTCGTACAGGTCCAGCGCGGTGATCTTCGGGCAACGCTCCAGCAGTTCGCGTGACAGGTAACCGTAGCCAGCGCCCAGGTCGGCAGCACGCCCGGCCAGCTCGGCCGGCAGATGCTCGGCCAACAGTGCCGAGGCCGGGTCGATGCGATCCCAGGCGAACACGCCCGGACGACTGAGGAAACGGCCGCCGACGATCGGGCGCACCGCGTCCAGTACCGACCAGCGCTTGGCCAGGTCAGCGTCGTGCTGGCCCTGCGGTGGGGCGGTCCAGTACACGCGGCAATGGTTCTTGGTCAGGCTGCCGCCGAGGCCGGCCAACTGCTTGAGGTCGCCTTCGCCGGAGCGCGCGCCTTCGTTGTTGGACTGGCAGGCGACGATGCGGCCACCGTCGGCGACCAGCGCCAGCGCGCGCGCAAACAACGCACGAGCCTCTTCGCGCTGGCGCGGCGGCAGCACCAGCACCAACGGGTAGCGGCCCTTGCCGGCCACATCATCCAGCTGGCCGCTGACGGTCCAGCCGGCGGCCTGCTGCAGCGGCTGCGCGAACGGGGCGAAGCTCTGTTCACAGTGCACCTCGCGGTTGCCGGCCGCTTCGCGCAGCGGCCAGCCGTCGCGGGCCCGCAGGAAGGCCACCGGACCTTCCGGCCAGCGCAGGGCACCTTGTGAAAACGGCAGGAACAGGGTCTGCAGGGGGGCGTCGTCGCTGGAGGCCATCGGCGCGGGTACTTCAAGCGTGAGGGCCGTCCATTGTACCGGCTTGACCGGGCCGGCCCCGGCAGCCGCTTTGCGAAACCCGAACGGGGCTTTGATCTGCCAGCAACATTGAAACGTTCAGGGTAGAGGCTCCCCCGGAAACCCAGGAGAACCTGCATGCGAGCCTTGTTCGTCGGTGGCGTGGTCGACAACAGTGAAATGGACCTGGAAGGCAGCCATCCGCCCGTGCATTACCCCGAGGACACCGGCGGCGGCCACTCACGCTACCGGCTCCACCAGGTCGGTCATGGCGCCGACGGCAGCGTTGCCTACGCCGTCTATGGGGCACCGGACCTGGCCGATGACGAGGTGGCGAGGGTTGCAGAGGAGCGGGCGTACGCACGCCGGTTCGAGGCGACGCCGACCCTGTTCGAGCACTGACACATCTGTAGCGCCCGAGCCCACGCTCGGGCGGCGGCAGAGCCGAGCGTGGGCTCGGCTCCACATCGGATCAAGGCGCCTTGGGTGGCAGGCGGTTGATACTGGCGATCTCATCCAGCCACACATGGTGCTGCTGCACCGGCGTGTCGTAGTCATCCAGGCGCAACTGGCCGTTGCTGCCTTCATCACCCGCGGCGTTGCGGTATTGCTGCACGGTTGGCCTCACGGCCACCGTGCCGAGCAGGCGGCGGCCATCGTGCAGAATCAGTTCCACCTGCGTTTCGCCATCCAGCTGCGGCAGCAGGGCTTCCAGGCGCGCGATCTGCGCCGGATCGGTGTGGATACGTGGAGCTATGCGGGACATCGGCGACCTCCTGACTGCAGGGTCGCCGATCGGCCGTGAATGCTCAGTGCAGCGCGCTGTCCGCGCGCGCCACCTGCACCTTGCGCACGGCAGCCACCAGCTGCGCCACCGAGTACGGCTTGGCGACGTGCTCCTGGAAGCCCGAGGCCAGCGCGCGGCGGCGGTCGTCGGCACGCGCCAGTGCAGTCACCGCCACCGCAGGCAAGGTCGCCGCGTCCACGCCCATGTCCTCGCGCAAGGTGCGCACCAGCCCATAGCCATCCATGCCCGGCATGCCGATGTCGGTCAGCAGCACGTGGTACCGCAGGTGGCCGGTGTCGGCCAGCAGTGCCAGCGCTTCGCCGGCCGAGCTGGCCGCCGATACGGTGGCGCCCTGCTCTTCCAGCATGCGGCGCAGGTATTCCAGCACTTCCGGCTGATCCTCCACCGCCAGCACGTGCATGCCGCGCAGCGGATAGGGTTCGACGACCACCGGCTCCAGGATCGGCCCACTGATCACTTCGCGCAGCGGTCGGCGCTCTGCATCCGGCAGGTGCTGGGGCAGGCGCACGGTGAAGGTGGCGCCGTGGCCATGCCCTTCGCTGGCGGCAGTGACCGTGCCGCCATGCAGTTCGACCAGCTGCTGCACGATCGCCAGGCCCAGGCCGAGACCGCCATGACGGCGCGTGGTGGTGCCATCAGCCTGCCGGAAGCGGCTGAACAGATGGTTGAGGAATTCGGGCGCGATGCCGTCGCCGGTGTCGCGCACGGTGATCACCCAGTGATTGCCATCGGCCTGCAGCTGCAGGTCGACGCGGCCTTCGGCCGGGGTGAACTTGATCGCATTGGACAGCAGGTTCCACAACACCTGCTGCAGGCGGGTGGCATCGCCCAGCACCAGGCACGGCTGTTCCGGCAGCAGCAGGCTCACATCCAGCGCCTTGCCTTCGGCGACCAGCTCCTGCGCGCCGATGGCTTCGCTCAGCAGGTCGCGCAGGTCCAGTATCTCTACCTCCAGCTGCACCTTGCCCAGCAGCATGCTGCTCAGGTCGAGCATGTCCGAGATCAGCCGCTTCTGCGCACCGGCGCTGTTGGCGATCACGTTCAGGCCCTTGTACAGCGGACTGGTGTTGTCCACGCGCTGCAGCAGCAGTTCGCTCCAGCCCAGGATGGTGGTCAGCGGCGTACGCAGTTCATGCGACAGCGTGGCCAGGAACTCGTCCTTCAGCCGCGCCATGTTCTCCGCAGCGCTGCGCGCGGCGCGCTCGGACTGCAGCAGCTCCTCGCGGGCCAGTTCAATTTCGCGTCGTTCGGTGACATCCGGACTGCTGCCGGCCAAGCCGATGAAGCGGCCCATCCGCGAAAAACGCGGGCGGGCGTTCATCTCCAGCCAGCGCCACTGGCCATCCGCGCGCCGCGCACGCACCAGCGCGTGCATCGAACGCTGCGCCTTCAGCGCTTCCTGCAGTTCGTATTCGAACACGGACGCGTCATCCGGATGCACGAGACCCCGCCAGACATCTTCCGGCACACGCGTTTCATCACCACCGAAGAACTCGCTGAAGGCACTGTTGACGAAACGCGCATGGCCGCGCTCATCGAGCACCCACACCGGCATCGGCAGGCCGTCTGCCAGCGCGCTGAAACGGGCTTCGCTTTCCCCCAACTCCACTTCCATCTGCTTGCGCGCGGTGATGTCGAAGAACAGGATGCCGACCTTGTCTTCTCCCGGCCGCCCCACCCGCACCGCGTCGACCGCGAACGAGCGGCCCAGCGCACGGGCTTCCATCTCGAACTGAGCGGGGCGGCCGCTGCGTGCGACTTCGCCATAGATACGGAACCAGTCCTGCTCGTGGTTGGGTTCCAGCGCAGTCATGCACTTGCCACGCGCGTCCTTCAGCCCAGTGTGGCGCTCGAACGCGTCGTTGACTTCGATGAAACAATAGTCGACCGCACGATCACCCTCGAACAGCACCTGGATCACGCAGAAGCCGGCGTTGATGCGCTCAAGCACGCCACGATGCAGGTCGGGTTCTGGCGCCGGCACCAGCATCGGTGGGCGCTCCACGAGGGGCGGCAGTGTGGACAAGGGGGTCTTTGCAGGCCAGGTTGGGAGCACAGCATCTTCCAAAGGGCGTATTCACAGCGTCAAGCGCCGTCAGTCATGGTTGACGTCGATGAATTGGCGGCAACCGCTCTTGCCCACGACGCAATCGGCCATTGCGGTCGTCCGGCAGCAGGCTCACACTCGATCCGTGATCAACACCCCCCCAGCGCGGGGACGCAGGAGACCGTCATGAAACGCTCACTCGCGATTGCCCTGCTGGCAGGCGCCCTGGCGGCCGGTGGCGCCAATGCTGCGCCACGCACCGTGACCGATGCAGACGCGCCGCGTGCGTTGCAGGCCGATGGACCGGTCAGCGTGAAATGGGAAGATCCGGCCAAGTTCACCGAAATACGCCAGAGCAGCAACCGCTTCGAGGCCGAACGCGGTGACTGGGTGCAGCAGCTGGCCCGCTACCTGCAGACCACCGCAGCCAAGCCGCTGCAGCCTGGGCAGACCCTCGATGTGACCCTCGTCGACATCAAGCGTGCCGGTGACTACGAGCCTTGGCACGGCCCGCGTGGCCGCGACATCCGGATCATGCGCGACATCTACCCGCCACGGATCACCCTGCAGTACACGCTGAAGGACGCCAGCGGCCGTATTGTCAGCGAGGGCGATGCGCGACTCAGCGATACCGGCTACCTGCACAACGTGGGACTGAAGAGCGACAGCGATCCACTGCGCTACGAGAAGCGCCTGATCGATGACTGGGTGAAGCGCCAGCTGGCCAGTCAGGCGACCGCCGCGCGTTAGGTCCCCCGGCAGGTGTCGACCTTGGTCGATACGCATTCACGGCGCCGATCGAGGTCGGCCGCTACCGGTGCCGAGCGCGGGCTCGGCGCTACACGTACACCTTCGCCACGCGCTTGACCGCGCACGGCAGCTGGTAGGCGCTCACGCCACAGCGCGGCGCCAGCTCCGACAGGGTCGGCGCAGAACCCCACAGTTCCACCACGCTGCCGATGCCGGCCTGCGCATGCGCGGTCAGGTCCACCGTCAGCATGTCCATCGACACGCGCCCGATCAGTACGCCGGGCTGGCCATCGATCAGTACCGGCGTGCCATTGGGGGCGAACTGCGGATAACCGTCGGCATAGCCAAGCGCGACCACGCCCACGCGGGTGCGCGCCTTGGCCACGAAACGCGCGCCATACCCCACCGGTTCACCGGCTTCGATCCAGCGCTCGGCGATCACCTTCGACTGCATCGTCATCACCGGGCGCAGCCGCTCGGTCAACACGGTGTTGTCCGGCAGCGGGTTGGCGCCGTACAGCATCAGGCCCGGGCGCACCCAATCACTGCGCACATCCGGCCAGCCCAGCAGCGCAGGCGAGTTGCACACGCTGGTCTCGCCTGCCAGTCCATCAATGGCGCGGGCGAAGGTCGCCGCCTGTTCGTGGGTGCGTTCGCTGTCCAGCTCGTCGGCACGCGCCAGGTGGGTCATCAGCACGACGCGTTCGACGTGTGGCAGCGCCGACAGGCGCGCGTGCGCCGCGCGGAAGCTGTCCACGTCCAGGCCGAGGCGGTGCATGCCGCTGTCCAGCTTCAGCCACACCGTCAACGGGCGCGGGCTGTCGAACGCCGCCAGTGCCTCCACTTGCCACGGTGAACCGACGGCGAACCAGAAGTCATGCTCGGCCACCAGCGTCATGTCGCTCGGCTCGAAGATGCCTTCCAGCAGCAGGATCGGCGCACGGATGCCGGCCTGGCGCAGCTCCAATGCCTCTTCGATGGTGGCCACGCCGAAGCCATCGGCCTCGCCTTCCAGCGCCTGCGCGCAGCGCACCGCGCCATGCCCATAGGCATCGGCCTTGATGATCGCCAGCGCCTTGCCACCGCCCAGTTCACGGGCGAGGCGGTAATTGCTGCGCAGGGCGCCCAGATCGATCAGCGCGCGGGCAGGACGCATGTGCGGTTCTCGTGTTGCGGCGCGTGACCGTACTGGCCGTAGCGGAAAATATCCAGGCCTTCGGTGCTGATCTGCGGCTGTCGCGCGCTCATCAGGTCGGCCAGGTAGCGGCCCGAGCCGCAGGCCATGGTCCAGCCCAGCGTGCCGTGTCCGGTGTTGAGGTACAGGTTGCGGAACGGCGTGGCGCCGATCACCGGCGTACCGTCCGGCGTAGCCGGGCGCAGGCCGGTCCAGAACTGCGCGCGCGACAGGTCGCCGCCCTTCGGATAGAGATCCCTGACCACCAGTTCCAGGGTCTCGCGACGGCGCTGCGACAGCGACAGGTCGAAGCCGGCCACTTCGGCCATGCCACCGACACGGATGCGGTCGTCGAAGCGGGTCACCGCCACCTTGTAGCTCTCATCGAGGATGGTCGAGGTCGGTGCCATCGCCGGGTCGGTAATCGGCAGGGTCAGCGAATAGCCCTTCAGCGGGTACACCGGCAGGCGCATCCCCAGCGGTGCGACCAGCGCTGGCGAGTAGCTGCCAAGCGCGACCACGAAGCGGTCGGCGGTTTCCAGCTTGCCGTCGATGCGCACGCCGGTGATGCGGTCGCCATCGAACTCCAGGCCGGTGATGTCCTGGTCGAAACGGAATTCAACGCCGGCATCCATGCACAACTGCGACAGCCGGCGGGTGAACAACTGGCAGTCGCCGGTCTGGTCACGCGGCAGGCGCAGCGCGCCGACCAGGCCATCGACATGGGCCAGGGCCGGTTCGGCCTGGATGATGCCGGCGCGGTCCAGCACCTCGTACGGCACGCCGTACTGGGCCAGGATCTCGATGTCCTGCGCCGAAGCATCCAACTGCTGCTGGGTGCGGAACAGCTGGGTGGTGCCAAGGTCGCGGCCTTCGAATTCGATGCCGATCTGCGCGCGCAGCTCGTTCAGGCAGTCGCGGCTGTACTCGGACATGCGCACCATGCGCGCCTTGTTGATCGCATAACGCTCGTGGGTGCAGTTGCGCAGCATCTGCCACAGCCAGCGGTACTGGGCCAGGTCCATGCCCGGGCGGATCGCCAGCGGCGCGTGCTTCTCGAACAGCCAGCCGATAGCCTTCTTCGGCACGCCCGGGGCCGCCCACGGCGAGGTGTAGCCGAACGACAGCTGGCCGGCATTGGCGAAGCTGGTTTCCAGCGCCGGGCCGGGTTGGCGGTCGATGACCGTGACTTCAAACCCGGCCTGTCGCAGATACCAGGCACTGGTGGTACCGATCACGCCGCTGCCGAGAACTAGGACTCGCATGGGACTTCTCCAACCCGATCATTCCCTGCACTGGAGCGCACAGGGACCATAATTGGGGAAGTATAGACAGCCATTCCCAGTTGATTTGCCTGTTTTGAAATCAACCGGCAGGATGTTCCACTTCAATTCACTCCCGAAGGTTGACGGTCATGGCCACCCGGATCCGCGAACTGGACAAGATCGACCGCAAGATCCTGCGCATCCTGCAGGCCGAGGGCCGCATCTCCTTCACCGAACTGGGCGAGCGGGTGGGCCTATCGACCACCCCGTGCACCGAGCGCGTGCGCCGGCTGGAGCGCGAAGGGGTGATCACCGGCTACCACGCCCACCTCGACCCGGCCGCAGTTAAAGCGAGCCTGCTGGTGTTCGTGGAGATCAGCCTGGCGTACAAATCCGGCGACATCTTCGAGGAGTTCCGGCGCGCCGCGCTGAAGCTGCCCAACGTACTGGAATGCCATCTTGTATCGGGCGACTTCGATTACCTGCTGAAGGCGCGGATCAGCGAGATGGCCTCCTACCGCAAGCTGCTCGGCAGCACGCTGCTGACACTGCCGCATGTACGTGAGTCGAAGAGCTACATCGTGATGGAAGAAGTGAAGGAAACACTGAGCCTGCCGATTCCGGACTGAGGCTGCTGCTGGGTGGGGCCAGATCCCGTACAGCGGGCTCTGGCCCCGATCATGGCGACAGTCAGCGCTGCTGCGGATGCTTCTGCGGGCGCTGTTCCTGCTGCCTGCCGCCCTTGTGCTGCTGCGGCTCCATCTGCTGTTGCTGCTGCTGTTGCTGCTGCAGGTTGCGGCCCTGCGGTTCCTTGCCGGGATGACGGTTCTGCTGGTTTTTCATGGTCGCGATCCAGTGGACGAAGGACATGCGGCGGCGGGATGCCGGCGCAGGGCCACGGTGGCCCCGGAACGGTTAATCGCAGGCGAAAAAACAGTGATCGGCTGGACGCTGTTTTCGCGCGTTCAGCCCGCTCAGCGCCAGCCAGCAGCCAACCTTGGTGGCACCAGGGTTCAGCGCTTGATCTGCTGGCCATCGCCGGCCGGCACGCTGTCGTAGTAGCGGCCGGTGCGCGAGTCGAACACGCGGTTCGGGCCGGCCGGGCGCACGCCGGGCACGATGCGGCCGTTGCGGTCGTAGACCTTGTCGGCCGGCCTCGGTGCTGGCGGCGGCGTGATCTGGGCCGGACCGGTGGACTTGATCGGCTGCGCCGGTTGCGGCGTAGGCAGCAACTGCGGCTGCGGCCGGGCCGCCTGTGGCGGTGGCGCCACCGGCTGCGGCGCCACGGTGGTCGCGCTGCGGGTGGCCGTGGGGTCGGGGGTGGGCACCTGGGCCAGCGCCAGTGCCGGCAACAGGGCGATCAACAGCAGGGGAAGGGTCGGCTTCATGGCACGCTCCGGCGTCTATGACACCCACCTTGCTCCCGCACCCGTGTGCCACCCATGAACGGCCATCACACTTGCAAGCGCGCGCCGGCACCCCCACGTTTTCCGGCATCCCCAGGCCATCGACCCACGGAGCGCCGCCATGACCGCCTTCGACCTGACGCCCCCCACCGCCACCCAGACCGAGACCCTGGTCGCCGGCCTCAGCAGCGAGGAACGCCGCGTGCTGTTGCAGCACGGCACCGAAGCGCCGTTCTGCGGCGTGTTCCTCGACAACAAGCGCGAGGGCGTCTACTGCTGCCGGCTGTGCGCGCTGCCGCTGTTCCGCTCCAGCACCAAGTTCGATTCCGGCACCGGCTGGCCCAGCTTCTTCGCCCCGTTCGACCCGGCGCATGTGCGCGAGATCCGCGATACCAGCCACGGCATGGTCCGCACCGAGATCACCTGCGCGCGCTGCGGCAGCCATCTGGGCCACGTGTTCCCGGACGGTCCGCCGCCCACCTACGAGCGCCACTGCCTGAACTCCGTCTCACTTTCCTTCGTCGGCAATGGCGAGCCCTGGCCCGATCCGCTGCAGCGTGGCGGCGCCGAAGCCGGTGTGGCCGGCTGAAACACCCCGCTGACCGATTTCACAGAATTCCCTCTTCAGAAACCCGGGCGACGGGCCGACAAGGAGATATCCCCTCTCCCTGCGTCGCCCCATGCTCATCATCGTCGGATTCCTGGTCGTCATCATCAGCGTGATCGGGGGCTACCTCGGTGCCCACGGCCGCCTGGGTGCCCTCTGGCAGCCCTACGAGCTGGTCATCATCGGCGGCGCCGCGCTCGGCGCGTTCCTGGTCGGTACCCCGGCCAAGACGGTCAAGCAGACCCTGCAGGCCATGGTCGGCGTGTTCAAGGGCCCGCGCTACAAGCAGCAGGATTACATCGATGTCCTCAGCCTGCTCTATGAACTGCTCAACAAGGCGCGCCGCGAAGGCTTCATGGCACTGGAAGACCATGTCGAACGCCCGGCCGAGAGCGCCTTGTTCAGCAATTACCCCAAGGTGCAGGCCGACCACCACCTGATCGACTTCATCACCGACTGCCTGCGCCTGATGATCGGCAGCAACATCGAGCCGCACGAGCTGGAACCGCTGCTGGAACTGGAGCTGGAAAAGCACCACGCTGAAGCCATGGCACCGTCGCAGGTGCTGACCAAGGTCGCCGACGGACTGCCCGGTTTCGGCATCGTGGCTGCGGTGCTGGGCATCGTCATCACCATGGGTTCGATCGGCGGCGACATCGTCGAGGTCGGTGGCCACGTGGCCGGTGCGCTGGTCGGCACCTTCCTCGGCATCCTGCTGGGCTACGGCTTCGTCGGCCCGATGGCGGCGGCGATGGAAGCCCGCGCCGAACAGGACAGCCGCATCTACGAATCGGTCAAGACTGCCCTGCTGGCCTGCCTGCGCGGTTACAACCCGAAGATCGCGCTGGAATTCGCCCGCAAGACGCTACCGTCGAACGTGCGCCCGGCCTTCTCCGATTTCGAGCAGCACCTGAAGACGGTCAAGTAAGCCATGGCCGAGAACAAGCCCACCGTCATCGTCCGCCGGGTCAGGAAGGCCGGCCACGCCGCTCACCACGGAGGGTCGTGGAAGGTGGCCTATGCCGACTTCGTGACCGCGATGATGGCCTTCTTCCTGGTGCTGTGGCTGATGGCCACCACCAACAAGAACGACCGTGCGGCCATTTCCGAGTACTTCCGCAACCCGAGCCCGCTGAGCGGGCAGAGTGCCACGCCGGCACCCGGCATGGCCGGCCCGGGCGGCGCCAGCACATCGATGATCAAGCTGGGCGGCGCCACCGACATCTCGCGGGGCAGCAGCAACGATCCCTTCCAGAACCAGAAGGAAGCAGTGCCGCAACCGGTGGACCAGCAGCAGCGCGACAAGCAGCAGCTGGAAGCACTGATGAAGGAGCTGCAGGAAGCGATCAGCCGGAGCCAGGCACTGGAACCCTTCAAGGACCAGCTGCTGCTGGACCTGACTCCGGAAGGCCTGCGCATCCAGATCGTGGACAAGCAGAACCGGCCGATGTTCGACCTCGGCAGCGCTACGCTGAAGCCGTACACGCAACAGATCCTGCACGAGCTGGCCAACTACCTGAACCACGTGCCGAACCGGATCAGCCTGACCGGCCACACCGACATCACCGCCTATTCGGCCGCACGCGGCTACGGCAACTGGGAACTGAGCGCCGACCGCGCCAACGCTGCACGCCGTGCACTGGTGGACGGCGGCCTGGAGGACAGCAAGATCACCCGCGTGGTCGGCCTGTCTTCATCGGTGCTGTTCGATAAAGCCGACCCGCAGAACCCGATCAACCGCCGCATCAGCATCGTGGTGATGACCAAGGCCGCCGAGGAGGCAGCGCTGGCGGGTGCCGGCCCCCAGGTGGGGCTGTCGGCGCCCACCGCCGACCCGGACGTGCAGGCCGCGCAGGGGCAAGCGGAATAAGCTGTGGGTGCGCGCCTTGGTCCGAATCCACAGGGCCATGCCGGGCGAGCGCACCACGCCGCACCCGCTACAATGGCGGTCTTTCCGTTTCCAGGTGATCTCACCCCCATGTCCCAGAACTCCAAGGCCAAGCGCGACAAGCGCAAGAAGCAGCAGGGCAAGCGCCCGTTCCTCCGCCTGAACGCGCAGCAGCAGGTGCAGAACCATGCCGTGCTGACCAACGAAGACGGCCAGGTGGTGGCGGCCATCGGCCTGCAGGGCCGTGAGTGGCTGCTGGCCATCGGCGGCCAGACCATGGGCAACGCCGAGAACCCGGTGCCGATGCTGGCCATGCTCAAGCACCTGGCCAACGTGCAGGAGAAGGAAGGTCGCAAGGTCAACCTGGAGTACTCCGAACTGCTGCAGAAGCTGCTGGACACCCTGGCGGCCGAATCCGAGCAGACCGCCGACGAATACCTGGACAAGCTGGTGTCCGAGTTTGAAGGCGTCGACGCTGCTGAAGGCGAAGAAGGCGAAGCCGTCGAGGGCGACGCGGCCGAAGAAGCCGCTGCCGAGGCCGCCCCGGCCGCTGACAGCGACAGCAAGCCGCAGGCCTGAACCGGCCGCGGCGGTGACGGTCTACGTCGATGACGCAGTGCATCCCTGGCGCGGACAGCGCTGGGCGCACCTGATGGCCGACACCCTGGCCGAGCTGCACGCAATGGCCGCGCAGCTCGGCATTCCACCGCGCGCCTTCCAGAACAAGGCCAGCGGCGCCCACTACGATGTCACTGCCGGGCTGCGCGCACAGGCCATCGCGCTCGGCGCCCGGGCGATCTCACGGCACACCGACCGTGAACTGGTCAAAACGGTGATTGCCAACGCCCGGGCGCAGTACCGGCCGTAGGCCACGCCGCGGGTTCGCCGGACACCAACCGGCACCGACGGGGGTAGAGTCGACTGTTAGTCGACTGCTCTCCCATCCGGCCGCGAGACCCCCGCGCTGCGCGCGATAGTCGACTGACAGTCGACTCTACCCCCGTCGGGTCGTCCTCAGCGGATCAAGCCGCCGGGTCGTGCCCGGCGGATCGGCCCATCGCTCAGAACGGGTCGCTGCCCAGCCGGATTTCCACGTTCAGCAGCGAGCACAGCGCAAGCATCGCGTCATCGTCGCGGGTCAGCGCCATCACCCCGGTAAAGCCATCACTGCCGGCATCCACGCTCCACAGCGTGTAGTTGTGCTCGCGCAGGCGGTCGAAGGCGGTGGCCATCAGCTGCACGCCGTCCAGGCCTTCGGCAAAGTCCTCGTCGTCCAGGTCGCCACCCCAGTCCAGCTGCAGGTTGAAGCGCGCCGAAAGCTCGTTCACCGCCGACTGCAGCGACTCCAGGTCCTCACGCTCCACATCGAAACCGGACTGCCAGGCGATGGCGGTGAACAGCGCCGGCAGCCAGTCGCTGTCCGCTTCCAGCGGCTGACCGTCCTCGGCCAGGTGCTCGCGCCAGCGGTTGAACTGCTGCAGGGCCAACTCTTCGTCACCCGGGTTGATCAGCACCAGCAGGTTCCAGACCCGCGCCTCGAAGCCCTCCTCGTCGAAGTCGTGGATGTCTTCCTCGAAGTCGAAATAGTCGCTGTTGTCGGGCATGGCGGAACGTCCTCTGGGGCAGGTCGGCATTCTACGGTTTATCCTGTGCCGCTGAAGCCGGCCTTGGTGGCCGTCACTGTGAATGAAGCGATGAGCGATACCCCTCCCGACCACCTGGCGATCAACCCGGCCAGCCCCTTCCATGATGCGCAGGCGCTGGAGCGCGGCGTTGGCGTGCGTTTCAACGACATCGAGCGCGACAACGTCGAGGAATACTCGGTCAGCGAAGGCTGGATCCGCGTGCAGGCCGGCAAGGCCCGTGACCGCCGCGGCAACCCGATGACGATCAAGGTCAAGGGCAAGGTCGAGGTGTATTTCCTGGACCAGAAACCGGAATAACCGGCACCGGCATGTAGAGCCGAGCCTGTGCTCGGCTGCTTTTCGTTCCGGGTTCATGACGCCTGAAGCAAGCGTAGCCGAGCATGGGCTCGGCTCTACATGCCAGGGCAGAATCCGCGTCAGCGTCAGCAACGCCCGGTCCCAGGCATCATTCGCGCTTGCGCGATTCCAGCAGGTCCAGGTTGCGGATCAGGCGCCGCGAGATCTCATCGGAGATCACCCCGCGCCGGGTCAGCCGGAACAGTTCCTCGCGCTCGGCGTTGAGGCCGGCGCTGCGCAGCTGGCGGTAGCCCAGCTCCATGCGCCGCACCTTCTCCGGGTCTACGTCGGGCCCGTCGTTGTCCTTCTCCAGGTGCCGCTGGTACAGCAGGCTCACCCGCGAGGCGGCATCGTTGTACAGCTGCACGTTCTCGGTGTTCTGGTTCATCACCAGCTGCTGGCGCATGCGCTCGACCCCGGCCAGCGCCGCCTTCGACGACAGCCGGCGCGCCAGGTCCTCTTCCTTGCGTTCACCCGAATCGGCCGGCAGCTGCAGGCCCTTCAGCAGCTGCGGCAGCGCGATGCTGGCGCCGAGCAGCGAGAACAGGATCACCGAGGCGGCCAGGAAGATCACCAGGTCACGTGCCGGGAACGCACTGCCATCAGGCAGGAACAGCGGCAGGGTCAACACGCCGGCCAGGGTGATCGCACCACGCACGCCGGCCACCGAGGTCGCCACCACGATGCGCCAGTTCGGCGCTTCGCCCCGCTCCAGTCCGCGGCGACGCGCGCGCAGCAGGTTCCAGCGCAGCGACAGCCACACCCACAGCAGGCGCAGCACGACCAGCGCCAGGTTGATCACCACTACGTACACCAGCAGCCACCACGCGCTCTGGTGGCCGGTCTCGTTCATGGTGGTGGTGGCACGTTCGACAATACCGGGCAGCTGCTCGCCCAGCAGCACGAACATGATGCCGTTGAAGCTGAACTGCAGCATGTTCCAGACCCCGGCACGCTGCACGCGCATGCTGCCGGAGACGCGGCCGGTCAGCTCGACGTAGCTCATCGCGATACCGGCGGCGACCGCGGCGAGGATGCCGGAGGCGTGGATCTCTTCGGCCAGCAGGTAGGCCGCGAACGGAATGAGCAGGTTGACCAGCATCGCCGCGCCCGGCTCCTCGCCGAAGCGGCGCCACAGCCAGCGCTGGAAGGTCGACACACCAAGGGTGACCGCCACGCCCACCGCAAGGCCGGCCACGGCCACCCACACGAAGGTCAGCGAGGCCGTGGCCAGCGAGAACGTGCCGGTCATCACCGCAGCCACCGCGAAGCGGAAACAGACCAGGCCCGATGCATCGTTGAGCAGCGACTCGCCTTCCAGGATGTGCATCAGGCGCTTGGGAATCGGCGCCTTGGAGGCGATCGCCCCCACTGCCACAGGATCGGTCGGCGACACGATGGCCGCCAGCGCGAAGCACACCGCCAGCGGCATCACCGGAATCAGCCAGTGGATCAGGAAGCCTGCGCCGATGACGGTGAACACCACCAGGCCGAACGCCAGTTCGAGGATCGCGCCCTTGTCGCGGAACAGGCCCTGCTTGGGAATGCGCCAGCCATCCAGGAACAGCAGCGGCGGCAGGAACAGCAGGAAGAACACTTCCGGCTCCAGCGCGTGGCCGCGGTTGAATACCCCGGCAATGACCGCGCCCAGGCCGATCTGCACCAGCGGCAGCGGCAACGAGAACGGCAGGACGCGAACCAGGTAGCCGCTGGCGACAACGGCCACCAGCATCGCCAGGACGACTTCAATGGTATGCATGCTTCTTCCAGGAAGCGGCGCGTGGGGCGGCTTGAAGGCCAGCGCCGGAAACCCGGAAAAAACTACCACATGCGGCCACGACCGCGACGGCCGGGGCCGTCGCGCGTCAGCCCCGGCTCATGCCGCCCCATCGAAGCGGTACAGGTCCATGGCCAGGAAACCGGCGTCGATGCCGGCGTCGATGCGCCGCGCACCGAAGCTGTCCTCGCCGGCTGCGCCCATCGCAAAGAACAGCGGCAGCAGGTGCTCGTCGGTCGGGTGCGCGCGCTCGGCGAACGGCGCCTGCCGGCGGTAATCCAGCAGGGCCTGGCGGTCATCAGCGGCCAGCCGCTGCTCCACCCACTCGATGAAGGGCCGCACGTATGGCGCTTCCTTGCCGTCCTGGTAGTCGCCCCAGTCGTGCAGGTTGTGGGTGATGCTGCCCGAGCCGACCAGCAGCACGCCTTGTTCGCGCAGTGGTGCCAGCGCGCGGCCCAGCGCGAACTGATGCTCGGGGCCGAGCAGCGGCTGGATCGACACCGGCACCACCGGGATGTCGGCCTGCGGGCGCAACAGCCGCAGCGGTACCCACGCGCCGTGGTCGAGGCCACGCTGCGGGTCGATGGCCACTGGCAGTCCTGCGGCGGCGATGCGGCCGGCCACTTCTTCGGCCAGTGCCGGGTCACCCGGCGCCGGGTACTGCAGTTCGAACAGCGCGCGCGGGAAGCCGCCGAAATCGTGGATGGTTGGCGGCTGCGGATGCGCCCCGACCAGCGGCTGCCGGCCCAGCCAGTGCGCCGAGGCCATCACGATGGCGCGCGGCGTGGGCAGGTCGCGCGCCAGCTCGGCCAGGCGCACACCAACCTGGCCCGGATGCAGGGCAGTCATCGGCGAACCATGGGAGATGTACAGCGAAGGCAGGCGGGACATGGAATTCTCCAGTTGCAGGATCAGGCGGCGATCAGCGCGAACGCAGGGTCCACTTGCCATCGCCGACCAGGAACAGCACCACCAGCGCCAGCGCCCAGAACGCCGGGTATTCCCAGCCGCCGCCGGCATTGGCGAAACCGAAGCCGTTGGCGCCGTGCACGGTGACGATGGTGCCCAGCAGCAGCGGCACGCCGACCAGGCCCACCCAGCGCGCATAGATGCCCAGCAGCAGCGCGACAGTGATCACCAGCTCGACGCCGATGGTGAGGTAGCCGAGCACGCCGGGCAGGCCCAGCGACTCGAAGAACGCTGCCGTGCCGGCCGGGGTGAATACCAGCAGCTTGGTCAGCGCATGGACCAGGAACAGCACGCCCAGGGCCAGGCGCAGCAGGGCGGCGCCATACGGGGCCAGCGGCGAATCAGGAGCGGTCGTGGCGTGCATCGGAAAGCACCTTGAAGGGAGTGGGCTCAGGTTATTGCGCCTTCACGGGCCGATAAATACGATCGATTGACCGTATTTATTTCAGAAGGCGCAACAATGGACACCCTCGAGGCGATGCGCGTGTTCGTGGCGGTGGTCGAGCGCAACGGCTTCAGCGCCGCCGCCCAGGCCCTGGACATGTCCACCGCCGGCGTTACCCGCCAGGTCGCCGCGCTGGAAAAGCGCTTGTCCACCCGCCTGCTCCATCGCACCACGCGGCGGGTCAGCCCCACCAGCACCGGCGCCGCCTACTACGCCCAATGCGTGCGCCTGCTGGCCGAGTTCGACGCGCTGGAGGCCAGCATCGGCGCGCAGGCGCTGGAGCCCTCCGGCACGCTGCGCATCAATGCACCGGTCAGTTGGGGCATCGCCCGCCTCGGCCCACTGCTGGCCAGTTACCGCGAACGCTTTCCGCAGGTGGAACTGGACCTGGCCCTGTCCGACCGCCTGGTGGACATGGTCGAGGAAGGCTACGACGTGGCCATCCGCATCACCCGCGAGCCGGGCCCCACCCTGATCGCCCGCCGCCTGGGCGAATCGCGGGTGAGCCTGTGCGCCGCGCCGGCCTACCTGGCCGCACGCGGCGCCCCGCAGACCCCGCAGGACCTGCAGGCGCACGCGTGCCTGGGCTACAGCTACTGGGCCGCTGGCGACCACTGGCCGTTGCAGGGGCCCGCAGGCGAAGTAAAGGTCGCGGTGAACAGCCTGCTGCACGCCAACAACGGCGACGTGCTGCGCGAAGCGGCGATTGCCGGCATGGGCGTGATCCTGCAGCCGGATTTCCTGCTGGAAGACGCGCTGGCCGATGGCCGGCTGGTGCGCGTGCTGCCCGAATGGGAGGCCGCCCCGATCGGCATCTTCGCGGTCTATACCAGCCGCAGCCACCTGGCACCGAAGGTGCGCAGTTTCATCGACCATCTGGTGGAAACCGGGGTGTAGCCGAGCCTGGCGTTTGCCGGCCAGCGGCCGGCACTACCGTCATGTTTCGGTCTGGTAGTGCCGGCCGCTGGCCGGCAAATACGAAACCCGATCAGGCGGGGACTTCATCCAGCGCATCGATGATCCGCTCCAGCGGTGCCGGCCGCCCCAGCAGGTAACCCTGCACCTGGTCACAGCCGTGCGCGGCCAGCCAGTCCAGCTGCCCCGGTGTTTCCACGCCTTCGGCAATGATGGTCAGGCCCATGCTGTGGCCCAGCGACAGCAGCGCGCGACAGATCGAGGCGTTGCGTGGATTGGTTTCCACGTCCGCCACGAAGCTGCGGTCGATCTTCAGGATGTCCAGCGGCAGGTGCTGCAGGTAGGACATGCTGGAATAGCCCGTGCCGAAATCATCCAGCGACACGCTGATGCCCTGCTCATGCAGGCGCTGCATGGTCTGCATCGCCTGCGCCGGCTTGCGCATCAGGCTGCTCTCGGTCAGCTCCACGTGCAGCGCACCGCGGGCCAGGCCGAATTCCTGCTGGGCGCGGGTGAACTCGGCCACCAGGTCGCTGTTGAAGAACTGCACCGCAGACACGTTGACCGCGATCGGCAGCTCGCCCCACCCGGCGTCGACCAGACGGCGCTGCGCCTTCGCCGCGGCGCGGATCACCCAGCGGCCCAGCGCCAGGATCAACCCGGTGTCCTCGCACAGCTGGATGAACTCGTTGGGCGGGATGAAGCTGCCATCGGCCTGCGGCCAGCGCAGCAGGGCCTCCAGCGCGGCCGGGCTGCCATCACCGGCATGCCGGATCGGCTGGAAGTACAGCTGGAACTCGTTGTCGATAGCGGCATGGATGCGCCCGGCCAGGCGCAACCGATCGGCCAGCCGCGTGGTCACCGCCGCATCGAACCAGACCACCACGTTGCCCTCGGCGCGCGCCGCATGCGCGGCCTGCGCGGCCATACCGATCACCTGCTCGGCCGTGTGCCCGTCACCGGCAATGTGCACGGCCACGCCGATGCGCGGCTCGAACTGGTGCAGCGAGTCCTTGCCGCGCATCGGCGCCGAGACGATCTGCAGCAGGTCGTCCAGCACGCGCTGGGGATCGTGCCCGGCACCAATGGCCAAGACGAAATCTTCGGCCGGCTGGAACGCCAGCGTGCCATAGCGCGCGCCCAGGCCCCCGAGCCGGGTCGCCATCGACTGCAGTACCGCATCGCCGATCTCGCGGCCCAGCGTATCGGCCACCAGCTGCAGGCCGCGCAGCTGTACGAAGGCGATGGTATAGCCCTCGCCCTGCCCATCCAGCTGTTCGGTCAACGCGCGTACATTGAGCAGGCCGGTGGCCGGGTTGTGCCGTGCCTGGTAAGCCAGGTCGCGCTCGTAGGCCAACCGTTCGCTCACATCCTCGGCCAGCACCAGGCACGCGGGCTGTCCGTCGAAATCGAGTTTGGACAGGTGTGCGCGCACCTCGAACACGCTGCCGTCCTTGCGCCGGTGCAGGCGCACGGTCGCGTCCGGAGGATCGCCCACCTGTGCGCGCTGGATGGCACCACGCACCTCGTCCCAGCCCTCGCGCGGGCGGATGTCGAGGATGCTCATCGCCAGGAACTCGTCGCGGCTGTAGCCGTACTGGCGCACGGCGGCATCGTTGACCTCGATGAAGCGCAGCGTGTCCGGGTCGAATACCCAGAACGGCGCCGGATTGCGGTCGAACAGCAGGCGGAAGCGGCGTTCCACTTCGCTCATCTGCTCGCGCGCCTGATAGCGTTCGCTCAGGTCGGTCAGCGCACCGATCATGCGCCGCTCGCTGTCGGCCACTTCCACCCGCTGCCCACGTGCCCCGACCCAGCGCACCTCGCCTCCGGGCAGCACCAGGCGGAATACCTGGTCGAGCACCGCGCCGCCGGCGAAGGCCTGGTCGAAGGCCTGCTGCAGGCGTGCGGCGTCGTCGCGATGCACGCGTGCGAAGAAGTCGGCCACCGGCAGGGCATCGGTCTGCACGCCGAAGATCTCGCGCGCCAGGGGTGACCAGCGCAGCAGCGCGGCATCCTCGTCCACGTACCAGGTGCAGACACGCCCGACCTGGTGCGCAAGGCGCAGCTCGGCGTGGCCGGCCTTCAGCTCTTCGGCCATCGACTGCTGGCTGCGGGTGGTTCGGCGCACCGCATACAGCAGCACCAGCAGCACCACGATGTAGGCCAGTACGATTGCCACCGATGCCTGCAGGTAGGGCCACCACGGTGCCAGCACGTCTTCGTCGGCCAGGCCCACCTGCACCGCCAGCGGACTGCGTTCGAGCGTGCTGATGGTGAGGATGCGCGGTACGCCATCCACCACGCCCGGCATGCTGCCCAGCTCGACCACTGCCTGCGTGCCGAGCAGGTCACGGCGTGGCAGGTCATAGCGGTGGCCCACCGTGCCATGCGGGTCAGGCACGCGGGCCAGCATGTAGCCTTCGGCATCGCTGATCGAGACCAGTCCCTTGGGGCCGACGTCGAGGCCACCGACGATGCGCTGCAGTTCGCCGCAGCGCAGCCGTGCCAGCAGCCAGCGTTCGCCGGCCATCGGCAGCGCCAGCGGGACCACCCAACCGCCATCGCTGGCCCGCTGCGGCGGGCCGATGTACAGCGCGCTCCCCTGGCCACGACGCTGCGGGTCGGTCCACAGCGGCAGCTGCAGGTCGCCCTCGCCGGCCGTCAGCGGTCGGCCATGGCGGTCGAGCACGGCGATGCTGTGCAGTTCGGCATGCCGGCCCAGCACCCCGCCGATGGATGCATCCAGCAGGGCCGGCGCCTGCGCCGGCACGCTGCGGAACAGCTCGGCGGCGTCGGCGGCGATGCCGGACATGGCCCGCTCCAGGTTGCGCAGTTCCAGCGCCAGCAGGCGCTCGCTGCCCACCGCCAGCGCGCGGCTCTGGCGCTGCGCCGCTTCCAGACGGCGGTGGTAGTCATTGACCAGCATGAGGGTCAGCCCGGTGACCAGCAGCACGCCCAGCAGCACTCCGCCCCAGGTAATGGCGCGCAGCGGCCGGGCCAACGCGCGTTTCAGCGCGGGCATCGGCGGGTGTTCCTTGTGCAGTCGGCTGGCTTCATGCGCGAACGAATCCTCCACGTCCCCGACCTCAACGGCCGGTGGACGCCATTCTTGACGCCTGACCCGCCCCCGCATGGCCACCTCCCCGTGTCCGCGCAGGGTTCCAGGGTCCAGCATGCACCACGTCGCTCACGGCGTGAAGGTCGGTTCCACGTGTTCAGCCAGATCCTGCACAGCACAGGACGCAGCACAGGGCCGCCAGGCGGGCCGGCGCAGATTAGACTTGGCGTTTTCCGCCGCAAGAGAAGTCCATGTCCAAGCTGCGCCGTCCCACCCTGGCGCTGGCCATCGTTGCCAGCCTGTCCCTGGCCGCCTGTGACCGCCCGGCCGAGCCGGCCGCCACGGCCACCGCGCCGGCCGATGCCACCCCCGCTGCGGCCAAGCCGATGCTGGGCAGCTTCGGCTTCGATGCCAGCGGCATGGACCGCAGCATTGCCGCCGGCGATGACTTCTTTGGCTTCGCCAACGGCACCTGGGTCAAGAACACCGAGATTCCGGCCGACCGGTCGCGCTTCGGCAGCTTCAACGTCATTGCCGAGAAGACCCTGGCCGACACCCGCGCCATTCTCGAAGGGGCCGCCGGCAACACCCAGGCCAGCGGTGACGACAAGCTGATCGGCGATTACTACGCCGCTTACATGGACGAGGCCGGCATCGAGCAACGCGGCGTTGCACCCGTGGAGCCGCAGCTGAAGGCGATCGATGCCATCACCGACAAGGCCGGCCTGGCACGCGCCCTGGGCGGCGATGTGCGCGCCGACGTCGACCTGCTCAATGCGACCAACTTCTACACCGACCGCCTGTTCGGCCTGTGGGTGTCGGTGGACCTGCTGCAGCCCGACCGCAATGCGCCGTACCTGGTGCAGGGCGGCCTGGGCATGCCCGACCGCGATTTCTATCTGGGCGGCGGCCGCATGGCCGAACTGCGCAAGCAGTACCAGGCCTACATCGCACAGATGCTGCAGCTGGCCGGCGTCGCCGATCCGGCCGGCAAGGCACAACGCATCCTGGCGCTGGAGACGAAGATCGCGCAGGCGCATGCCACCCAGGAAGAAACCAATGATGTGACCAAGGGTGCCAATCCGTGGACCCAGGCCGACTTCAACGCCAAGGCGCCGGGCATGGACTGGAACGCCTTCCTCGACGCGGCCGCGCTGGGCAAGCAGCAGGACTTCATCGTCTGGCAGCCCAAGGCCGTGGCCGGCCTGTCCAGGCTGGTCGCCACCGAGCCACTGGAGGTGTGGAAGGACTACCTGGCCTTCCACGCGCTGGACCGTGCCGCCGCCTACCTGCCGAAGAAATTCGCCGATGCCCGCTTCGCCTTCCACGGCACCGCGCTGAGCGGCACGCCGCAGCAGAGCGATCGCTGGAAGCGCGCGGTGGACGACGCCAACCACGCAGTGGGCGAAGCGATCGGCAAGCGTTACGTCGAAAAGCACTTCGACGCGAAGACCAAGGAACGCGCGGACGAGATGGCCAAGAACATCATTGCCGCCTTCGCCAAGCGCATCGACGCGCTGGCGTGGATGTCGCCGCAGACCAAGGCGAGCGCCAAGGCGAAGGTGGCCGGCCTGACCGTGGGCATGGGCTATCCGGAAAAGTGGCGCGACTACACCGGCCTTGAGATCCGCCGTGATGACCCGCTGGGCAATGCACAGCGCGCCGAGCTGTTCGAGTACCAGCGCAACATCGCCAAGCTGGGCAAGCCGGTCGACCACGGCGAGTGGGCGATGCTGCCGCAGACCATCAACGCGATGAATGTGCCGCTGGAAAACCGCCTGGTGTTCCCGGCCGCGATCCTGCAGCCGCCGTTCTTCGACGGCGCCGCCGACGACGCGGTGAACTATGGTGCGATCGGCGCCGTGATCGGCCACGAGATCAGCCACGGTTTCGACAACGCGGGCGCACTGTTCGATGAAACCGGCAAGCTGCACAACTGGTGGACCGCCGAGGACCTGAAGCAGTTCAACGCCGCCGGCGATGCGCTGGCCGCGCAGTTCAGCAGCTACGAGCCGTTCCCGGGCGTGCATGTGAATGGCAAGCTGACTCTGGGCGAGAACATCGCCGACGTGGCCGGCCTGGGTACCGCCTACGACGCCTACCAGCTGTCGCTGCAGGGCAAGCCGGGCCAGACCCTGGAAGGCTTCACCCCGGACCAGCGCTTCTTCCTCGGCTTTGCCCAGGCCTGGCGCAGCAAGAGCCGCGAGCAGGCGCTGCGCAACTCACTGCTGACCGATGTGCATGCACCGGGCCAGTTCCGCGCACTCACCGTGCGCAACATCGACGCGTGGTACCCGGCGTTCGACGTGAAGGAAGGCCAGAAGCTGTACCTGGCCCCGGACAAGCGGGTCAAGGTGTGGTGATGTAACCGGAACGGGCGCCGCAAGGCGCCCGTTTCACTTGCGGGTAGCTGCCAACCTTGGTTGGCGCTTCCGCGGCACCGCGAAAAGCGTGCCAACCCAGGTTGGCACCTACCAGGCAACCGCGGGCCACTCGCGCAGGATCTCCACCGGCGCGCCCATGCGTGCACAGGCGCGGCTGGCGAGGCCGTCGGGCAGCGCACGGCGGAACAGCGGCGCCATGCCCTGCATCAGCTTCGCAGACGCCGCAGCCTGGGCGCGCTGACGGCCACTGCGTGCAAGCATGCCTTCGGCCCAGTCCGGCAGCAGCGCCGCGCCCGCACCGAGGAACACCTCGCGCGACAGCCCCGGCACCGGTACCGGCAGGCGCACGCCGGACAACACCTCCAGCACTTCACGCGAGCGCTCGTCCACACGCAGCTCCGGTTGCCGCGCGCAGAAGTACGCCGCCACCTCGGCTTCGCTGCACGGCACATCCACTGCACCCAGCGCCTCGGCCACACGGCGGTACTCATCGTAGTAGCGGTCGGCGATGTCCCCCGGCACCTCGCGCCCATAGCGGCGGAAACCCTGCAGGAACCCGAAGGCTTCGGTCACGTGCACCCAGGTCAGCAACTGCGGATCGTCGGCGGCGTAGGGCTCGCCCTGCGCGGTCTGGCCGCGGATCCGTGCATGAATACGGCGCACCTTGGCCACCAGCGCCTCCACTTCGCCAGTGGGCGCGTAGCTGGTGCCGGCAACGAAGGCGGTGGTGCGGCGCAGGCGTCCCACCAGGTCCTGGCGGAAATTGGAGTGGTCGTAGACCCCGGCCAGCGCGCGTGGGTGCAGTGTCTGCAGCATCAGCGCGCACAGGCCACCGGCGAGCATCGAGGGAAATTCGGCGTGCAGCCGCCAGGTGACGCTATCCAGGCCGAACCAGCCCGGGTCGCCCTGCGGATGGTCGTAGTCGATGCCACTCTGGCCGCGCGGGAAGGCGTCCAGTACCCAGCGCCGGATCGGCGCGGTGACGGGGCGGTAGAGTCGCTGCAGCAAAGCCGGCATCACGGGTCCAGGAAAGTCGGAAGAACGGTCGCATCTTGCGCGGTCGGCCCCGATTCTCGGCGATCACGGCGCAGGCGGCGAGCCTCCACGCTCAGCGACCGTTTCATGTGCGGCCGCAGCACGTTTCACCCTGCGACATCCTGTCGCAGGCTGTGACCGCGATGATGCAATGCATCAATTTTCACTCCCGCCGGGCAAACCCTTGCGCCGCTTGGCATTGCCCCCGTTGCACCGCCCGCTGGAAGTGCTAGAACTGGACCCGCCACACCGTCCAATGCTGATCGACGCACGTTCCACAAGGAGCCAGCCATGATTGCCTTGTTCAAGGGTTTGGGAATTCTGCTTCGCGACAACGAGCTCTACAGCAGCCCGTTCGACAAACAGGTGGCGCACTGGCGCAACCTCAGCGAGCAGCAGATCCGCGATGAAGTGGCGGTGCTGGCCCAGGCCAAGTGCCAGTGGCTGATCGCATCGATCATCGGCTGGCAGGCAGCCTCTCTGCTCATCCTGGGCCTGATCGCCAACTACCTGTGGCGCGATGACTTCCATATCACCTTCACCCGCGTGGTGATCGTGTTCGGCTCATGGGTCTCGATCCTGTTCGTGATCTGGTTCATGGCCAACATGTTCGATCAGCAGGCCGGCTTCGAGCGCTGGATGAAGGCCTTCAACAGCCGCGCCCGCATCAGTTCCAAGGCCGACAGCGTGGAGCACGTGGCCGAGGCACTGGACCTGGCCGAGCACTACCCGGAAGTGCTGGACTACAAGCAGGCGGTCACCACCAAGCGCGAACTGCGCCACGAGGACATCCGCATCATGACCGAGATCGGGCGGATGAAGCAGCACTCGGAGCTGGTCGGACGCCTGAACCACGTCGGCGAAACCGAACACCATCACGAGCTGACGCTGCAGCCTGCCTACTGACCCTTCAGCGAAGCGGGGGGATCCACACTGCCACCGTGATCACTCGCGGTGGCAGTGTTCTATCGGGTCCTGGCTGACGCACTGGCGGAAGCCGTCGGGCAGGCCACGCATGGCCTCGGTCTTGCCTGCCGCAACCGCAAACCGACGCAGCGGCGGCGTGGTGCACGCGGCATCGGTGCTGCACGCTGGGTCCAGCACCAGGTAATGGCAGTGGCCACTGCTGCTGGCAATGCACTGAAAGCGCGCCTCGCCGTCGACCACCGTACTCTTGCTGTACAGCGTGTCCACGCCGTTGGCATGGGTGCGGGTGATCGAGGTGTTGCGGGATTTTTCGCAGCCGGCCAGTGCCAGCACGGCAACGCACGCAATCAGCAGACGGGACATGTTCATTCCTCGGTGCAGGGGGGATGCGGCTGCGGCTACATGCCGCGGAACAGGCTCATGAACGGTTGGCTGACCACCAGCGTTTCCGTTCGGCCACGCAGGCGCAGCACGCCCCGCCCGGTATCGTCGCGGCTGACCGCCGCCACGGCCTTCATGTTGACGATGGTCGAGCGGTGGATCTGGCGGAAATGCTGCGGGTCGAGCACTTCCAGCAGTTCGCGCAACGGCGTGCGCAGCAGGCTCTCGCCGGCGGCAGTGACCACGGTGGTGTACTTGTTGTCGGCGCGGAAGTAGGCCACCTCCTCCAGCATGATCAGCTGCGTCTCGCGGCCGTTGCTGGCGGTGATCCAGGCCAGCGGCGGTCGCTCTGCAGTGCCCTGCGATGGGCCCAACCGCTGCAGCAGGCGCTCCAGCACGGCATCGTCCTGCCGCGTCGATGGCAGCCGCGACAGGATGCGTTCGCGGGTGGCAAGCAGGCGCTCGTCGCTTACCGGCTTGAGCAGGTAATCCATCGCGCCCTGCTCGAATGCATCGATGGCGTACTGGTCGTAGGCAGTAACGAACACCACCTGGGTGCGCGGACTCAGCTCGGACAGCGAGCGCGCGACCTCGATGCCGCTGATACCGGGCATGCGGATATCGAGGAAAGCGATGTCCGGCTGCTTCTCGGCCAGCTGCTCCAGCGCGCTGGCGCCGTCCTCGCACTCGGCCACCAGCTTCAGGTCCGGCCACAGCCGGCGAAGTTGCTCCACCAGCGACTGCCGCAGCAGTTCTTCGTCTTCAGCGATCAGTGCCTCAAGCGGCATGGCTGCGCTCCTTGTGCGACTGCGGCAGGGTCATGGTCGCGGCCACGCCGCTGGGGAAATTGGCCACGATCGCCACACCGGCCTGCTCACCGCAGGTCAGGCGCAGGCGCTCGCGCAGGTTCTTCAGGCCGATGCCGGTACCGCTGGTGCCCTGCCCGAAGCCGAGCCCGTCGTCGGCGACGGTCACGGTCACGTGGTCATCGAAACCGCGCGCGAGGATCCAGATCGTGCCACCGCCGGGCTTGGGTTCCAGGCCGTGCTTGATCGCGTTTTCCACCAGTGTCTGCAACGCCATCGCCGGCAGGTGCACGCCATGCAGTTCGTTGGGTACCTGCACTTCCACCGCCAGCCGCGCGCCCATGCGGATACGCAGAATCTCCAGGTAGGCGCGGGTGCGCTCCAGCTCCACGCCCAGCGTGGACACCGATTCGTCCACCTGCGGCAACGAGCTGCGCAGGTACTGGATCAGGTGGCCGAGCATCTGTTCGGCACGCGCCGGGTCGGTGCGGGTCAGCACCTGCGCGTTGGCCAGCGTGTTGTACAGGAAGTGCGGTTCCACCTGCGCGTGCAGCAGATTCAAGCGCGCCACCGACAGTTCCTTTTCCACCTGGGTCTGTTCGGCGGCGGCCTGCTCATCGCGACGCTGGTCGGCCACGCGGCGGCTGATCGCACGGGTGACCGCTTCGGCGTTCTCGAAGTTGCTGCCCTCGTCCAGCGCCAGCAGGTCGGCCCACCAGCCCGCATCCGGTTCAAACAGTAGGGTGACGGTGCTGGTGCCCTGCCCCGGCGTGACCGTGGCCAGCACGCTGTTGCGCTTGATCGCCAGCCGCGCCGGCAGGTTCCAGCGCGAGGGCTGACGCCCATTCCAGAGATCCACGCGGCGAACATAGGCGCGCACCTGCAGGCTGCCGGCCGAGCTTTCCACATCCTCCACGCGGGGAAGTTCGGCGATCGCCGCTTCCACTACCGAGAACGCGTGGCCGGCGTCCATCGGCAGTTCGATCTGGCGGCGCTGGCGCCCGGACAAGGTGGTGGCATCCAGGCGACCGGCCACCAGCCAGACCCGGCGGATATGGGTGATGGCACTGCCCAGCGCGGAAATGATCAGGAACATCGCCAGCAGGCCGAAAATCCAGCCCGGGCCATCGTTCATGCCACTGAAGATGCCGCTCCAGACCATGCCTGCGACGAACAGCGCCGCAGCCCAGGCCAGCAGATGACGTAACAGGAGAGAAAGGCTGGCGAACACGGCGGCGCCTTGGAGGAAGGGGGTGAGCCGAGCATAGGGCGGCCCGCCGGGCAAGCAAGCGGGCTGCGACGAAGGGCGGGAAAGCGGGGATGGAAGCGGCTCTGGCAGTGCCGGCCGCTGGCCGGCACCCCGTCATCGCCGCAAGCCTCGCAGCAATGCCGGCCAGCGGCCGGCACCACCGGTGCTTCTTATTTGCGCTGGTCGGCGCTGGCGTCGCGTACGGCGCGGAACGACTCGTCCTTGCTCCAGTTCGGCCAGGCACGGGAGTTGGCCAGCTGGTTGCCCAGCGTGTACAGCACTTCCAGGTCGCGGGCGGCACCGGCGAACACCCAGTCCGGCTGCCATTCGTCGCCCTGCTGGTGGTAGCGCTTGGCGGTGTAGTCTTCCGAGGCCTTCTTGCCCGCAGCCACGCCACCGTCCACCCAGTCCTGGCCGGCCGACCACGACAGTGCCGGCACGCCACGCTTGGCGAACGGGAAGTGATCGGAGCGGAAGAACAGGCCCGCTTCCGGCTTCGGGTCCGGCGTGTAGCGGATATCCCAGCCCTTGGCCACGTCCTTCAGCTGGTCCAGCAGCTCGAAGCGCGCGGCGCCGTAGATGCCGAAATCGCGCGACGGACCGAACGGCGCCATGCCATCCATGTTGATCACCGCCACGGTCTTTTCCAGCGGGTACAGCGGATGGGTGGCGTAGTACTCCGAACCCAGCAGGCCCTTTTCCTCGGCGGTGACTGCCAGGAACAGCACCGAACGCTGCGGGCGCTTCTGCTTGGCGAAGCAACGGGCAAGCTCGATCAGCGAAGCGGTACCGCTGGCGTTGTCCAGCGCACCGTTGAAGATGCGGTCGCCACGCGCGTCCGGCTCACCCACGCCGATGTGGTCCCAGTGCGCGCTGTAGATGATCGTCTCGTCCGGGTGGCTGCTGCCTTCCAGGCGTGCGGCCACGTTGTGCGAGGTGATCACTTCGGTCTTCACCGCGTACTTCGCGTCCAGGCTGGCGCCGGTCAGCGGCACCGGGGTGAAGTCGCGCTGCTGCGCCTTCTTCTTCAGCGCCTCGAAGTCCTGCCCGGCCGAGCGGAACAGCTCCACGGCCAGGTCGCGCTGGATCCAGCCTTCCAGCAGCGGGTGGCTTTCCGCCGGGTTGTCGCGCACCACATCGAACATGGTGTTGGTGTTGGAGCCGGCCACGGTGGCCCAGCCGTACGACGCCGGTGCGGTCTCGTGCACGATCAGCACGCCCAGCGCCCCCTGGCGGGCGCCTTCTTCGTACTTGTAGGTCCAACGACCGTAGTAGGTCATGCCCTTGCCGTCGAAATCACCCTGGCCCGTCTCGAAGTCCGGGTCGTTGATCAGCACGACGGCGATCTTGCCCTTCAGGTCCACGCCCTTGAAGTCGTCCCAGTTGCGCTCCGGGGCCTTCACGCCGTAGCCGAGGAACACCAGCGGCGCCTTGCTGATATCGACGTTGCTGGCGCCGTTCATGGCGGCGCGCACGGCGATCTGCTTGCCCTGCTCCAGCGCAACGGTCTTGCCGCCCTGGTGCAGCGCCAGCTGCGGTGCGCCGACGATGTCGCCCTTGCGCAGCGGAACGGCCTGGGTCCACAGGCGCTTGCCATCCTTGAGGTCACCGCCCGGCTGCAGGCCGGCATCGGCGAACTGCTTGCTGAGGAAGGCGATGGTCTTCTCTTCGCCGGCGGTGGCCGGCGAGCGGCCTTCGTAGGCGTCGGAGGCCAGTTCCTTGACGTCGGCGGAGATCCGCGCGCCGTCGAATTTCGGGGTGGCGGCCATCAGTGCGCTCGACACTGACAGGGCCAGCACGCCCAGTGCTACTCGCTTCATTGCTCTCTCCAGCAGGGAAATCTCTCTGGAGTGTAATGGGATTCGGCAGGGCTGCGCCCTGCACCCGCCGAAGCCAGGGCAACAGCAACAGCAACAGCCAAAGCCAAAGCCAAAGCAACAGCGGCATTCCGTGGGATGGCGGGGTGGGTCCGGTTGCGGGGGACGCTGCAAGTACATCCATGTAAGCTCGGTCGCCGCATCCATGCGGCTCACGCCCCCGCAACCGGACCCACCCCGCCTTCGACAGGTTCCCGCTGCTGTTGGTGGAAGTCGACCTTGGTCGACACACCGCTGTGGTGGGTGTCGACCTTGATCGACACGCCGCTGTTGGTAGGTGTCGACCTTGGTCGACACGGACTGAAACAGGAAGGGGTCAGATCCCTTTCCCGGCGGGAAAGGGCTCTGACCCCATCGGTGTGTTGCTTGAGCCTGTTACCAGTTCGGATCTTCGGCCGGCGCGGCAGCGGGCTTGGGCTTCGGCTTGGCGGCCGGGCGTGCGGCAGCTGCGGGAGCGGCCGAGGCAGTCGCTCCTGCGGCGGCGGCCGCCGGCTTGCTGCCCAGCTTCTGGCGCAGTTCGATCTGGCCCGGACGGAAACCGCCGCGCATCGCGTCGACGCCGTCTTCGATGGTGCCGTATGAGGTCTGTGCAGCGACGCGGTCGATGCGGATGGTGCAGCACGGGTGTTCGCTGCGGCCCAGCGAGCGGCCGGTCTGCGGGTCCTTCAGTTCTTCGCCCAGGCGCACGGCCTGCCAGCGCTGGCCGGCCTGCACGGTGTCACCGCCCTGGCTCAGCACCACCTGGTCACCGTCCACCGAGACCACCGATACCGGGAACAGCGTGGTGACGATGCTGGTGCCGATCTGGCCCGACAGCGATTCCATCATCGCCGCGGCCATGTTGCGGCCGTTGACCACGCGCGGCAGGGTGCTGGGGCCGGTCGAGGCCAGCTGGTGGTCGAAGCTGTCGGACATCACCACCTGGCCGGTGGTGGCGTTGACCAGGCGCAGGGTGATGCGGCCACCACCGGAGTACGAGGTCACCTGGCGGTCGGACATGCGCAGGTTGCGCACGCTGCGCGGGTACTCGAAGCGTTCGATGGTCGGGATCAGGATCAGGTCGGTCGCCAGCTGCTGGCCGACACGGGCAGTGTCCTGCAAACGTACGTTGCCGCTGTTGATGTGGTCGATCTCGGCCTGCAGTTCGTCGCCGAACTCACGGTCCAGCACGATGAAGCGCTGGGTCTGGGTCAGCGTGTCGGACAGGCGTGCGCGGATCGCGTCGGCCACTTCATCGGCGCTCACGCGGCCATCGCCCACGGCATAGCTGCCGGCCTTGGTACGCGGCAGCGCGACCACGATCTTCGGCTTGCCCTGCTCGTCCGGTGCGCGGTACTGAGCGATCTGGGCACGTACGCGTACCTTCCAGTAGCTGCGCATGCTGCGGTGGGTCACGTCGGAATCGAACGAGCTGGCGCCACGCTTGGCATCGACGTTGACCTTCTCGTCGTAGCTCTGCTTGACACTGGCCGAAGCCGAACCGCTCTTGGCCGAGGCTTCGCCGGACGCACTGGCCGACGCCGAGCCCTTGAAGCTCCAGCCTTCGTCGCTGGCGCGCACACGGGCGATGGTCTCCTCGTCCAGCTGCCGCACTTCGTCCTGCGACAGGATTTCATAGCCCAGCACCGCGCCCTGCGAGCCGGCGATCATCTGCTGGGTGAACGCGTCGGCGCGGATGTCGCCGACGTGTTCGTCATCCACATCCACATGCAGGCCTGCACGCAGGCCCTGCATCTGGCTGGCCACGCGTACGCCGTTGACCTGCGCCACCGCCGACTGCAACGCCGCCAGCACCGCCAGTTCCGGGGTGCTGCCGATGCCGTCGGCCTCGCGCGCGACCTGGGTGGTGCCGCCGAAATCCGGCGTGCCACGCAGGGGCGCCGCTTCCACTGGCGCATTGCTGGCCAGCGCACTGGTTGCCTTTTCCTTGGCGGGCGCGGCAGCCGGGGCGTCCTGCTCGCCACAGGCTGCAAGCAGCGCGGCAACCAGGCCCAGGCCGATCAAACGGTAGGTCATACGCATGGAGATTCGCCTCGGATCAGAGCGTGTCGAGCATCGAATCGGCGTTGGACGGCACCTTCACCTTGCTCTTCCTGGCGAAGGTCACGGCCGACTTGGTCGAGCCGTACAGGCCCTGGATGAAGCCCGGCGATTCCTTGGCCACCCATGCACCGGCGGCCAGCTTGCGGCCGACGGTCGCCAGCTGGGTCGCGCCCAGGTTCTTCATGCCGGCGGTGAAGTTGCTGGCCTCGCCACCGAGCTTCTGTGCTTCGGCGGCCGACGCCAGCAGCGAGACCAGGCCTTCGGCGTAGTGCTGCTTGGATTCAGCGTTCAGTTCCGGCTGCGCGGCCTGGCGCTCGTTGATCGCCGCCTGCGCCGCTTCGCTGACCGACACCGACTTCTTCATCGCATCGACGCTTACCGAACCCGACGACAGCGCCTGGCGCTCGGCTTCCAGCAGCTGCACCTGCTCGGCCAGGCCGAAGGCACGGGCAAACGAGGTCTGGGCCTGCAGCGAGTGCGACTGCGAGCTGACGAAACGACGCACCAGCGCTTCCTGCGCGGCTTCGTCCGGGGCGGCGGCGCTGGAAGCGCTGCTGCTGGAGGTGCCGGTGGCGGCACCGGCCAGGTCCTTCAGCTTGCCCAGGCCAGCGTGGGCCGGCATCGACAGGGTGGCGGCAGCGATGGCCACGACAAGAGCAGTATTGCGGATCATATGAGTGTCCTTTGGGAGAGACGGCCGCGAAGCGGCACGTGGGAATCGGTAATCCAGGGTGATGCCGAGCGGGCTCGGCACCCACCGGGGTGGCGGATCAGCGGACCGCCTTGACGTTCAGTTCGTTGATCATCTGCTGGGCGGCCTTTTCGGCAGCCAGCTGCAGCGCGTTGGTACGGGCCACGGTTTCATTCGGGCCGGTGCCGGAGAACTGCACCGGGCCCACCGACGACACGGTGCGCGGGAAGCGACCGGTCACGTCCAGCACCTTGCCGGTGACCGTGACGAACACGCGGGTGTTGCCACTGGCCGGATCGCGGTCGCGCATGCCGATGTCGAGGGTGCCGACGGCGATGTACGGAATGTTGGCCGCACGGATGCCGTTGGCGGTATCACGCAAGGTGGCCGGGGCCAGGTCGTTGCCGGTGCTGAAGTCCTTGCGGATGCGCTCGATGCTGAGCAGGCCGCGCGACTCGCCCTCCACGTATTCGGCTTCGACCACTTCGTAGCCGGCGGCGCTGAAGGCACCGGTCATCGCGGTGTTCACTTCGGCGGCGTTGGCCACCTTCCAGGTGATGTTGTCGGCGCGTGCGGTGGTGCTGCCACCGCTGGTGACCGACATCGAACCATTCTGGTTGATGCTGCCGTTGGTGCTGACCGAGTTGCCGCGGAAGCTGTCGCCCTCACGGGTGTTCTCGCTGTAGCTGCTGCTGGCGTCGACGCGGCGGTATTCCTTGTCCTGGAACGACTGCACGGTGTCCTGCGAGCGCGCCATGAACAGGAAGGTCAGCAGCGAGCGCTGCGCGGCGGTGGCACCGGCCACGGCCGAACCCGCATCCAGCTTGGTCTGCAGCAGGGTGGTGTTGATCTCGGCGCGGACGGTGACGGTGTAGGTCTTGGCCTTCTTGTCTTCGGTGTCCGACAGCTGCACGGCGCTGAGCACGTAGCGATCGATCTCGCCGATGAACTCGGCGCGGCGCGCTTCGAACAGGCGCAGCTTGGCCGCACCGGTTTCAGCGATGTACGCCTCCAGGGCATTGACCTTGGCCTTGTTCAGGGCCTGGGCACGGGTGTCGGCACTCAGGCGCAGGCCGTAGCTGGCCGAACCGGTACCGCGCGAGCTGGCGGTCTGCGCAGCGACCGGCGAGGCCACCACCAGCGCGATGAGGAAGAGCAGGATGGTACGCATCAACGACATGACTTGATCAACTCCTGAAGGGCTTGGGTCTGCTGCTGCAACGGGCGGCCGCCCGGCTTCTGTTCGTCCAGCCAGGCGCGCGAATCGGCACGCTTGGCGGCGGCGCCGGCGAAGGCATCGAGCCCGGCCAGCAGGGTTTCGTAGCTGGCCGACCACTGGTCGACCTGCCACTGCGTGACCGGCACCACCTTGGTGGCCCCCTTGCGCAGCGGCTGTTCGAAATAGACCTTCCCCGAGAACGGCTCGGTCACCTTGGCGGTGAAGAAGGCGCCGAACAGCATCGTCTTCATCGCCGGGGTTTCTTCGATCACGCCGTTCTTCAACGCATCCACCTGCAGGTTGATGACGTAGTCCGGCTCGGGAATCTTCAGCTGGTAGACCTTGCCGTCGGCAAAGCGCGCCGCCATCGCACCACCGATCGCCTGGCCCGAGGCCGGCGGCAGCAGGCCGACGCCGGTATTGGATGACAGCGTCTTGGACAGTTCGTGGGCCAGCGTGGCGCGCAGCGGGGCGTCCCACTTCGGGTCGGGCAGCTTGGCGCGGACCGCGTCGGACAGGGTTACGCCACCGACCTGCAGGCGACGCACGGCGGCATCGGGCAGCTTGGCCTGGGCGAGGCTGGCGGCCAGCACCTGCGACAGGCTGGTATCGGCACTGCCGTACAGGAGATCGGCAACGATCGCGTCGATATCGTCGTTGTCCGGCCGGTAATCCTGCACGTCGATGCGCTGCAGGGTCAGCGGATAGGACGCGATCACCTGGCGCTCGCGGAAGTCGAAGAACAGCGCCTGCAGCGCCACTTCCACCAGCACCTTGTACTGGTCACCGATCGGCTCGACCGAGACCAGTTCGCGGTCCAGTGCCGCGGCCAGCACGGTCGCGCTGGTGGTGCCGTCGAGCATCGCCACCGGCTGGTCGATCAGCTGCAGGTGGGCCGGGGCGCGGCGCTTGAGCGACTGTGCCAGCGCCTGGTTCAACGGAATCAGGCCGCGCTGTTCCAGCACCGCATGCGCATGTGGCGTGGTCGCCTGCACGGCGGCGGCGTCAGCGGTATAGGCGAAGCCTGCCCAATAGGCCTGCTGTGATTTGTCTGCCGCCTGCGTGGCCATCGGCCACACGGCCAGGCACAGGGCACAGGCAAGCAGGCGCGCAAAAGCGCGCGATGCGCTCTTCGTCCTTGAATACATCCAACCGCTCCTCGGTCAATACGCACGGAATGCGGACGCTGATGCGTCCGCTGGGCGCGAAACATAGCCGCTCAGGCGCGCGGCGACAAGTGCTGTCCTTGTCGGCTCAGTCTGTGCGGGGCAGGCCCGCCCGTTGCCGCAGCAATCCGCGCTCGGCCCGGTTCTGGCTGAGCCGAGCTGCCTCGCCAAAAGCGTCACGCGCATCCTGCTCACGCCCCAGTGCCTGCAACAGCTCGCCACGAACCACCTGCAGCGGCGCGTAGTCGCGCAGGCGC
Organism: Stenotrophomonas sp. YJH_SMC_48-3; assembly: GCF_059369375.1. NCBI lineage: Bacteria > Pseudomonadati > Pseudomonadota > Gammaproteobacteria > Lysobacterales > Lysobacteraceae > Stenotrophomonas > Stenotrophomonas sp. YJH_SMC_48-3. The sequence continues at coordinate 150,399 of NZ_JCAFSQ010000002.1, read as the reverse complement.
GCATCAACCAGCAGCGGCTGCAGTTGTACCCATGCAGCGAACGCGCCCTCGCTGCGCAGTACCGCCACCACCCGGTTCAATGCCACCACCGGCGAAGGTTGCACCTGCAGCAGCTGTGCATAGAGCGCGGCGATGCGCGGCCAGTCGGTATCTTCAGGACGCCGCGCCGCCGCATGGCACGCTGCGATGCGCGCCTGCAGCACATAGGGATCGTCACCTCCACCGGCGGCCAGCGCGCGCGCCAGCACCTGCTGCCCGCGTTCAATCTGCAGCCAGTCCCAGCGCGCGCGGTTCTGTTGGTCCAGCAGCACCGGCACGCCCTGCGCATCGGTCCGTGCTGCGGCACGCGAGGCCTGCAGCTCCATCAGCGCCAGCAGGCCCAGCACCGGCGGCACCGGCAGCCGGTGCGCCAGAATGCGCGCGAGTCGCAGTGCCTCGTCGCACAGCGCCGGACGCATCCAGTCGTCACCGGCACTGGCCGCATAGCCTTCGTTGAAGACCAGGTAGATCGCCTCCAGCACTGAAGCCAGCCGCTCGGGCATCGCCTCCGCGCGCGGCACTTCATAGGGCACCTGCTTCTGCGCCAGGGTGCGTTTGGCGCGCACGATGCGTTGGGCGATGGTCGGCTCGGGCTGCAGGAAGGCGCGGGCGATCTCGGTCGTGGTCAGGCCACCGAGCAGGCGCAGGGTCAGTGCCACCCGCGCATCGGCCGGCAACACGGGGTGGCAGGCCACGAACATCAGGCGCAGCAGGTCGTCCCCCAGGTCATCTTCCAGCGCCTGGCTGTCATCCGGCGCTGGCAGGGGTGCCGGATGCAGTTCCTCACCCCATTGCGCATGCTGCTGCGCCACGCGCTGGTGTTGGCGCAGCACATCGATGGCGCGGTTGCGCGCGGTGGTCATCAGCCAGGCTCCGGGGTTGTCCGGGATGCCCTGTTCCGGCCAGCGCTCCAGCGCGGCCAGCCAGGTGTCCTGGGCCAGCTCCTCGGCACGGCCGACATCACCGCCGAGCAGCCGCGCCAGGCGCGCGATCAACACTGGCGACTCCATCCGCCAGAGGGCTTCCAGACGCTGCGTCAGTGCGGGATCGAGCATGCGCCGATCACAACACGCACGCCCGGCCCGCACAAGCGCCATGGCTCACGCTTCGACGATCGGCTTGAAGCCGCCCCAGAACATGCGCTTGGTATCGAACGGCATGTCCTTCGGGCCCAGCGACGCCAGCCGCGGGTCGGCCATCACCCTGGCGTTGATGCGGTCGCGTGCCGCGCGCGAGCGGAACACCACGAAGGCGACGATCACCGTCTCGCCCGGTTTCGCCTTGACCGCACGCGGGAACGAGGTGCTCTTGCCCGGTTCCACATCGTCAGCCACGCATTCCATGTACTGCAGCGCGCCATGGTCCTTCCACACCGCGCCGGCCTTGCGGGCAAGGCGGCGGTAGGCCGCCACCTTGTCCTGTGGGCACGGCAGCACGTAAGCATCCACGTAAGCCATGTGGGTTCTCCCTTGCGGCGGCCGTCAGCCCGGCTCGCCGTCCATGTGTGCGATTTCCCAGAGATGGCCATCCAGGTCCTGGAAGCCGCGCTGGTACATGAAGCCCAGGTCGCGCGCCGGCTGCGGTTCGCTGGCGCCGGCGGCCAGTGCCTTGTCCAACAGCTCGTCAACGGCCTTGCGACTGGGTGCCGAGAGTGCGTTGATCACTTCCGTGTGGGTGTGCGCATCGGCAATCGGCTTGTTGGTGAACTGCTGGAAAAAAGGTTGGGTCAGCAGCATCACGTAGATGCTCTCGCTGATGACCATGCCAGCCGCATCGTCATTGGTATAGGTTGGATTGAAGCTGTACCCCAGCGCGGTGAAGAACGCCTTCGACTTCTCCAGATCCTGCACAGGCAGGTTGACGAAGATCATCTGCGGTTGTGGTGCACTCATTGGTAACGCTCCTTGTGGATGAAGAGGAAAGCGGGAGGGATCAGGGCTGCTTCATGCAATTGACCATCCACGGCTTGCCGTAGCGATCAATCAGCATGCCCCAGCGGTGCGCCCAGAACGTTTCGGCGATCGGCATCTGCACCTGGCCACCTTCGGCGAGCGCCGCGAACACGCGCTCGGCCTCCTCGATGCTGTCGACATCGACATTGATGGTGGTCGAGCCGCCCTCGCCACCGCCGGGACCGTCGGCCGCCATCACGATGGCGCTGCCGATTTCCAGCTGGCTGTGCGCAACGTGGTCGAGGGTTTCCGGCGGCATCTCGTTGCAACCTGGCGAGCCATCGGAGGGCGGCATGTCGCGGTATTTCATTTCCGACGTGACCTGGCCACCGAGTGCCTTGGCGTAGAACGCCATCGCCTCATGGGCCTGGCCGCTGAAGCCGAGGAAGGGAATCAGTTTCATGGCAATACTCCGTTGTGCGGTTCAGGGCAGTAGTGCCGGGTCCTGCCCGGCAGGGAGATGAATCGGGTCAACCTTCCAGCTGTGCACGCAGACGCTGTTCCTGCTGCTGTAAGTCGGGGGTGAAGGCTTCACCGAAGTCTTCGGCGGTGATCAGCGGGCGCAGTTCCAGCGTGCCGCCCTCGCCGAACGGCGCACGGCTGGCCCATTCAACGGCCTCGTCCAGCGACCGCACCTCCCACAACCAGAAGCCGGCGATCTGTTCGCTGGCAGGACCGAATGGACCGGCCTCGACCTTGGGTACCCCGCCGCCGAAATGAATGCGACGGCCGCGCTGGGTGGCGTGCAGGCCTTCACCGGCCAGCATGATGCCGGAGGCCACCAGTTGTTCGTTGAAGGCGCCCATTTCGGACAGTTCCTGTTCGCTGGGCATGCGGCCGGCTTCGGAGTCGGCGTTGGCCTTCACGATCACCATCACTTTCATTGCAGTCTCCCGTGGGGACGCGTGATGCGTGCCCTTCACTGGGTACAACGAACCAGGGGGCTGGGAATCGACACGTCTGTTGGAAATTTTTTCTTCCGTGGAAGGCGCGCCTTCGGCGGGAGTCGGCGAACGGCGGCGCCCCTCCGTGGTGGGTTGGGTGGGTCGCTGAAAGCTGGGTTCATGGGCTTTGTCGGGTGGGTAGACGGGTCGGGGGACGCCGTAAACCCGTCCCTGGGGGCTTGACCGCGGCTTGCTCGTGTGCGCTGTCCTGCGCACACGGCAAGACCGGGGTTGGGCATCGTGCCCAACCCGCCCGAGGCATGCCTCGGGCCCATGCCGCGGACACCCCCGCCCCGCCTACCCACCCGGCCTTTGACAGTTTCCTGTCACCGTCGCACACCACGGGAAGATCAAGAGAAAAGGCAGAAGCAAAGGCAACAGCAACGGCGGTTGGCTGGCGGCCGCGGCTTTGCGAGCGAAGCGACCCGCTTTTGCTCTTGCTTGTGATTTCCCGTGGTGGATCGGCAACCGGAATCTGTCTGGGGCCGGGCGGGTGGGGTTGGCGGGGTATCCGCGCCATGGATGGCGCGGCTAAGCCTCCAGGGATGGATTCACGGCGTCCCCGCCAATTCCCCCCGCCCGGCCCACCCGCAGGAAGCCAGCTTTCAGCGACCAACCCAACCCACCACGGAGGGGCTCCGCCGTTCGCCGACCCTCGCCGAAGGCGCGCCTCCCGCGCTGCAACATGCCCACGCGCAGACCTGCGCCATCATGGGCACCCCGCCCCCGCCAGGACCGCGCCATGCAGCAGTACCTGCTCCTGATCTACATCGAGCCTGCCCTGCTGCAGGCCCTGCCCATCGAAGAATTCAACGCGCTGATGCGCGACTGCCTGGCCCATGCCGACAAGCTGCAGGCCGAAGGCACGCTGCTGGCCGCGCAGAAGCTGCAGCCGGTCGACACCGCGCAGACCCTGCGCGTGCGTGATGGCCACAGCCGCGTACTGGATGGCCCCTTCGCCGAAACCCGCGAACTGCTGGCCGGCTTCAACCTGATCGTCGCCCGCGACCGCGACGAAGCCATGCGCATCGCCCGCGACTTCCCTTGGGCACGCTTCGGCAGCATCGAAGTGCGGCCGCTGGAAGACATGGACGCCGAGCGCGAACGCTGCGGCGCGCCGGCTGCGGCTGCGGCTATGGCAGCAGCCGTACCCTGATCTCGCGCGGGCCGACGCCTTCGTTGCCGCTGTAGTCGCGCACGCTGGCACGCACGATGTACTCGCCCGGCGGCAACGCCGCCGGCTGCCAGCGCCCGGTTTCCATCAGGCCATCACGCACGGTGTTGGTGGCCAGGTAGCGGAACCGGGTTACCGCGCTGCCATGCACGGTGATGCCGCTGTCCGGTGCGTAGGCCACGCGCACCGCTTCCCGCTGCGGCGGCATGCGGTTGAACACGATGTTCCAGCGTGGCTGCTCGTAGCCCTGCAGCGGCTGGCCGCCCGCATCGAGAATCTGGTAACCCACCTGGTACATGCCCAGGCGCCGCCGCGGCAGGTTGTTGTCGACCTGGTCCCAGGCTTCGACCACGATCTGCACACCGCGTCCCTGGCGCGCCACCATCACCACGCCATCGCTGCCTGCGGCCATCGGCTGGTCGTTGTCGTCCAGCAACGCCACATCGGTGATGCGCGGTGCGAAGTGGTCGGCGTAGTTCTGGAAGCCCAGTGCCACAGCGTTGGTCTCGAAACCACCGGTGCCGACGGCCAGGTGCACATGCGCCTGGTTGTTGATGCTACCCAGGCGATCGCCGACGTGAATGCGCATGCCGCGCCGCACGCGCATCCGCTCCAGCTTGCCCTGCTCGTCGTACAGCGCCTGCCAGCGCGCATCGAACGGTTCATTGCGTGGGGTGCGGCCCACCCGCATGTGGATGTACTTGAGGCGATCCACGGCCAGGCCCTCAGCCTGCTCGCCCAGGCTCCAGGCCGCCATCGGGCTGCTGATCTTGCCATCGGCAATCGCCAGCACGGTCTGGCCCACATCACCGCGCACGTCGAAGCCCCCATGCAGGTGATGGCGGCTCTCGCCGCTGAAGTTGCCGCGCACCTCTCCCAGCGTGCCGACCACTTCGTGCCAGCCATCCTGCGGCGCCAGCGGCCAACGGCCGCCGGTATCGGGCAGCGCGGCATCGGCGGCCGGGCCGACCAGCGCCGGTGCGGGCAGTTCCCCCACCGGTAGCGGGCGCAGGCGGTGCAGGCGATAGGCCGTCGCGTCGGCCACCAGCACGCTGCCGTCGGCGTCCATCGCCAAGCCACTGGGGCGGGCCAGGCGTGGCAGTCGACCGTTGCCGACCAGCGCGATCTGGTGGCCCTGCGGCGTCACCTGCACGATGCGGCCATCCATGTCGCCCACGTACAGCACGCCATCGTGGGTGGTGGCCAACGACAGCGGCCCATTGATCACGCCACCCCCACCCACCACGGTGCTTACCGTGCCATCGGCACCGACGCGGCGCACCGCGTTGTTGAACAGGTCGGCCACCAGCAACGCGCCCTGCGCGTCGAAGGCCAGTGCCACCGGCGTATCGAAGCGCGCAGCGGCGCCCGTGCCATCGGCCAGGCCCGGCCGATCGCCACCGGCCAGGGTGCGCACGTTGCCATCGGTACCGATCACCCGGATGCGGTCATTGAAGGTATCGGCCACGTAGACCTGGCCCTGCGCATCCACTGCGATGCCCATCGGCGCATCGAAGCGCGCCTGCGCGGCAGGTCCATCAACGTGGCCCTGTTCGCCACCGGCCAGCGTGGTCACCTGGCCATCGGTGCCGATACGGCGGATCGCATGGTTGCCGGTGTCGGCCACATACAGGTTGCCCTGCGCGTCGGCGGCAATGCCCGAAGGCGTATTGAAACTGGCCTGCAGTGCCGGGCCATCAACGCGCCCCTCGCCCTGCCCGGCCACCGTTTCGACGCGGCCATCGGGCAGGCGGCGACGGATCCGGTTGTTATCACCGGCATCAGTGAAATAGACACTGCCATCGGCACTGCGCAGCAACGCATAGGGATCGGCGAAGCGTGCCTGCCCGGACGCGCCGTCGCGGTCACCGGGGTGGCCATCGCCGGCCAGCGGCTCGATCTGTGCGGTCCACGCCAGTGGCGTTGGAGCCGGGCCCGCCGGTTCAGCCAACGTGTGCAGCGGTGTCTCCCACCAGGTCGCAGCCAATGCCACTACCGTCGCCAACGCCACGCCTGCCGCCATCCATTGCCACCGTGCCATCGCGCTGCGCTGCCTGCCTGCTGCCTGAAGAGGCACCGACAATAGACGCTGGGCACCGCATGCGCCAAGGCCAATCGTACTGCCGGATACCAGAGTTCCATGCGCCACGCTTGTTCTCACCAGCCCCAGCAGGTTCAATGCGGTTCCCACGGATGGAGATCCTCCATGCCCCGCATCCTCCCCCTTGCTGCCCTGCTGGCCGCCGCATTGGCCAGCACATCCGCCACCGCTTCGATCACGGTGGCGCCGCAGAAGCCGTCAATCACCGCCGATGTGATGCACATGGCCTATTCCACGCGCTGGGATGAGGCCATCCAGCAGTCACGCAGTGGCAACACGCTGGGCGCGCTGATCGCGATGGAACGGCTGATGGAAGATCCGATGCTGGATGACTTCGATGCCGAACATCGCGGCCGCGCCGCGCAGGTGGCCGGCTGGACCGCGATGGTGCAGAAGAAGCCGGACCAGGCCCGCCGCTACCTGCAGCGCGCACAGGAAGCACTGCCGGACGACGCGCAGATCCTGCTGACCCTGGTCTCGGTGGAACTGTCCGAGAACCAACCGGCACCTGCCACGAAGCACCTGGTGCAGGCGCTGAAGCATGCCGAGGCGCCGTTGCCGGTGGACCACCACGCGATCAACTACCTGCAGTTCCGCCTGCGGGACCAGCCGCAGCAGCGCATGGAACTGCTGCAGGCGCTGTTCGACAACGGCTGGAAGAGCGGCGGCCTGGAACCCACCGGACTGTGGCTGGCACTGGCAACACTGCAGGCCGACAATGGCCGGGGCGACGACATCCCGGCCACGTTGGCGCGCATCACCGGCCCCGCCGAGATCATCCGCCTGCGCAGTGACAAGCGGTTTGATCGCTATGTCGACCGCGACGATGCCCGCTTCGACCCAGTGCAGGCTGCACAGAAGCACCTCGACGAACTGCGGGTTTCCGGCCTGCTCGACCGGGCGCTGGACGCACGCATGGCCGAGTTCAGCAGCACGCTGCTGATGCTGGACCGCAACGAGGAGGTGCTTGCGCTGACCGATGGCATGGCCGGTGCGGCGGCCGAAGGTGAGTCGCCCTCGGCGACGGAAGCCGAATGGGTGGCGTGGCTGCTCAACAGCCGGCTTATGGCGCTGCGCCGGTTGGGCCGTAACGATGATGCGCTGTCCACAGCCAGGCTGGCCGCACGCATCGGTGCGCTGGGCCCGGATGGTGCCGAGCACCAGTTCAACGTCGGGTTCTTGCTCAGTTCGCTGGGCCGCATTCAGGACGCTGCTGTCGCGGTGAATGACATGCCGGGCCTGGCCGGTTACGGCAAGGCGGCCCAGGCACTGCTGCAGTTCGTTGCCGCCCGTGAACGTGGCGATGCCAAGACCGAACAGGCCGCGCGCGCAGCCATCCTGGCCCAGGGCGATGACGCGCGCCTGTTCCAGCGCGAGATGCTGCTGGAGGAAGGCAATCTGGACGCGGCCGCTGCGGTGCTGATCGAACAGCTGCGCTCACCGGTTGAGCGCGGCGAGGCACTGGCCTCCCTGCAGGACATGCGCACCTATCCGTCGCTGCCCGGCGACGTGAAGATCGATGCCGCCTGGCGTGTGCTGAAGCAGCGTGCCGACGTGCAGGCCGAGGTGGCACGCGTCGGCCGCATCGAGCGCTACAACCTGGTCAGCACGTCCACCTCGCGCTGAGCCGATTTCCTGTGGAGCCGAGCGTGGGCTCGGCACTACACCTCCCGCCTAGCGGGCTGGCACTTCGGTGCGGATGCCCATCGCTTCGCGGTAGCGCGCGTACAGCGCCATCACCTTGTCCACATAGGCCAGGGTTTCGGCGTAGGGCGGCACGCCCTTGTAGCGGGTGACTGCACCGATGCCCGCGTTGTAGGCAGCCGCCGCCAACGGGCGATCGCCGTTGTAACGGCGCAGCAGCGCGCGCATGTACCGCGCGCCGCCCTCGATCGACTGCTGCGGCGAAAACGGATCGCGCACGCCATATTCCTGTGCGGTCTCCGGCATCAACTGCATCACGCCCTGTGCGCCCTTGCTGGACACCGCCAGCGGATCGAAATTGCTTTCGGCATGGGCGATTGCGCGCAGCCAGGCATCGTCGACGCCCGTGGCCTTGGCCGCGGCCTTGAACTGCCTGGCGTGCTGCGCCAGCTGCGGCTTGCCCACCTTGCCCAGGCCTTCGTGGGCAGGCTCGCCCGGCGGTGTGGCCACGGTGAACTTCAGGAATACCCGCGAGCCGGGCAGGTTGCGGGTGGAGTAGACCAGCACGCCATCCTGCTCGCGCTCGTACAGTACGCCGCTGAACACGCCCATGTTGCCCCACAGGTTCGGGGTCTGGATGGCGTTGTCGTCGATTTCCTTCGGGCTACAGCGCGAACCCGGTTCCGGCGCGGTGGCCAGGCTGACGGTGTTGCCCTGCACACAGCGGTAGACGGTGCGTGCGGCGGCCAGCCCGGGCCACAGGCTGGGCAGCAGCAACAGCACAAGCAGGAGAGGGCGACGGGACATGGCGGCCGGATCATCCGGCCGCGCCCGCGAATGTTGGGTGAATGGGGGTCGGCAGGGCTGCACCCTGCACTTGCGCCGGCGCCCGCAGCGGTAGAGTCGACTGTCAGTCGACTATCGCGCGCAGCGCGGGGTTTTCCGAAAGCCCATGGAAGAGCAGTCGACTAACAGTCGACTCTACCGATTTCCGACGTTCTCGATTTCCGGCGTTGCCGAAACCCCGCATTCCCAGTCATTTCACCGTTCTGAGACGCACCCGGTACCCCACGCCCAGCAGCACGAACCACACCGGGCTGGCGATCAGCGCCTGGCGGGTGTCAGCCTGCAGGCTCAGCAGCACCAGCACCGCGGCGAAGAACACCAGGCAGGCCCAGCACATGGCGACGCCGCCGGGCATCTTGAAGATCGACGCAGCGTGGCGTTCCGGGTAGCGGCGGCGATAGGCCATGTAGGCCACCAGGATCAGCGACCAGACGAAGATGAACAGCACCGTCGCCAGCGTGGTCACCAGGGTGAAAGCAGTCACCAGGTTCGGAATCAGGTAGATCAGCAGCGTGCCACCCAGCAGGCACAGGCACGAGAACAGCAGGCCACGGGCAGGCACGGCAGCGCGCGACAACTTCGACAGCCCCCGCGGTGCGTGGCCTTCCTCGGCAAGGCCGTACAGCATGCGACTGGTGGAGAAGATGCCGCTGTTGGCCGAGGACGTGGCCGAAGTCAGCACCACGAAGTTGATCAGGCTGGCGGCGGCAGGAATGCCGGCCAGCACGAACAGCTGCACGAACGGGCTCTTGTCCGGCACCACCTGGCGCCACGGGGTGACGGCCATGATCGCAATCAGCGCCAGCACGTAGAAGATGATGATGCGTACCGGAATCGAGTTGATCGCCTTGGGCAGGTTGCGCTCGGGGTCGGCGGTCTCGGCGGCGGTGGTGCCGACCAGCTCGATGCCGACGAAGGCGAACACCGCAATCTGGAAACCGGCGAAGAAGCCGACCAGGCCCATCGGGAACAGGCCGCCGTCATTCCACAGGTTCGACAGCGACGCGGTGTGGCCACTGGGCGAGGTGAAGCCCCAGGCCACCAGCCCGGCGCCGGTGATGATCAGCGCACAGATCGCCACGATCTTGATCAGCGCAAACCAGAACTCCATCTCGCCGAACAGCTTCACGGTCACCAGGTTCAGTGCCAGCAACAGCAGCACGCAGGCCAGCGCCGGTATCCACGCATCCAGCCCGGGGAACCAGAACTGCGCATAGGCGGCAATGGCGATCACATCGGCGATGGCGGTCACGATCCAGCAGAACCAGTATGTCCATCCACAGAAGAACCCGGCCCATGGGCCGAGCAGATCCGTGGAGAAATCGATGAAGGACTTGTACTGCAGATTCGACAGCAGCAGCTCGCCCATCGCGCGCATCACGAAGAACAGCATCGCGCCGATGATCAGGTAGACGAAGACGATGGAGGGTCCGGCCAGGCTGATGGTCTTGCCCGAGCCCATGAACAGGCCGGTGCCGATGGCACCGCCGATGGCGATCAGTTGCAGGTGGCGGTTGGAAAGGCTGCGGCGCAGGTGCTCGGGGGGCGTTGCGGGCTCGGTCATGGGCGCGGGCAAGAGGGCGGCGAAGCGTTCGACGGTAGTCCTCCAGCGCCCGGAGCGCCAGCATCGGACGGGGCAATCACGTCAAACTTGGCCGCTTTCATCACAATGTGACCGAATACCGGATTGATCCCATTCCGCCCGGCCCTGCGCCATGCTCAGATAGCCGTTCCTGCCCAAGGATCGGCCCGCCCATGTGCCCTGCCCTGCCCACCCCGCTGGAGCCCCGGCCATGAGCCGGCTGCGCGTGATCATCGGTGGCACCGCGCTGGCGATTCTGGCCGCGGCCGTGCCGATCGCGGTGATGGCCTATGCCACCTGGGACCGGGCCGTCAGTGTCGAGCAGCAGCGCCTGCGCGATATCGCCGGTCGTACCCTGCGCCGCGCCGACCAGTCCTACCGGGAAGCACTGGCGGCGCTGCAGTCGGCCGAGGCCGGCGCCCAGGACGCCTGCGGGCCGGACCATATCCGGCGCATGCAGACGCTGGTGATGACCTCGCCGTCGGTTGATCAGATGGGCTACTTCGAGGGTGGCAAGCTGCGCTGCACGTCGTGGGGGCCGTTTCTGTCCGACGTGAACCAGCCCAGGGCCGACCACGTCACCAGTGATGGCGCCGGCATTGCCGTGGATGTGCGCCCCGAGGCAAGCGGACGGCGCCAGGTGCTGTCGATCCTGTATGGCAACTACGACGTCCTGGTCGATCCGCGCCGGTTTGTCGATGTCATCGCCGACCCGAACGTGCGCCTTGCCCTGGCCAGCCCGGATGGCCGCCTCCTGGCCAGGCAGAGCGGCATGGATCCCGCGTTGCTGGAGACCCTGCTGCGTGCGCCCGAGGAAGGCCTGGACCACAACACCCTGTACGCCACCGCCCGCAATGAAGAGTGGCTGGCGATCGCAACCACGCCGCGTACCGCGCTGGCTGCAACCTTCCGCCAGCAGGCGTGGCTGTTCGTGCCGATCGGTGTTCTGCTGGCCGCTGCCGGTGCCGGCCTGGTGGTGTGGCTGTCGCGTCGCCGCCTGTCCCTGCGCGGCGAACTGGCCACGGCGATCCGCCGCCGCGAGCTGTACCTGCACTACCAGCCGATCATCGAGCTGGATACCGGCATCTGCGTCGGCGCCGAGGCCCTGGTGCGCTGGCAGCGCCCGGATGGCACGCAGGTACGGCCGGACCTGTTCATTCCGCTGGCCGAAGAGGCCGGCATGATCGGCGCGATCACCGATCTGGTGATCGAGAACGTCGTGCGCGACATGCGCGATCTGTTGGTCGCCGACCGCAGCGCACACATCGCGATCAACCTGGCCGCCGAAGACATCAGCAGCGGCCGTGCGCTGAAGATGATCTCCAAGCACATGACCGGCAGCGGCATCCTGCCGCAGCAGATCTGGATGGAAGCCACCGAGCGCGGCTTCCTCGATCTGGACCGCGCCCGCACGATGCTGGCGCAGGCACGTCGCGCCGGCCACAGCGTGGCCATCGATGATTTCGGAGTCGGCTTCTCCAGCCTGCAGTACCTGGAGCAGCTGCCGCTGGACGCGCTGAAGATCGACAAGTCGTTCATCGATGCGATCGACACCGAGAGCGCGACGAGCCCGGTGACGCCGCACATCATCGACATGGCCAAGGAGCTGGGCCTGTGGGTGGTGGCCGAGGGCGTGGAGACCGAGGCGCAGTTGGCATATCTGCATGCGCGCAAGGTCGAGTTCGCGCAGGGCTGGCTGTTCTCGCGGCCGCTGCCACGGGACGAGTTCGTGGTGTTCCACCACAAGCGGCAGCAGCGCTATGGCGCGGCGCGGGAGCACATGCAGAATCCGCGCAGTGTGCCGATCGAGCGTGAGGGCGTGGAGTAAGGCGGCGAACGGCGGAGCCCCTCGTGGTCGCGCCCGGTGAATCCATCAGTTGGGGCCGGGTGGATGGGTCGCGCAGGAGGCGCTGCGCTCGGTAGATCCACGCCATGCGTGGATGGCGGGGACCACGGTAGTGCGGGCCGCTGGCCGGCACCGCGCCATCACTGACTCGCCGCCTACGCCCAGGCCTTCGGCCGTGCCAGCAACCACGCCACGCTCACCGCCAGCAGCAGCAACGGCAGCCATCCCAACTGGTTTGGGCCGCCCGCCTGCAGCAGCACACCCCCTGCAACGCCACCGGCAGCAATGGCCAGGTTCCAGCCGGTCACCAGCATCGACTGCGCCAGATCTGCGGCGGCACCGGCACGCCGTGCCAATGCGGTCTGGAACAACGTAGGCACCGCGCCGAAGGCCACGCCCCACAGCATGGTCGCCAGCAGCAGCGCGGTCGCTTCGCCCGGCCACAGCAGCAGCGCGAGCACCGGCACGATGAAGCCGATCACGGCCGCCCACACCAGCGTGCGCAGGTGGCGATCCACACCCCAGCCAGCGATACCGATACCGGCAATGGCCGCCAGCCCGAAGGCCAGCAGCAGGCGGTCCAGCCACGGGCCGGCCCCCGCCTCCACCGCCAGCGGTTCGATGTAGGTGTAGAGCACGTTGTGCGCCAGCACGTACAGCACCATTACCGCCAGCGCGCTGCGCACGCCGGGCATGCGCCACACCGTCGCCAGCGAGGTGCGCCGGCCGGCTGCCGCCGCCGGCAGCGCGGGCAGAGCCCAGCGTGCGTAGGCAAGCAGCACCACGGCCAGCACGCTCATCAGGGCGAATGCCCAGCGCCAGCCGAGCTGCTGCCCCAGCAAGGTGCCCGCCGGTACGCCCAGCGACAGCGCCAACGGCGATCCGACCATCGCCACCGCAATTGCCCGGCCCTGCAGCGAGGGCACCACCATGCGCGCCGCATAGCCGGCCACCAGCGACCACAACAGGCCACCACTCACCCCGGCCAGGAAACGTGCGGCCAGGATCAGTGGATAGCTGCTGCTCACTGCGGTCAGCGTATTGACCACCACGAAGCCGGCAATGGCGGCCAGCAACAAGGCGCGTCGCGGCAGGCGCTGGGTCAACGCAGTCATCGGCAATGCGGCCATCACCGAGCCCAGTGCGTACACGCTGACGAGCTGGCCCACCGCCGCATCGCTCACGCCCAGGCCTTCGCCCATCGGCCGCAGGACGCCCGCCGGCAGGGTCTCGGTCAGCAGGGTGATGAAACCGCCGCCGGCCAGCGCCAGCAGCCCCGCCCACGGCAGGCGCGTGGCTTCACCGGCCGGGCCAGCCGCATCGATGGCATGGCCGCTCATCGGGCGGCCTCCAGATCGGCGTAGACCGCATCACGCAGCTCATCGACGAAGGCGCCATCCATGCCTTCGTACAGGGTGTTGGTCAGCGCCACCACGCTGAGCCCACGCGCAGGATCGACAAACCAGCTGTGCCCGTAGGCGCCGCCCCAACGCCATGTGCCTGCGCTCTGCGGCGTACCGCTGGCGGCCGCATCGCGCAGCACCGCAAAGCCAAGGCCGAAGCCCCAGCCGGCCGGTTCCGGCGGCCCCTGTTCGCCCACCTGCGGGCTTGCCATCTCCGCTGCCAGTGCCGGCGGCAACAGGCCTGAACGCTGCACATCACGCAAGGCCTCCAGCACCGCCATCACGTCATCGGCGCTACCGACCAGGCCTGCCCCGGCCGAAGGGAAACGGCTGGCATCGGTGGCGCGCGCGAGGCTGTACTCGATACCGACAGTACCCTCGAACGGAGCGACCACCTCGCCTTCGTGCAGGCGGTGCGGCTGCGGTGTGTCGCTCACATAGGGCGTGGCCAGCCGTGCCGCGTTGCGCGCAGCGAAGGCGGTGTCACGCAGGCCCAGGGGGGCGGCCAGCAAGCGCTCGAACAGTGCCTGCAGGGATTCACCGGTCGCTGCTTCAGCCACGGCACCGGCAACGTCCACGCCCAGCGAGTACAGCCACTGGCTGCCCGGCGCGAACAGCAGCGGTGCCTGCGCGATGCGGCGCACGTTCTCGGCCAGCGAGAGCGGGTTCGCGTCCAGGCCATCGCTGACCCCGGCGCGCGCATAGGGGCCGTCCACATCGGCTTCGAGGAAGCGGTAGCCCAGCCCGCTGCTGTGGCTGAGCAGCTGGCGCAGGCTGATCGGCGGCGCAGTGCCATCGGCCAACGCCGGGCGGAAATCCGGCAGCCAGCGCTGTACCGATGTGTCCAGGTCGAGCACACCCTCGGCCACCAGGCGCAGGATCACCGTGCTCAGCAGCGGCTTGCTCACCGACGCCAGCCGGAACAGCTGGTCGCGCTGCATCGGCGTGACCGATTCACGATCGGCCAGCCCGGTCGCGCTGGCATGGCGCAGTACGCCGTGCTCGCGCACCAGCACCACCGCGCCGACCAGGCGCTGCGGGTGGACCTGCTTCAGCAGCCGCTCCACTGAAGGCAGCGTCGGCGCAGGGGCAAGGGAAGGAACAGCATTCATCGCGATGGTCCGTGGGGAGAGGCCCGCCACGTTAGGCAGCGGGTGGCCGCGCAAAAAGCCGGTTGCCGCTCCGGGCATCATGGACCGTCCAGTCCGCAATCGGCATGATTGCCGGAGCTGCATGGCCGCAACCGTCCCCACGCCACCGCGCATCACAGTGTTGCGATGGCGGTGCCGCCCGCTACGTTCACGCAACCTACCCTGCCGCTTTCATTGCCCGCACGCCCATGTCAGTCCTGGACAACCTCGCCAACCTGCAGACCTTCGTGCACGCGGCCGACACCCGCAGCTTCGTCGAGACCGGACGCCTGCAGGGTATTTCCGCCTCGGCAGCGGGCAAGTGCGTGGCACGGCTGGAGCACGCGCTGGGCGTACGGCTGTTCCATCGCAGCACGCGCAGCATCACCCTCACCGCCGAGGGCCAGCTGTTCCTGGCGCGCTGCCGGCGCATCCTGGACGAACGCGATGCCGCGCGCACCGAGCTGGCACAACCGCACGCCTCGCCCCGTGGCACCCTGCGCATCAGCCTGCCCCTGGTTGGCGACCTCACCCTGCCGTTGATGGCCGAGTTCATGGCGGCGTACCCGGATATCCGCCTGGACCTGGACTTCAGTGACCGCCTGGTTGATGTCATCGAGGAGGGCTTCGATGCGGTGCTGCGCGTCGGCGAACCCAGCGACTCACGCATGAACGCACGGCGCCTGGGTGTGTTCCCGCGCCGCGTCGTTGCCTCGCCGTGCTACCTGCAGCGCTGCGGCGTTCCGCGCACGCCGGCAGGCTTGATGCAGCACACGCTGCTGCACTATCGCTTCCCCACCACCGGCAAGCTGGAACCGTGGCCGATCCACTGGCCCGACGATGAAACGCCGCAGGAGCTTCCGGTGCACATGGTGGCCAACACCATCGAAGCGCGGGTAGCGCTCGCACTGCGCGATATCGGCCTGGCCTTCGTGCCGGTGCACTCGGTGCGCGATGCCCTGGCCGACGGCCGCCTGGTCACGGTGCTGGACGAACACGTGCATTCCTGCGGCACCTTCCATCTGCTGTGGCCGTCGGGCCGACACGTACTGCCGAAGCTGCGGGTGTTCATCGACTTCGTCAACGACCGCCTGGGTACCGTGCCGTAGATCCACGCCATGCGTGGATGCGTCTCGCGGCGAAAGGAAGCCGAGCATCGGCTCGGCTCTACAGAACCGCCCGACCATCGGTAGCGCCGGGCCATGCCCGGCGGCCGCACACCTGACCATTCAGCCACTGCCGCTATACTGGCCGCTCATTCCTCCAAGAGGCTCGCGACCAATGCGCCATTGATGCCGCCGTCTTCCCACCAGACGGCCTGACTCTTCCCGCCCCCTGCGCGCAGGGGAGAACCCGGCATCCATGGAGGTCGCATGACCCCGCATTCCCTCACGCTCGATCGCGTGTCGTATCGATTGGCCGACGGCCGCCTGCTGTTTTCCGATCTGACGTTTTCCTTCGAACCGGTTGCTACCGGCCTGGTCGGTGCCAATGGCGCCGGCAAGAGCGTGCTGGCACGCCTGCTGGCCGGGCGGCTGCTGCCCGACAGCGGCCAGGTACGCGGCAGTGGCCGGGTGTTCCTGTTGCCGACGCCCGGTTATCCACCCGCCGGCACGGTTGGTGAACTGGCCGGCGTCGGCGCGGAACTGGCCGCACTGCAACGCATCGAGGCCGGCAGCGTGGATGAGGCCGACTTCGCCTGCATCGGCGACCGCTGGGATCTGCGCGAATGCCTGCAGCAGCAATGGCAGATGCTCGGGCTGCCCGATGACCTCGACCCCGCCCAGCCTGCCGCGCGTCTCAGCGGTGGCCAGGCGATGCAGGTGGCGCTGTCCGGTGCCTGGGCCAGCGGTGCCGATTGGCTGATCCTGGACGAACCCAGCAACCACCTCGATGCACGCCATCGCCAACAGCTGTACGAGCAGTTGCAGCAGTGGCGCGGTGGCCTGCTGGCGGTCAGTCATGATCGCGAGCTGCTTGGGCACATGCAGCAGATCGTCGAGCTCGATGGGCGCGGGCTGCATCGTTACGGCGGACCGTGGCAGCACTACGCCGATGCGCGCGCCGCCGAGCGCGAAGCTGCCGCCGCCCAGCTCGACCATGCGCGCGCCCAGCACCGGCAGCAGCAACGCAGCGCGCGCGAACAGCACGAACGGCAACAACAACGCCAGGCGCGTGGCAATCGCGATGCGAAGCAGGCCAACCAGGCCCCCATCCTGCTCGGCCGGCAGAAGCAGCGCGCCGAGGCCAGCCACGGCCGCGCGCAGCTGGTACAGGCCGAACGCCTGCAGGCCAGCGCAGAGCAGCTGCGCGCAGCGGCATCGGCGGTGCATGTGGCGCCGGAGCTGGCGCTGTTTGCCGTCGCAGGCGAACGTGGCAGCACGCGTCTGCTGCAGGCCGAATCCCTGGTGCTGCCGCATGGCTGCAGTGCGCCGTTGCAGCTGGAGATCCGCCGCGGGCAACGCATCGCCGTGATCGGCGACAACGGTGCTGGAAAATCCACCCTGCTGCGCGTGCTGGCCGGCCAGTTGCCTGCGCGCAGCGGCATCGTGCAACGGCATGCGCCACTGGCCCTGCTCGACCAGCAGCTGCTGGGGCTGTCCGGCGAGCGCAGCATCCTCGACACCGTGCAGGCCGCCAACCCGCGCGCGGCCCCCGGCGAACTGCGCACGCGGCTGGCCCTGCTCGGGCTGGATGCACAGCGCATCCAGCGGGCGGCCCACAGCCTCAGCGATGGCGAACGGGTGAAAGGCGCGCTGGCCAGCGTGCTGTATGCCGATCCCGCACCGCAGCTGTTGCTGCTGGACGAGCCGGGCAATGCGCTGGATCTGAGCGCATTGCAGGCGTTGGAAGAATTGCTTGCGGCGTGGCCGGGCGCACTGGTGATGGTCAGCCACGACCGGTACCTGCTGCAGGCATTGCGACCGACGCAGGTACTGCTAGTCACCTCCGACGCTTGGCAATGGCGCGATGCCTTGTAGATCCACGCCATGCGTGGGTTCGATTCTGTAGAGCCGAGCCCACGCTCGGCTGACGCATCACGCATGGCGTGGAACCACTGCAATTGCAGCCGAGCGTGGGCTCGGCTCTACAAGGCGGGCAAAGACCGGTTGAACCGCCATCCACGCATGGCGTGAATCTACTGGAGCCGTTCGCTCACCGCTTCCACACCGGGAACGCCTGCGGCAACTGCTGCCACAGCAACGGCCCCGCACGCAGTTCCTGATCGTTGAGCAGGCACGCGTCCAGCTCCGCTCGCACCGCGCGCTCATCCATGTGCACGCCGATCACCACCAGCTCCTGGCGGCGATCCCCCCACAACGGATGCCACAGGCGCTGCATCGCCGAATGCGCGGCCGCATCCGGGAAGTCCTCCGGCCCCGGCAACGGTGCGCTCCAGCAATCGGCCTGCTGCCGCGCCCAGCCGAGGTCGCTGTACGGCAGCGGCGTGGGCGGCAGCAATGGCGCGGTGTCCTCCAGCCCAGCGCGCACGCGATCACGCGCGGCGTACCAGAACCCCGCCGCCTGCGTGCGCGTCGCTGCGCCCACGGTGTTCAGTTCGCCCACCCAGTCCATGCGGTTGGCCAGCCAGAACCAGCCCTTGCTGCGGATCACGCCAGGCATGCCCGACTGCAGCGCGCGGGCGAAGCGGGCGGGATGGAACGGTCGCCGCGAGCGGTAGACGAAGCTGCCGATGCCGTACTCTTCGGTCTCCGGCGTATGCTCGCCACGCAGTTCCTTCACCCAGCCCGGCGCACGTTGCGCACGCTCGTAGTCGAAGCGGCCGGTGTCCAGCAGCTCGGCCAGTGGCACGTCACCGAAGCGGGACAGCAGCAGCTTCGCGTCGCGGTTCAGGCCGCGCAGCACGGCCAGCGTGTCCTGCAGCACTTCGTCATCCACCTGGTCGACCTTGCTGACCACGATCACATCGGCGAACTCGACCTGCTCACACAGCAGGTCGACCACGCCGCGATCATCATCCGGCCCGGCCTGCTGGCCACGCTCGGCCAGGCGCAACGTCGAGCCGAAGTCGGCGAGGAACGCGCTGCCATCCACCACCGTCACCATCGTGTCCAGGCGCGCGATGTCGCTCAGGCTGAAGCCCTGCTCGTCACGTACCGCGAACGTGGCCGCCACCGGCATCGGCTCACCGATGCCGGTCGACTCGATCAGCAGGTAGTCGTAGCGGCCGGCGTCGGCCAGGCGCCGCACTTCCTGCAGCAGGTCATCGCGCAGCGTGCAGCAGATGCAGCCATTGCTGAACTCCACCAGCGTCTCTTCGGTGCGGCGCAGTTCGGCGCCGCCCTCGCGTACCAGCTGCGCATCGATGTTGACCTCGCTCATGTCGTTGACGATGACCGCCACACGCAGGCCCGCGCGGTTGCGCAGGATCTGGTTGAGCAGGGTGGTCTTGCCGGCCCCGAGGAAGCCGGACAGCACGGTGACCGGAAGGCGACGGTCGGCGCGGGAAACAGTGTTCATGTCGGAGCGGGGTTGGCTGCGGAACGGAAATGTTACTGTATAACATCTGTCGCGCAAGGAGCCTCCCCCGATGAAGTCGCCGTCTGCCGCCCTGCTCGATGCCGGCGCTGTCGCCCTGTCCAGCCTGTGCCTGCTGCACTGCCTGGCGCTGCCGCTGCTGGCCGCCGCGTTGCCGCTGTTCGGCGCGTGGGCCGAGGCGGAATGGGTGCACTTGCTGTTCGTGGCCATCGCCCTGCCGCTGACCGGCTACGCGCTGTGGCGGGCCGAGCGTCGCCGTCGCCTCCCCGTGCTGGCCTGGGCCACCGCCGGCGCCGGGCTCGGCCTGCTGCTGGCCGGCGCGCTTGCGCTGCCCTCGCACGACTGGGAAACACCGATGACGGTCACCGGCAGCCTGCTGCTGGCCGCCACGCACATCTGGAACGCGCGGCACCGCCACGGGGGGTAGAGTCGACTGTTAGTCGACTATCGCGCGAAGCGCGGGGTCTTTCGTTGGTTGTACGAAGAGCAGTCGACTGACAGTCGACTCTACCGCCCCTCGGCCTATTTGCCGTAGCGGCGCAGCAGCTCGACCAGCACCTCGGCCTCGGCCGCCCGCTGCTGCGGGTCTTCGGCGCCCACCACGTGTTCCTGCAGGTGCTCGTGCAGCAGCTCCATCAGCAGGCTGTGGGCGGCACCGCGCACGGCGGCGACCTGCACCAGCACGTCCGCGCAGTCGCCGGCCTTACCCTCGGGCTGGTCCAGCGCCTGCTCCAACGCCGCCACCTGGCCCGCGATGCGGCGCACCCGGGTCAGCAGCTGCTTACGATTTTTGTGTACGTGCGCCATGGCGGGATCATATACCCTATGGGGGTATCCACTCCAGCTCCCGCCCCCATGCACTTGGACGCCCTCGCCGCCGCCCGTCGCCACGAACACCGCTTCGACGACGGCAACCCGCTGGCCGAACGCAATACCCGCCGCGCCCTGTGGCTCACCGTCAGCATGATGGTCGTGGAGATCGTCGGCGGCTGGTGGTTCAACTCCATGGCCGTGCTCGCCGACGGCTGGCACATGAGTTCGCATGCGCTGGCGCTCGGGCTCTCGGTGTTTGCGTACCGCTGCGCACGCCGCTACGCGCACGACCCGCGCTTCGCCTTCGGCACCTGGAAGATCGAGATTCTGGCCGGCTATACCAGCGCCATCGCTCTGCTCGGCGTGGCCGCGCTGATGGCCGTGCAGTCGCTGGAGCGGCTGTGGGTACCGGCGCCGATCCACTACAACGAAGCCATCGCCATCGCTGCGGTAGGCCTGGGCGTGAACCTGCTCTGTGCATGGTGGCTGCACGACAGCCCGGGCCACGCGCATCACCACCACGGGCATGACCATGGCCATCATCACGGGCATGACCACGAACACCACGATCACGGCCATGCGCACAGTCACGACCTCAACCTGCGCTCGGCCTATGTGCACGTGCTGGCCGACGCCGCCACCTCGGTGCTGGCCATCATCGCCCTGCTCGGCGGCAAGCTGCTGGGCCTGACCTGGCTGGACCCGGTGATGGGCCTGGTCGGCGCCGTGCTGGTCACGGTGTGGGCGGTGGGCCTGCTGCGCGACAGCGGCCGCATCCTGCTCGACGCGCAGATGGACGCTCCGGTGGTGGCCGAAGTACGCGAAGTGATCGAACAGGGCCCGTGGCCGGCGCGCCTGGCCGACCTGCACGTCTGGCAGGTGGGTCGCGGCAAGTACGCGGTCAGCGCCAGCGTGGTCACCAGCGACGCCCGTCTGGATGCCGATACCGTGCGCAACGCGCTGGCGATCCATGAGGAGCTGGTGCATGTGACGGTGGAGATCCACCGCAGCACATGATCCACGCGGGTAGTGCCGGCCGCTGGCCGGCAACCTCATGGGCTCCGGAAACAATCCGGTGTTGCCGGCCAGCGGCCGGCACTACCGCTAGAGCTTCAGCATCATCCGCAGCAGGTACATCAGCAGCGGCAGCGCACTCAGCACCGCACCACCGATGCCGATCCACGGCCAACGCTCACCGCGCACGCGCGAAGCCACCGCCAGGCCGCCACCCACCAGCGCCGCGCCCAGCACGCCCACGCCCAATCCCGCAGCCATGCCATTGCCGCCTGCGGCTGCCGCCGCCTGCGCCGCCAATGTGCCGGCCCCCCAACCCACAGCGATCCCCAGCCAACTGGCCATGCCGCACCACGGTGCCTTGCCCTGCGCCATCCGAAAACCCCTGTGTCCTTGCCGAATTTCTGTACGGGCCACGCCCGCGTGCTGCCTACACTAGCCGCACCTGCACTGTAGGGACATCCCATGCGAGCGCTCCGCCTGCTGCTGCCCGGTGCCTTCCTGCTGCTCACTGCCTGCGGCGACGATGCGCGACGTCCCTTCTCCGCCGACCCATTGCAGGGCTGCTTCGCCACCGGCGCGCGCAAGCCGGCCGACTTCCGCATCGACAGGGAAGGCGGCCAGTACTTCGTCTCCTTCAGCCGCGGCGAGCAGTGGCAGCGCGAACCCAATGCCCTGCACAAGGCCACTTCCAGCGAGATCAGCCGCTACTTCCGCGACGACGCCGACCAGATCGACAGTGCGCTGATCCGCATGGCCGGTGGCTTCGGCATCTTCCACTTCAACAAGGGCGCGACGTTGAAGGGCAAGGCCAGTGATAGTGACTACATGGCGCTGATGCTGATCGGGGCTGGGCCGGTGTATGCGGTGAAGTGCGATTGAGCGATGGATCAACATTCAAACTATTAAGAAAAGTTTGAAATCTGGTCAAGTACGGTGCGGGTCACAATCTGAAAACTGAACATTGTTGAGCCTAGTGTCTCCGCAACCGAAGAACGGAGACTCGCAGATGAGTAATCGCACACTGATCCTGTGTCTGGCAATCGCCACGGCCTCGCCTGCATTCGCAGGAACACCATTGAGTGTCGACAGAACGGAGCTCAGCGCCAAAGGAGAGATCATCATTGTTCGCCGTACAACTTGGCCAGACTTCGATGGAGGGCAGATTCAAGTTGATCAGCATCTGAAGCCTGATGGATTTGGACGACTGATCTATCGATACAGCGACCAGTCGGAGGCGACTAAGCTCTACCACCAAGCTTTCTGCGCTTCCATGGATATGGAACCACCTCAAGGGGAGGGGACGATTGAAGGGCCGGCAGCAGGCTGGGCATGCACTCGTGAAAACACCCCAGGGAATCCAACCTCAAAATGGAGTTCGAAGAGTATTGACTGGGTTACGGCAACTGCGCCGAATGGACGTGTTCCTGTGGGCGTGTCCTATTATTCAACAGGCCAGATGAATGCAGAGAGCTCCGTTGCCGGAGCCCGAACAGCTAAGATTGGTATTGACAACGGCAGATGCTATTTTAGCGATACACGTCATTATTCATCCCCCTTCTATCTCAGCGAGGGAATTGGCGTCGTCTGCACCATAATGGAGTCACGATTCGTGAGCACCTCGCTGGACGTGTGCATACCAAGGCAATGCGCATCCAATCGCGGAACTCAGTTCGCTCAGTAGGCAACTGATCTTAGGCGGCCTTCAGCCTTTCACTGAAGGCCGCGTCGCGGCATCCCGTCATACTGAGATTAGTTGCACATGCCCCATAGACCGTTGTTTTCAACGACCATGGTCATAAATCACTCTTTCAACCCATCATGCGCCCTGCGGTACCATGCCCTCCCCCGAAACGCCCCGGTACCCGCCGTGCCCCATTACTTCGGCCCCCTGCTGACCCGCGACAGCGCTGACACCCTGCGCCGTGCCCATGACAAGGGCGCTGCCGAATGGCAGGGCTCGCTCGACCTCGGCCGCAGCCAGGACAGCGTGGTGCTGGATGCCGACGGCTTCCACTTCCGGGGCCAGCCCTACCCGTGGCCGGGCAAGCTGAAGGACCGCACGCTGTACTACTGGGATGGCGAGGACTTCGCGCCGATCTCGCGCTACAGCGGCTCGCTGATCAAGCTGGTGCCGACCGAATGGGGCGCACCGACCTTCGAGATCGACGGCATCAAGATGCTGCCGACCTCGAAGCTGTCGCCGTTCGAGGATGCACGCCGCAAGGTGGAGCTGGTCGCCCCGGCCGGCAAGGTCATCCTCGATACCTGCGGTGGCCTGGGCTACTTCGCCGCCTGCGCGCTGGAGGCCGGTGTCGGCCAGATCCGTTCATTCGAGAAGAACGCCGATGTGATGTGGCTGCGCACGCTCAACCCGTGGTCGCCGGATCCAGACTCGGCTGCCGCCGGTGGCCGCCTGCAGTTCAGCCACGGTGACGTCTCGCAGCAGATCGAACAGGTGGCCAGCAACAGTGTCGATGCGATCCTGCACGACCCGCCGCGTTTTGGTATCGCCGGCGAACTGTATTCACAGGTGTTCTACGACCACCTCGCCCGCGTCATCCGCAAGGGCGGCCGCCTGTTCCATTACACCGGCGCGCCGAACAAGCTGACCAGCGGCCGCGACGTGCCGCGTGAAGTGGCCAAGCGCCTGGAAAAGGCGGGTTTCAAGGCCGAACTGGCGCTGGACGGCGTGCTGGCCGTCAAGCGCTGAGCGTCACTCCGAGTCGACCTTGGCCAGCTTCATCACCCACGCCGGCACCTCGGGTTCGCCGGCGTAGAAGTCCTTCGGCTTGTTCTGCGCCATCGCCCAGCGGTGCAGCCAGCTCGGGCCATAGCGGCCGTTGTAGCCCTCGGCACCCCGCGCGTAGGCCGGGTCACGCATCGCCTCGTCCAGTGAAATGAAGCGATAGCCGCGACGCTTCGTGGCCGCGACCAGTTCGGCAAAGGTCGCCGCGTTGAGCTCATTGGCGTGCATCAGCCACACCTGCGGCAGCGCGTACCCAAGTAGCGCCTGCGACTGCTTCTCGTAATAGTCCAGCTTGTTCAGCATGTACGGCACGTAGCCCTTGCGCAGCTGCGCCAGCGTCGCCGCGCGCGCGGGCGAATCCGCCTGCTCGTTCATCACGTTGGCATAGGCGAACGCCCACACCCACTCGCCGTTGTCCACCGTCACCGGCGCCACGCGGTAGCCAAGCTGCTTGAAGAACACGTCCATTTCCGCGCGGTCTTCCGGCGTGCGCCCCGCACGCAGATAGGGGTGACGCATCCACTGCGGCTTCAACCCGCGCTCGGCCAGCAACGGCCGCAGCACCGTCTCGCCACGCAGGAAATCCCGCTGGAACGCAGGCACGCCCTTGGCGTTCAGGTCCATGTGCGAGTAGGTGTGGTTGCCCAGCATGTAGCCGGCGTCCAGCCAGTCACGCAGCATCTGCACCCGCGCCGGCTGCATCTGCCCGTCGATCTCAAGCTTGTTCTCGTTGACGAAGCCGACCACCGGCACGCCTGCCTCGCGCAGCTGGTCCATCAGCGCTTCATGCCGCGCCTGCAGGTCAGGCGGAACGATCTTATCCACCCGCGCCCAGGGCAGGTCGTCGATGGTCACCGCAATCCGGCGATCTACTTCAGCGGCGTGTACCGCCAACGAACAGAGCAGTAGCGGTACAGCGCGAAGCAACCAACGCATCAGCACTTCCTTGCAGGGGCGAAGTACGGACTTTAGCGTGATTGAGAACGCCTGGTCGGGCATGCAGCTGCTATGGGCTGGGCGACTGCACCTCCCGCTCGCGCACGATCGCCCGCCACAACATGAATCCTGCAGCCATCGCCATCAGCATCACTGCGACCAGCACCAGGGCCAGATCATCGGGATTGCGCAGCAGCGGGGCATGCTCGTGGGTGAGGATCTCGAACACCACCTCCTGCGCCTGTGCCAGCGGCAAACTGCCCTGTTCCCCCAGTTCCATCAGGCAGGTTGTCGGCGCCAGCTTGGCCACACTGGTCCATGCCATGTCGTACAGATGCAATGCCCGCACCGCCAGCACCAGTACCGCGCCATGCAGCATCATCAAGACCCGGTTGGCCCGCCGCAGCCGTCCGGACAACCGCCCCAGCCGATAGACGCTGATCGACATCGCGCCCAGCAGCGCCAGCACCACGCCCGCCATCGGAATCCACTGCAACGGTTGCCACGGTGCAAGCGCAGTGGATCGCGCCAGCAGCTGTTCGGCCACCTGTATGCGTGCGGCCGCGTCGGGCCCACCGCATGCGTCATCCACCGGCTCCAGCAGCAGCCCCACACGGTAGTGGAAGAAGCCGGCTGCAAGGCCTACCGCCAGCAACGCCACCACCTGCAGGGCCAGCAGGATCGGGCCGGGACCACAGATGCGACAGAAGCGGGCAGCGGCAGAGACCATCGGTTCATCCATGACAACAAAGGACCATCCTAACCAAGCATCCTGTGCCTGTCGGCTGGCGTATACGACAACCACCGCGTGGTCCCGGTAGGATGTAGACGAGCATGGATGGTCGTATGTAGAGGTGTTGTGGATGGTCACGCTGTATCTGTGGGTGCGAACCCTGCTCCCGCTGCTGGCGTTCGTGATCGCGTGGATGCTGCTCTCGCGCCTGATGCAGGCCCGCGTGGCGCGCCTTCCGCGCGTTCCCTTGAACCTGCCTGAGCACAGCAGCAGCCCGCGCAGGAAGGACCGGCGTATCTACGCGCGCAAGCTGCGGCGCAAACCGGGGCTGCGCAACGCGACTCGACCGGCCACCGCGCCGCGCAGCTGGATCCTGGCGGCGGTATTCGTTTCGCTGTGCGTATTGATCGCCGCCGTGCTGGCCGTACCAGATGGCGCGCGCTTCCAGGTCATGGTCGAGAGCCTCACCGGCTACCCAGCCACGATTGCTGAAATACATGTTCCCGCTGCCGGGCAGCCCCTCGTGCTGCAGGCGTGGCAGCCCGCACTGGCGCAGCTGTCACGGCCGGTAACAATGCGCTACCCGATCGGGCGCACCGGCGGCCAGCAGGACGCGCGTGCCACGCTACCGGTACAGGTGAGACATCAGGGTGATCGGCTGCAGGTGGCTACGGCCATGTCGGTGGATGCCGAGCTGCTGCGTGCGGAGCTTGCACGCCTGGCTGGGGTACCAGTTGAGGCCATCACCGTCCGCCAGAACAAGATCGCGCCCTGGATGGAACCCGGCTGGAAGCCGCTGGCCAAGCTGTAGAGCCGAGCCCACGCTCGGCTGCTTTTGCCGTAGATCCACGCCGTGCGTGGATGGATGCAGAGCGGAGTCGAGCATGGCTCAATTCTACAGATCACAGTCCGCGCGGCAGCTTGGCGGCCCACATGTTGTCCACCAGATTCGGATAGCGCCGCCCATTCTCTTCCGCCCGCTGCCGCGCCGCCTCCTTCTGTGCAGGCGACAGCGGCCGCGAGGTCTGGCCCTTGGGGTTGGGCTTCTTCCACGGTGGCATCTTCGGTTCGCGCATGGCCGCAGCTTACCGCTTCAGGAAGTTCAGCAGGGCAAGATTGAAGTGGTCGGCATGGCTGATGTTGCAGCCGTGCGGCGCGCCTTCAAGGATCACCACTTCGCTGCCCGCAATGGCCCGGTGCGTGCGCTGGCCAGAGCCTTCAAACGGAACGATGGCATCGCTGTCACCGTGCAGGATCAGGGTGGGCACTGTGATCTTCTTCAGATCATCACGGAAATCCGTGGTGGCAAACGCTTTCATGCAGCCCAGCGCTGCCGTCTGGTCGGACTGATGACACAGCGCGATCGCCGCCTGGCGCGCTTCCTCGGTGACCATCAGCTTGCCGTTGGCGCTGAAGAAATCGCGGGTGAAGCCGTCGAAGAACGCTTCGCGATCCTTCTCCAGACCACTGTGCATTTCATCAGCCTTGTCCTGGGTCAGCGGGCCGTCCGGGTTGTCATCACTGCGCAGCAGGTACGGCGGCACGGCGGCAGCAAACACCACGCTGTGCAGGCGCTCCTGCCCGTGGTTGGCCACATAGCGCGCCACCTCACCGCCGCCCATCGAGAAGCCGACCAGGGTGACGTCGCGCAGGTCACGTTCCTCGATCAACCCCGCCAGGTCCGCCGCCAGCGTGTCGTAGTCATAACCTTCGGCCGGCTTGTCGGAGCGGCCGAAGCCGCGCCGGTCGTAGCTGATCACCCGGTGTTGAGCGTCGCGCAGAATCGTCACCTGCGTCCTCCAGGCATCGGCGGACAGCGGCCAGCCGTGGATCAGGATGACCGGGCGGCCGTGGCCCCCTGTGTCTTCAACGTGCAGGCGGATGCGGGAAGCAGGCATGGGCGCTCCTGTGGAAAGGGAGGCGTTCAGGCTAGTGGCCGTGCCCTGTGGCGGCCGTGAGGGAATCCCGGCCGCTCATGACATCGCCTGCACAGCCACGGCCCCGACGCTGGCGCCGGGCCGCAAATGCGGGCGTTCACTCCGTGGAAGGGCCGTTTCGTCGGACGCCGGCTGCAGTGGCCCAAACGCCATGCGAGCCTGCGTGAACCCTCCCTGGAGCCTCACCATGCTGCTGCCCACCCTGCCCTTGCTGGCCGCCGGCCTCGTTGCCGCGCCAGCGCCCGCCGACTCCCTGCGCGAGCAGATCCGCCAGGCCGACACCCAGCTGTTCGCCGCCGCCTTCGAGGCCTGCAATGCCGACAGGGCCGCCGCGATGACGACCGACGACATGGAGTTCTTCCATGACAAGGACGGCAAGTCGGCCAGCAGCCGCGAGGACTTCCGTCGCAGCGTGGCCACCCTGTGCAGCAGCGCGCACAAGGGTGGCTGGCAGCTGCGCCGCGAGCTGGTGGAATCTTCGCTGC
This sequence comes from Stenotrophomonas sp. YJH_SMC_48-3, assembly GCF_059369375.1. Classification (NCBI taxonomy): domain Bacteria; kingdom Pseudomonadati; phylum Pseudomonadota; class Gammaproteobacteria; order Lysobacterales; family Lysobacteraceae; genus Stenotrophomonas; species Stenotrophomonas sp. YJH_SMC_48-3. The sequence goes on along the minus strand of NZ_JCAFSQ010000002.1, from coordinate 122,571 downwards.
AGGTCTTCCCGCTGCACGATGAGCGGGCGCTCGAAATCGGCAACCACCGCTTCCATGAACGCGGCAAGGATGGCGTGGAACGCTGGACCGGCCAGGCCCGCTTCATCCAGGTCTGGCGCCGCGTGGACGGGCGCTGGCTGGCCGAACGGGTGATCAGCTACGACCATCGGCCGGCGGACTGACCTTTCCGGCGCCCTTCACCGGCCGGATCTATACTGAAGGGGTTCACCCCGACCCACCGCTACCGTTCGATCGCCATGGCAGAACTCACCCCCAACCACCCCGACTACGGCCTCAACCAGCAGGTCCGCCAAGGCGTGGCCGCTCTGGATGCCCAGCATGGCCGTGCGTTCGACCAGACCAGCGAGCGCCTGACCGCCAGCCTGACCGTGCTGGCCCGCGAGCAGGGCCTGCAGCAGGTCGACCATGTGCTGGTCAGCAACGCCACGGCCCAGCACCCGGCCGGGCACAACGTCTTCGTGGTGCAGGGCGACCCGGCCAATCCGGCGCACCTGCGCGCGATGATGCCGACCGCGGTGGCGGCGCAGACGCCGGTGGAGCAGTCGATGCAGAAGCTGGGGTTGGCCCCGCAGCAGCCGGCCGTGGGGTTAGTGCCCGAACAGCAGGCCCGTGAGCAGGAGCAGCAGCAGAACCCGGCACACCGTCTGGGCTGAGCCGCCTCCAGCGTTACTGGCGGCCCAGCGCGAGTACGGCGGCTCGCCGTGGCGCTTGCTGCGCTAGGCCATGCGCGGACCGGACTGCTCCTGCACCTGGCGCTGCTGCAGCTCATCCTGCGTGCGCACCTGTGCAGACTGCGACAGCTGCTCGGCACGCTCGAACGATGTTTCCGCCGGTGTCTGCGCGGCCACCGCCGTAGGCATGCTGGCACGCAGCTGTGCCGGGTCGTTGCGCTCGCCCTGCACGATGAAGATGTTCTGCGCCACATCCGCCTGCGCAGTACGATCGCTCAACAGCACGTGGTCGACCCGGGTCAGTCCGTTTGCCTTGGCCAGGGCGTACAGGCTGGCGCTGATGTTCTCGCTGGTGGCATCGAAGCTGCGGCCCCGCTCTGCATCAAGCCGGGCCACGCCCTGGTGGATCTGTGAAAGCAGCGGATCGTTGCTGTGCCGGGCCAGAAGATCACCGCTTCGTTCGCCCATGCCCTCGGCATCACTCAGCATGTGTTGCTTGAGACTGCGCTCCGGCAGGGGATTGGTTTTCCTCTGGTTGAGCTCGCTGTCCGGAAACGGCGGATCAATGCTATCCACACCGTGGATGTTGCGCAGCGGTCGGAATGCGTCCTTGCCCGCCCCCTTGATGTCAAGAGGAATGCGAACATCCGGAAGAAGCTGGCCAGCGGGACCTCCCAACGCGTTCACGTCGATGCTGCTTTTCCGCTGGATGCCTGCGTGGTTCAAGGCTTCCCAGGTGAAGTCCACGCAGTTGTTGCGCACGTCCTTGTATTGAAGATCGAAGCCGTACTTATCCGGGTGCGCACCGAAGGCCTCAAGCTTTCTGTACTGTTGCTCGCTGATCTCGAGCGTGCGGCTGTAATGCGGGTTCCTGTACTCGACCGCATCGGTCTTCATGACCTCGCCCGGCCCGTTCATGCTTCCATGCTCCGTCGGCGCGAAGCCGAAACTCCGCGTGGTCTTGTCCGGCCCATGGAGCACGTAGAACATGTGTCCGGGCCCGGATGTCTGCGGAACCCCGTCCACAACTTTCTGTACACCTCTCTCGTCCACCAACGGCGTACCAGGTGCGGCAATGACGATTTCTACGGTGTAGCGCGGCTTATCCATAAGAAAAATCCTTCAGTTCCTTCCAGCAGTGGGATGACGTCTATTTCCCAGAGAGTGGGTCGGCATGAACCCGCAGCTGCGCCGGGTAATGCTGGAGCGCAGCGGTGGGCTGCACCGTGCGCACATCCAGGCGGTAGCGGGCACCCATTTCTATCGGCAGCGTGACGATGCTCAACCTGTATCGGCTGGCGTCCATCGATACCTGCTGCGCGTAACGCCAGTCTGCCGACTCGTGCCATTCGGGGAGCGGCTCACCCAGATTGCGCGCCCGTGCCTGATAGACATCAGACGTTGCAACGTCCTGCCAGGCACCTGCGACCCAGCGCTGCAGGGACAGCTGAAAGGGAACATGAACATTGTCCATGTCAGGCTCACTGTCAGGCCCGGGTCCATGTCGCTGCACTTCAAGATCCAGAACATAGGGACGACCCGGATAGAAGTTGCGGGCATTCGTCTCGAACTCGAACCGCACCGCTTGGCCGGACCCGGCCACGTCGATCGGCTTGACCAGATCCAGCGGCTCCGGCGCATCCGGTACGCGGCTGCTACAGGCGCCGAGTGCGCCCGCCAGCGTGAAGATCAGGCCGGCGCGCAGCCAGCGGTGGATACCCAGCATGATTCAGATCCTTTGGCTCCCTGCCATAGGCCTCAACCCTAGCGGGTTGGCGCTCGGCACTGCAACCCGGCAAAGAAGAAGGCAGGGCCTGCACCCTGCCTTCTTCATGCGGCACGCTGCCGGGCGAGCCCAGCGTCAGCGCATCACAGCTGGATGCGCGCCACGCTCTCGTCAGCGCCCTTGTCATCCTTCTCGCCGTTCTTGATGCTCACGAACAGCACGTTGTTCTTCGCATCCAGCGCCAGGCTGTTCGGGTGGGTCGGCACGGTGTAGGTGGCCACCTTCTGGTAGCTGTCACTGTTGTAGGCGGTCACCGTACCGGCTTCGCGGTTGGTCACGTACAGGCGCTTGCGCGGTGCATCCAGCAGGATGCCCAGCGGGCCGGCATCGGTCGGGATGCTGGCCAGCTCCTTGCCGGTGCTGCGGTCGAGCACCAGCACGCGCTGGCCCGGATGCTTGCTGACCAGGCCACTGCTCTTGGCCTGGTAGCCCCGCAGGAATTCCGAGCCCTGGTCGGTCACGAACAGGCGCTTGCCGGCCGGATCCAGCGCGATGTTCATCGGCTGCTCGGCGGCGATCCTGTGCTGCGCCACCACCTTGTTCGAATCGGTGCCCACCACCACCAGGTCGGCCAGCAGGTTGCTGGTGTAGACGCGCTTGTTGGCCGCATCCAGCGCCAGGCCCGGCGCCTTGGCATTGCCCAGGCCGTCGATGGTGTTGATCACCTTCAGCGTGGTGGTATCGATCACGAACAGCACGCTGCTCACGTCCGGCTGGCTGCTGTGGCCGGTCACGTACAGGCGGTTGGCCGCGCTGTCGACCACCAGCTCGCGCAGGTCGTGGGTGTAGGCAGCCTTGCCGTCCTTGCCGGTCTTCTTCTCCATCAACTGGATGGTGCCGATGGCCTTGTTCTGCACGGTGTCGACCACGGTCACCGACAGGTCCACGGTGTTGCCCACATACAGGCGATTGTGGGCGTCATCCAGCACCACGCCGAACGCTTTGCGCTCCAGCGGAATGCGGGTTTCCACGGCCAGCGTGGCCGGGTTCAGGCGCAGCACCTGGGCCGGGCCGGCGTCATCGCCGAAGCCGCCGGAGGAGGCCACGAACACGGCGTTCTGCTTCGGGCTGTAGGCCAGCTCGTACAGGCCCTTGGCCACGGCCTGGCGCTGCACAGCGGCGGTGGTAGCACTGGCAGCGGATGCGTTGTCGGCGAACGCGGAGGGCACGCCGAGGCTGAGCGAAACGGCAACGGCCAGGGCGGCCGAGCGGAAGAGAGGATTACGGAACATGCGAGCGTCCTTGAATGGGCACGGGAGGGTGTCCTGGCTCGCTGGGCCGTACTGCGACGGCCCGCCCCGCATCTGTCTGCGCGGGTGGGCTGGCTGGGGTTGCGGGGGAATGGTAGCAGGTGGGGGGCGTGGCGTGCGCCGGCGCGGGCATGGCCGACGCTCGACCTCGATGCTGCGCCCGCCACTATGCCATCCGTGGGCCGTGGCTCTGCTGAAGCTGCTGCTCCTCCTGCAGGCGCTGCGCGTCTCGCTGCGGCTCGTTCTGCTGCAACTGCGCGACGCGATCGAACGAGGCCTCCACCGGTGCCTGCGCAGCCAACTCCGCCGGCATGCTGGCGCGCTGGTGTGCCGGGTCACTGCGGTCACCCTGCACGATGAACAGCTTCGGTGCGGTATCGCCGCGCTGCTCGCCCAGCACCACTTCGTCCACGCGCGAGAATTGCTGCTCCTTCGACAGCGCGAGCAGGCTGGCACTGACATTGCCGTTGCGTGCACCGAAAGCGCCGAGGTCGGCCACCTGCTGGTGGATCTGGTTGAGGCGGGCATGATCGTCGTGCGCCGGGTCTGCGGGCGTGCCGCTTGCCGCGAGCACGCTGTTGCCGCGCCACTGCTCCCCGTTCTCGGTGAACATCCACTCGCGGAAGGTCTGCTTCGGCATCGGGTTCCACTGCACCTTGTCCAGCTCGCTGCCCTTCACCTGCTGCGGAATGGCATTGACGGCGCGGATGTTGTCCAGGACCCTGGTAGCGCCCTCGTAGTTGGTGATCTCCCCGGCCAGCCCCACCGGGCGCAGCCCTGCGTGGTTCAGGGCACCCCACGCGAAATCGGTGCAGGCGTTGGAGAAGAAGTCGTAGTTCATGTCGAAGCCGTGCTTCTTAGGGTCTGCCGAGAACTCGAGGATGCGGTCGTACTGCTCCTTGCTGATCTCGATCGTGCGCTCGAAGCGGGGCTTGTCGTAGACCCGCAGATCCGTGTCATCGACTTTGCCCAGCGAGGGATTCGCACGGTCGCTCCCCATCGTGAATCCCCTGCTCACGGGTACCGGGTCACTTGATCGCGTCAGCGAAAGAAACATGTGCCCAGCAAATGACGGATCCAACAATCTCTTCTGGCCCGCGTCACCCACATCGACTCTCGGCGTGCCGGGTGCAGCGAGATGAATCGTGACCGTATAGCGCTCTGCTTCCTTGCTCATGTCTTACTTCCCTAGCGATTGATATCCAACAATAAGTTCGGCTTGGAGCCCTTCCAGCTGCGGACGGTCCTCCATCAGACCGACTGTCAACCGATACCGGCCCGGCTCCAGCCAACCGACATCCGCGACCTGAAGTACCTGATACAGCATCTCACGCGAGTGCAGACCGGCTTGGATCAGTGCGCCCTCATCCAAGCTTGTATCGGACAGGTATCGCACAACTTCATCTTCTGGAATTCTCTGTGAGTCGCGCCCGTCAGGAGTGCTCTGCCATAGCTGTACAGGATCAGGTGCGCCGCCATCAATCCGCTCCAGGCGCAATTGCATGGGTGGCCTTCCCAGCCTGATCTTCTCCCACGCATCCAGCAGCCGCCGGGCATCGGTATCCTGCAGCCGCAACCCGATGTTCAGGATCGGAATGGCCGGCTTCTGGGGCGCCGGCAAATCAAACGTGACCTCGGCAATCCGACCGGCCTTTTGCAACTGCACGGCCCGCGTGAACGGCACAACCGTGCGCGCCTCGGCCTGTGCGCGCGTCAGCAGGGGCGGCGCAACCTCCGGCGCTGGTGACGCACGGCATGCCGCCAGCGCGCCCAGCACCGCCAGTACCACCAGCCCCCGCCGCAGTGGCCGCATCATTGCTCCTTCAACCGCAGCGAATCGGCCACATCGGTCTTGGCCGCCACCTCGGTGGCGATGCTGGCGCGGCGGTGCCCCGGGTCGTTGCGGTCCCCCTGCACGATGAAGATGCTCTCCGCCGCATGGCTGCTTTGGGTCGGCCTGCTGAGCAGCACGTGGTCCACGCGCGAGAGATTGTTCTGCTTGGCCAGCACCAGCAGGCTGGCGCTGATGCGCTGGCTGGCCGCATCGAAAGGGCGGCCATGCGCAGCGTCCAGCTCGGCCACTTTCTGGATCAGCTGCGAGAACAGGCGATGGTCCGGATGCGAAGGGTCCAGCAGCGTGCCGGCCACTTCAATCGGCGTCGGCGGCGGCTCATCGCTGGCACGGTCGCCCTGGCGATGATGCTCGGCCTCGCGCTCGGGCATCGCGTGGTGGGTTTCGGCATTCAGATCGCTGCCCGGGAACGGCGCGGCAACGCACTGGATTTCCGGCAGGTTGAACAGCACCGCGAACTCGCCCAGGTTGCTGCCGCCATCCAGCGGCGCCGGCAGCGGATGCAGGCCGGCGTAGTGCAGCGCCGCCCAGACGAAATCGCTGCAGCGGTTGATGGTGGCCGGGCGATCCACGTCGAATTCGAACTCCGCCGGCTCCTCGGCGAAATCACGCAGGCAGCCGTAATGCTCCTCGGAGATTTCCAGGGTGCGGCTGTAGTACGGGTCCAGATGCTCGTCGGCATCATCGTGGCGCACCTGCGCGTACTGCACGCCGGAGCGGGCTTCGCCCGGCGCGTGGCGCGGTGGTGCGAAGCCATAGCTGTGGGCCTCGTCGCCCGCAGCGACCTGCAGGTACATGTGGCCGCGCGGCGAGATGCCCCCACTCTTCAGCGGGGTGCCGGGGGCGGCCAGATAAAGGGTTACCGTGTAGCGTGTTGCCTGCTCCATGCCTGTTCAGCCTTGATGGGTGCTGCGGTCCTGGCCGGATGATGGCATAGGTGGGATGGGGGGCAGGTGGAGGACAAAGTTGGGGCCACGACTGGCATGCTGAATGTGTGAACCAGCGTGCATTCCGGCTGTGCCCATGTATCGTTGTATGGAGTAAGGCGGGAGTGGGCCGTATAGTTGGCGCATGTGAAGCAATGGATTTGCTCATGGACCTCATCGTGAGGCTGCCGACACTGTTGCCCTTGTATGAACGATTACGCGGGCCGTGCTTTCAGGCTCGGCCCGCTGTCGCGATTGGCTCGAAACCAACCATCAGCCAAGCAGACGCGCAAGGCCCACGCCCTCGCCTCAAGCAGCGATCCGACATGCTGCGGGCTTTTGAATCCCGTGATGGATCTATCGCTGGCAAGGTCATCGGCCCGACGTCGCGCGGCATCAAAGGCGACCGGGCTGTTCTGGCTACGGATGCCCTCCCTATTCTTGCGGACGCCGACCGATCCACTCAATCGGTCACTAGCAGCCGCCGCCCCACTAAACGCAGGAACTAAGATGCCCTTCCAATTCCAGGCCAAGCCTTACTCCTCGCTCGATCCGATCAGTGAAACGGAGATCCCTCGCCCAAGAATTGGACCGACTGTTCTGGCAGACGGTCGGCACGGGACCGAGTATCAGTTCGCCATCTATCGCGGAGAGTCGCGTGTAGGTGGAGTTGGATTCGATGGGTGGGATGAAACTACGCAGGACGAAGGACGCTCCGTCCACTGCTTCGTCTTTGACCTCAAGCATGCTCAGGTCATCCACGCCATGCTGGCATACAAGCAGACGTTAGGTAACGCCGATGACGACTTCACCTATCTCAAAGGGCTCGCACAAGGGTTCGTACTTTCATTCGCAGGCCGAACTGACAACGATGAATCCCTACGCTATCTCGCGGTGACCAGTCCGCAGGCACTGATGGAATCGCAGATTCCGGCACCCGCAGACGTCGTCACGTTGACCGACGGCTCCATCGTGCTGGCCAGCGTTGAAGTCCCCGCATTCGGCGCCTGAGGTCTAAGCCATGAGCAAATTCATCTTCGATGATTTTGTGAAGACCACACTCGGCGGCGCAACCCAGGCCGGGAGTGGAGAAGCCCTGACTGCGCAGCAGATTTCCGATGTCATCACCTATCTGAAATCACCGGGATCGGGTCCAACCACCAGCGTCAGCTTCGAACAGTATGTAACCGGCAATATGCAGGCCCACCCTCCGCGACTTCCGGATGGGATGGATTACCTCGCGTTCTCGGGCAAGGACACCACAAGAATCTCCAACTACACCAATGCAGAGGTGTACTCAAAGGATATCAACGGAAAGTCGGGAATAATTGGCGATACCCCATGGGGAAAGTTCGTCGATCAGCTAGCCAAGAATCCAGCTCACATCCCCGATCTCCAGTCGATGGAAGCTGGCCTCAGAAGCGTGATGGAGTCAAAGGGGATCGTTCCCTTCGACAAGAACTATGTGGGTGCGCTCCAAGACATAATGTGGAACGCCGGCAGCCCAAAGTTCTTCGAGAACGCCATTGCTACGGGCAAGCCGCTGATCGCTTTCGTGGATGGGGCGCCTCCCGATCGCGGTTTCAGTAGGTTCGAACTAGCCACCGCCCTCGACCACCCCAACGTCCGCATCAACGGCTATCCCATAAGTGCCTTCGGGCCTGAGCCGCTGGCCTTCGCAAGCCAGTCCGCCGCCGAGTACCAGGCGCTTGAGCGCAGCCTCGCGCAGCATGCCACCACCAACAGCGCGCAACCCGTCGATGTTGCGCAGGTGCGCCTGCATCTCAAACCCATCGATGGCTATGACGCTGTCAGCAAGACGCTCTTCGAACGACCGCTGCACGATTACAGCGCGTTGAACCTGAGCGAGATGTCGACCACGCGTGCGAACTGGGTCGCCGCGCATGCCAACCTGGGCACAGGGCCACGTCTGTTCGCTGATCTTCCCGAACCACCATCGCACGCGCCCCTGCAGCCAGGAGCTCCACGCGGCCCTCCCCGTGCGGCGACGGTTGCCGAAGCAGTGGCCGACGTTGCACCGCATGGCATGCACGCCGGAATCAACCCCGCTATCAAGGTTGCCGGCGTTGCGGGCGTCGCACTGCTTGCGCACGACTTCGCCACCTCCGGGCACAAGTGGATTGAGCTGAACTCGCAAGGCAATGCCGCAGGCGCAGATTCCACCGCTGCACACTTCGTCGGCCGCAACGTCGGCGGTGCAGTGGGGGGCTTTCTTGGCGGCGCCGGTGTCGGCCTCGCTTCGGGCTCGTGGACGGGCCCTGGCGCCATTGCAACCGGTATCGGTGGCGGCGTCCTCGGTGCATACCTTGGCGAACGCTGGGCCGAGCAGAAGGACATCGAACGCATCTACTCGCAGGTTGACCCGATGGGGCGCACCTGGACGCGCGACCCCGCTGATCCCAATGGGCGCTGGCTGCGAGCCGGCGAACAGCAGCAGGTCCAGAGCACCGACCTGGGCACCGGCGTCGAAGTCCGCCCGGTGCAGACGGCACAGGGTGACGACGTCACCTTCCGCACCAGCTATGTTGCCACCGGCACATTGGAGCGCCAGTTGAACTGGCAGGCGGCTCGGGCCTCGTATGAGTTGGGCTTGTCGAATCCGCCCCCCCCACAGAATCCCTACCGGCTGAATGCCAATGGCTTGGCCGAGCCGGCACGAGGCGCCTTCGAGACCGATCGCGCCTTTGTACGCGATGCCAGCTCGGGACAATGGGAACTTGAAATCAAGGAAATGGTGGATGGTCGAGTGCCCAACAGCCGCCACCTGCCAGTCTCGGCAGAGCAGGCGCAGGCTCTGGATGAACAGTCGCGCACGGTCATCGCCCAGAACGCGTCAAACACCAAGGCCGCGATGGCTGCGCGCTACATGGTTGCTCACGAGCAAGGACGTTGGAGCGACTTCGGCGACGCGAACAATCCATCCATTCCCCGTGCCATTCAGGACGCGCAGGCCAGCGCCGACACGTTGAAGGCGAGTGATGGCAATGCCTATACACGGCAGGCGGACGGCCAATGGGTCAGCAAGGGTGTGATCTTTGACAGCGCCGCCAACCGGAACCTGAGCGACGAGCTGGAGATCACCTGGCAAAGCCAGAATGACGGTATCGCCGGGCTGTACGACATCGCCAGGCAGCTCAAGGACACCGCACAGGTTGCACACGAAGGTATTCGCGGCCAGGTGGATGCGCTCTACGCGCGCCATGGCATCGAGCGCACCGAGCAGCAGCTTGCAGCTACAGCCGTCGCGGTGGAGCAGACGCTGAATCTGCAGGGCAGAACAGGCGACGTGGTTCTGGAACTGATGCCAGACCCCCGTACCCACGCGCCCGGCGCAGAAAGTGCCATCGCCACGTTCGGTGACGCCGGCGGAAACCGGATGGTGCTCACCGGCACCGCCACCATTGAGGACATTACGCGGGCGCAGTCGCAGCTTCGGCCTGAGGCTTCACTGGCTGCCCAAGGCGCTGGGCCTGCAGATCAGGCGACGACACCCGACGTGCCCGAGCTACGCATTGCTGCGTTGACTGCAAAGGAGCAGGACGCACACCGGCAAGCGCTGCAGGAGGCCAATCGTCAAGGCAGTGCGGCGGTGGATGCGCAGCAGGCAGCGTCTGCGGCCGTGCTGGAGGCGCGAGGGGTGCAGATCGACCCGGTTGAGGCACTGAAGGGCGACACTGACCTGCAACGAGGTGCGGCAGCCAGTGCTGTCGTTGAACCCGCTCGGGAGCCCACTCCGGCGCCAGCTCCTGTCATCGCCGCGCCCTCGGCGTCGATTGTTGAGCCAGAGCGCACGCGTCCCTCCCGTGAGAGTGAGCAGCCAGTAGAGAGTCGCCCTGAACGACAAGCCGATTCGGCGCAGCGTGCAGAGGATGCCGCTCGGCAGGACGTTCGGAAGGAGGAGCCGACACCGACTGCACCAGGAGTGGGCCCTCAAAGTGCCTCGCAGCATGAACCGACTGCAGAGCGGGCCTATGAGCAGGGGAATGCCTCGGTCGTAAGTACTGCGGGCAGTGCAGGCTCAACCCAGCCAGTTCACATGCAGGAGCGCAGGGCTGAGGGTCCCGCGCATCAGGGCGGTGCTGAGCCGCAGAAGCTTGCGGATGCACTGCCGGTGCAGCCTGCCGTCGCTACAGCTCAAGACAAAGCAGAGCAGCCACTGCCGCAACCTTCTGAGAGCGAGCAGGCCCCAAGGACCGCCCAGGAAGTCCCGTTGGATCTCCCAGTTCCGCCACTACCGGCCCAGGACAATCCAGAGCTGGAACCTGCAGGCCCCAGAACGGCTGACGTTGGCGGAGACGCTACCCGTCAGGCAGCGCCGCCCTCTTCCCCTTCAGATGAGGAGCTCGACCTCCCTGAGCATGTAGCGCCGCCGTCGGCCGCTCTGACGGAAAGCAATCCAATGCGGCCCGGTCATCCCGATCACCCGCTCTATCAGCAGATCCGCGAGGGCGTAGCGGAGCTGGATGCCCAGCACGGCCGAAGCTTCGATGCCACGAGCGAGAGGATGACGGCAAGCCTGCTGGTTCTGGCCAAGGACAATGATCTATCCCACGTTGATCATGTGCTCGTAAGCAACGCCACGGCAACGCATCCCGCCGGCCACACCCTCTTCGTGGTGCAGGGCGAGGCGAACGACCCCGCCCATCTGCGCGCTTCCATGCCAACGGCAGAGGCCGCGCAGACGCCGGTGGAGGAGTCACTGCTGCAGTTCGATTCGGTCAGCAGGGAGGCGCGGCAGCGCGCATTGGCCAATCAGCAGGAGCAGCAACTGCAGGATGAGCGAGCACAGCTGGACATCCAGGTGCGAGCAGCAAGCGCGTGTTAATGGGTACTACGGTCCTGGCTGGCTGATGGCATAGAGGGGATGGGGGGCAGATGGAGGAAGAGAGGGCGCCGATCGCGACTTGCTGAACATGTGAGCCAGCATGCAGTAATGACCCCGCGGCGGCCGCGGTCCCGGCTGCGAATGGAGCTTGCCATTCCACCGTTCTATAGTCGTTTCGATCATGCAAGGAAATCGCCCATGAGCAGAGCACCGGCTTGCCGGCTTGTCTCCTTCGCCCTGGTGGCTGTGCTGAGCACCACCGCCTGCGCGAAGGCCCCATCCACGGAAGAGGACCCGAACGGAACCCCCATGCGCGAAAGCGCAACCAGCCCACGCACGGTGGGCGGACAGACCTACACGACGCAGCCCGTGGAGGCTCGGCTTGGCCCGCACCGCTTCATGTTCCCGGCCAACCTCTACTACAACCAGACGGGTCCCCTGGCCGATGGGGGCGTCATGCTCACGGTGTTCTGGCCTGATTTCGATGCAGCGCCTCCTGGTGATCGCCCGGTACGCAGCACGCAGGACAGCCGGCGGCAGGTGCTGGTCGAGCTTAGATACATCGATCGCGTTCCCATCCAGAACTATCTGGCACGTCGGTCCAGTAGTGAAGCCACCAGCGCGCCGGGATCGCTGGAGCGAAGGGACCCGGTAGAAAACCTCGCGCTGCGCGTTGCACAACCCGAACGCTGGGGTCTGACGCCCTATGCGACTGACCCATCGTTGATGGAAGCCTATGCAAAGGAGTCAGAGGCTGCGCTGGACAGGCCTTACGTGCACAACCCAGGAATGGAACCAGACTGGTATGTGACCCGCTCGACGGAGGGCCAACTGACAACGTTCATCAGCTGCGACCCGGCAGACCGCATTCCTGACGGACTTGTCGTTCAGGGAAAGACACTTGAACGCGCCGGCGAAGGCCAGATCGCAATGTGCCGCCATTCCATCGTGGATGTGGGCGACAGCATCGCCATCGAGATGAACTATGCACGCGTCATGCTGAGCGACTGGCAGCGCCTGGAAACCAGCGTGCGTGATCTTCTGAGCCGCTATCGCGTTCAGTCGTAAACGCTGAGATCCGGGCGCTCGGCTTCAACCCAGACAGGCACCCGCCGAGGGTCATCACAGCCAAGGACACTTCGGCCCTGCTCTCCTCCATCATGAGCCTGCGTCTACGCGATCCAGTTCGGTGGGGGAGACAGATAAGTACGATCCCCCTCTATCGGCAGATTGTCGCGCTCACTTACCCGTGACACTCAGCGTGCCGGCGGTGGCGAGGCTGCCTTATTTGGGCCTGCGCAGGTAAGCAACCAGCAGTTCCGGGTGGAACGGCTCAAGCTGCGGCAAGGGCGAATGCAGTTGCACTTCAACCCGGTATCGGCCCGGCGAGGGATTGCGTGCCCATGCGAAGGCCAGCTGTGCGTAGGTATCACCGGGTCGTTCCAGCCCAGCATTCTGCAGCGCCAGTACGTCAGCATCGTCCAGCCACGCGCTGGTTATTCGACCATCGGCGGGGATGGGGATCGTCCGGGCAGGTTCCCCGATGATCGACTCCAGCCGGAGCAACGGCACGTCCTTCCATCCACCCGATTCCAGGCGCGCCATGGAGACGTTGGCCTGGAGCCCGGATGCCTGAACATCGATCAGTGCCTCCAGTGCCGGGACGTCGTCCGTACGATTGACCCGAATGCCGATCATGAGCGTTGGAGAGGAATTCCTGCTGGGAACATCCACATCGAATTCCACTGCCAATGGTTCATCCATTGACGAGGTGGGCATGGCGCGCACAAGCGGCACCAGATCCGGACGATGGGCCTCTGCTATCGAGCCTGCGTCGCGAGCCGCCTCGGGTCGGCACCCCGTAGCCAGAAGAACGAGCAGTCCAGCGAGCATGCAGATCCGGCGCTTTCCTTGTGGCTTCATCTTCGGTCCTTTTCGCAGGTCGCCCAGTGCAGCTCACACGTTGATCATCCCCCGCTGGCCGCACGAATCTGGATGTCGTGCTGCACCCGCTGGTCTTCCAGCTGCTGGTCCATCTGATTCGCAAGCGCACGCTGATGCGCTTCACGGCTGACAGAGTCGAACTGTTGCAGTGACTCTTCAACTGATGTCCGCGCCGCCAGCTCCGTCGGCATCGCAGCGCGCTGATGGGCCGGATTGCTGGGCTCACCCTGCACCACGAACAGCGTGTGCCCGGCCGGGTGTTCGCACGTAGCGTTGCTCACCAGCACATGGTCCACCCGCTCCAGGTCGTTGTCCTTGGCCAGTACCAGAAGGCTGGCCGTCATGCGTTCGCTGACTTCATCGAAGCTGCGGCCGTGCTTGGCGTCCAGCGCTTCCACGCCCTCGCGGATCTGCTGATACAGCGCGTGATCGGGGTGGCCGGGCTGCGTGGGGTCCTGCAGCGCCCTGTTCGGGCTCGATGCCTCATCCGGTGCGGGCGCGGCTGGCTCAAGGCTTGGCGCTATTGTGGGCTGGGCAGGAACATTGACAGCCGCAGTGACAGGCTGGAGGTCATCCGATGTAGCCAGCTCGGGCTCTGGCACGTGTTGTGCCGCTTCCTGCTCCAAAGGCCATGGATCGCGCGCAGGCTCAGCAGGCAGCGGCTCCTTGAACGGCACCGGTTCCACCTCCTGCACTGCCATGTCCTGCTTTGGAGTGGGCGCAACCGCAGGCATCGGGGCCATCTTCTCCGGTTCCGCTGCCTGCTCTGTGCGCTGCGTGGGCACCGTCTGCGTTGCCGCTGCCAGAGGCGCGGCAGAGTGTGGCGTCGCACGCTCGGATTCGACCGGGTGCGCCTGCATCGGCCCAGCGGGCTCCGGCGTCTGTGAGGCGGTACGGTTCTCGGTGGGCGCCTCGCTGTTTGGATGGGGCTGAGGTTGGGGCTCCGCCTCACGCCGCGGCGGATCGCGCTGCTCGGCGTGCCGCTGAGGCGCGGGCTTGTCCTGTGCCGCAGGCGTAGGCGGTGGCGTGACCGCTACCGCTGGCGGCGCTGCCGCAACCGTCGCAGGCGCGATGGGTTGCGCAGTCGCCGGCTCTTCAGGCCGCACTTCCACGTTCCCATCCTGCTCGGATGGCTTGTCGCCATGTGCCAGCTGTGCGGCTGCTCGTGCAACCTGTCCTACATCTACCTGCGCAGCACCGAGCCGATTTGCCTCCTGCAGTGCCTGCCGGTACACCTCCTGCTCACCCGCCGACAGCGCTGCAATGCGTAGCTCGGGCGAGTCGGGCAACGGTGCCTGCTCATTGGCACGCGCGCGCATCTCATTCCATGCGGCCTGCAGCTCCTGCGTGCTGGTAGTCGCGACGGCACGCGCCACGCCATCCTGGCCTACCTGGTAATGGGTGATGGGCCGGGACGCGCCCGCGTCGCCTTCGGCTACAGGCCCCAGTTCCTGCAGCGTGGGACCCGCAATGCCGTGCTGCTCGCGCGTGCGTGCCGTGGCCAGGGCAATGGCCTGCTCCCACGCCGGGGTCAGCGCGATGCCCGCAGCGTAGTAGCTGTGGCGCAGCTCGTTCTGGTTCACTTCCGCCGCAGATGGCAACGGTCGCGCGTCCAATGCGGCAATGGTCTGGTTGAACTGATCGAGCGACGGCTGCTGGATGGTGCGGGTCAGCTCCAACTCCAGCGCCATGTTGCCCTGCGCGATCTGGCCAGCGTGGTGCCATTGTCCTGCGTCATCGCGCTGGTAAAGCTGGTTGTCCGAGCCCTGGATGGCGTCGGGCCTGGCACGCGCCTGCTCCACCGCTTCCGGCACCAGCGGCACGAAGTCGCTGGCGCGGGTAGCGACGTAAGTCTCCAGGTAGCTGGCGGCAATCGCGGCCTTGCCGTTGGCGATGTTGTTCTCGATGCGTTGCACCGCCTCACGATTCAACTCGTTGGCGCGTTCGGGGCTGGCGGTCTGCGTCTCATACACCCCCCGATCGTTGGCGCCGGTCAGGCCGATCTTGACCTGCCGCGTCCACTGTTCGGTCTGCGCATCGCGGTGCCAGTTGGGGTTGTCCAGACGGCTCTCGCCATCCTTCGCCGGGATGCTGAAAGGATCCTGCGGCGGCGGCGCCTTGCCCAGCGCCAGCTCTACCGCTTTTACGTGGGCGTATGCGCCCAGCTCGCGGGCCTTCTCGTAACTGGCACCCACACTGCGCTCAGCCGGATTGCCCAGGCCGTCGCCCGCGCTGTCCATGACCGCCTGACGCTGCCAGTTGCGGCCATCGAACTGCCATGTGACATCGGCCTTGTCGGTCTGCTGGTAGATGGCGCGGTTGTCGAGCAGATCGGCGCCCTTGTCGAACGCCTTGCTCATCAGCAGCGCATCACCCGCGACGATGGCCGCAGGGACGAAGCTGGACGTGCCGATCACCGATGCCGTGGCCATGCCACCGACCCAGCCACCGCCGTTGCGCGCCAAGGCATGGGTGAGCTCGGACTGGGCGGCGGTGCCGTTGCCTTCTTCCAGCAGCTGCGAGGTTCGGCGGGCGGTGATGACGGCGTCGGCGCCGGATGCGAGCAGGCCGCCGGAGCGGATAAGTTGGCTGGTGGAGGCTTCGCCGAGGAGGATGCTGGTAGTTGCAAATCCTCGCTGGCCTTGCGGAACGCGCAATGGGTCTGCCGCTTCCTTACCCAGAGCATTCTCAACTATCAGGACTCCCTCTGAGGATATGCTCAGCCTGCCACCGTGGTAGGCGCCGGAGATTGCCTCCGAAAGGCCTTGACGCTGCAACTCCGCTCCACCTCCACGTGTTAACGGATTGGGAGATGACTGAATGTGCCGGAGCGTGGTCACTACTCGATGCTCCGAATGAGTAACACCCGCCCAGCCGCTATCGATCGGCGTGAAGCTCCTAAGCTGTTGAAGCTGGGGAGCGCTTAACTGGCTATAACGGGCTTCGTTGAAGAAGAAGCTCTGAATTTGTGGCCGAATATCGTCAGGCTTCAGACCATAGGGAGCGTTGGTGTAGAGATCACCATTGATCAGGCCAACCCGTACCGTGTCCCGCAGCGCCTCTACCCGCCCGGAAATCCGCGCCTGTGCGGCAGCGTCTCCGTTGAACGCGGCCATTCCGTCGGGCGTCTGCTCCAGGCGACGCAAACGTTGCAGAAGTCCAATCTGATAGTCGGCGATAGGGCCACCGCTGTGCGGAGTAATTCCCAGCGATTGAGCGAACGCCGGATCAGCTGGGAGAAAAATCCGATTCTCCGGAGCGTGGATATCAAAATGACCGGTGTCGGCGAGCATCCTGAGCAGCGGACTACGCGCCAGTGTGCGCTGCTCGATGGCGTGATGGTCTTGAAAGTGAGGTCCATTGCGAGGCATCGATCAGGCTCCTTCCTGCTCAGCAGCTGCAAAGCGGCTAGATATCTGCAGCGTCAATAAACCACATGCCATCGGCATCATTGTCAGCAGCCACGCCAGCGCTTTCCACTGCGTCTTTGAACACGTGGTCGCAAAAGACAGAGGCTGTATAAGGTGTCTTGAAGACGTGCGCCTGGCCGAGCGCGCCACGATCAAACGTCACACTTGCACCACCACCCAAGTCGTAGAACTTCCCGTTGATGAAATCTTCGGAGTTATCAATAAAAAGCTTGGAAGCACCTTCGTCCAACGCATCAATTACCCGGATCACAGTGCACAAGTAGCGGCGGTCGCCTTGGCTACCATCTTCCAGCCGATAGTCAACTTCCGCAAAGGCGAAGGCGTGAGGATCAACGGAAATCATCACGTCGTGCAGTCGCTTCGAGACCAGCCAGTATCCGCTGAATCCCGGCTCCAGATCCCGCGGCGGTGCGCCCATGCTGGGATTGAAAGCCAATCGCGGAACTTCGCGGAGTGGTGGAATGCCCCCCTCCTCTGGTAGCAGGATCATGCGGGGAGGAGACAGCAGACGATCCAGATTCTCGAAGACGACCCCGCATGCAGGGCCGCTGATTGCACCGGCCTCAAGGAGAAAGAACTCCCCCTTCCGGGGGCGATTAGCTGAGGTTGAATCCATGCGCTATCTCCATCTCATTCTGATTCCTGCACTGGACACAGCTTACCGGGGGCCGCTCACGGAGCAAATACTGGCAATCCTAAAGATACGTGCTGAATGGGCAAAATTCCTGTAACCCGGTCTGCAGCAGCCGGTATCGGATGACAGCGAAAATCCATTACACGTAGATCACCCGTCCAATGGGAGCCCTTCACTCGGTCGTCATCGACAATAGCCAAGTCGGCTTGGACGACCACCCGCTGGGCTGCTATGCGGACCTTCCACCGCACGAGGCAGTCCTGGTGTTCGGCAGCAACTACGACGTGGAGCCGGACGATGGGCGGCGGCTACAGCCGGGCGTGCCTGACTGAACCGTGCGGCTGTTCAACACGTCGCAACTGGTCTGCCATCAGTTGTCTGCTCCCTAAGGTCAGACTGCCGCAGCGTCCACGAAGGAGATGCCGCTATCCCGAGGACTCGTCGGAATCCCCGCCGCGTGAACTGCATCAACAAATTCGCGGCTCGCGATCACGAAGGTGCTGAATGGAGTCAGGAAGACATGCCCATCTCGCACCACCTCAGAGCGAATGGCCAGACTCGCCCCGCCTGCAATCGAATAGAACTTTCCGTTGACGAAGTCCTCATCGATCTCGATACCAAGCCTTGAATGCCCCTCGTCTATCGCGTCCAGTTCACGCACCACGTCGCACAGGAAACGCCGTGGCATAGGTGTGCCATCGGCCAGGCGAACATCACACTCAACAAAGTCGAACGCATGCGGATCCACGGATTTCATCACCTGCCACAGCCGTTCCGAGACGAGCCAGTACCCGCTGAAGCCGCCCTCCAGGTCACGTGGCTCAGGGCCCTTGGAAGCATCAAGGACGACGCGTGGCTTCTCGCGAAGCGCTGGGAACCCCCCGTTGTCCGGGCGCAGAATGATGCGCGGTGGATCGAGCAGCACCGACAGGTTCTCAACCTCGGCGCCGCGGAAAGGACGGCTGCTTTCCAGATCTGGTGAGAACAAGTAGAACTGACCCGCTTGAGGGCCTTGGGTGGGGCTTCGCTTCATCGCCTGCGTCCTTGGATTCCCTTCAATGATGTCGCTGATGGAGTTTACCCCTCTTGGCATGGTCGTTTCGAGGCAGATGCGACAGCCTCACGGTTTCCGCTGATGCCACCCTGTGATGGCTGAGAAGCAGGTTCTGCCCTTCATCGCATCCCTTGAAACGGAGGCAGACCATTCTCCCTCCTCAACTGGAGGACGCCCATGACCAAGATCGACCCGACATGGCTGGAAGCCTTCGACAAGGAGCTCTTCCACCTGTTCGCCATCGATCATCGCGATGCCGGCATGGATGAGTACCTGCTGAGTTGCTACGCGGACCTTCCTCCACGCGAAGCAGCACTGGCGTTCGGCAGCGACTACGACCTGGAGCGCGACGATGCGCTGTGGCCACGGCCGGGCGTGGCGCTGCAAAGTTAAGTTGTGTCGCAATCGGCACGCTGCGCGAATGGGCCCTGTGGGCTACGTGTCGCTTTTGGGATTCAGAACAGCTGCAAACCGTGCTTTTCAATGCGCATTGGGGCGATAACTTAACACCGGCCGAAACCACTGCACCGCAAGGGTTCTGCCGCGCGCGCGCCATGCAACAATGCCGTAAGCGTCAGCATTTACGGCCCCTGCGGTCTACGGTTTCTTGGCATCTCGCAACCATGCGAGTACACCTTGGCATGCCACCGGAAAAGGGTGGCGCGGGACTCGAAAACCCGTGTTTATGCCAGCTGTATGCGCTTGCCAGCCGACGTCACCTTTTATGTGGCGTCGGCTGGCAATCCGTTCGCGTTCCATGGCGGGCGGTGCGTGGGGGTCTTCGGACCCGCCGGTCTGGCATTTACCGGTTTTCGAGCCCGCACCGTCCGCCACCTTTATTGGTGGCGCTGCTATCTGTCCTGTACGGAGCATTGCCATGAACACATCGGACTTCCGTTCCCTGCACGCGCAGTACGATCCGGACAACGCCGAACCCGAGCGCGAACCGTCCGTCGATCCCAACGCCTTCGTCGCCACGCTGCACCGCATCGGAACCGGTGCGGCTGCGGATGGCCAGCCTTGGCCTGAACGGCATCAACTGCCTGGGCGGTGTCTTCAGCTGGCGGATGCGGATTGCGCGCTAGCCGGGCTGCGCGTGGTGGCGGAGCTGATGCTGGCTGCGGAGCGCACCCGGCAGAACGGTGCGCCCGAGGAGTACCTCGGGGATCGGGTGATGGAAGGGTTGAAGATGGCGTGTGTGGCGTTGACTGCGCAGGTGGCTGAGCGGTTGCAGGTGCGGGAGTAGCCCAGGTGGATCTGGCCGCCTGTCGTTCGACCGCTGGCCATCCGAGCGCCATCGGTTGACCATTCGTTTTCTAGTCCATCCGCTATCTGCAGAGTGTCAAATGAAGCTTCTGATCTACGGCGCTGTGCTGCTGGCGGCGCTGTCTGCGGCGATCGCCAGCCGGCATGCACCCAAGGCCGACTTGGAACTGCGGACGTTTCGGAAGGTGTCCGACGCTGAATTTGCTGTCATGCGCGAGGAAGCCGTTCGACTGGTGCGCGGGGGCCTAGTACAGCACGCGCGCTACGCGGGAGACCGATACTTCGAGGTCAGCTGTGACGGCATACCCGTGATGCTGGTGGATAACTCGTTGGAGCAGCTTGTTATTGTGCTGTACGCGGATAGGGAAATTGATGTTCCCTGCGTTGTGCCGCTGCTATCGCATTGGAGTGGGCGGTTTGTGGCGGAGCGGGCGCGCGCCTAGCGAATGTGAGTACAGCGGAATGGGAGACCACTCTGGACCACCTCTGCAAGGCCCGCATTATGATACGACTAGCCGCCACCACTGTGCCCTGCACCTTAATCTCGTGCTGCACACTCTCGTCGTCCGCATGCAGTTGGCTGACGCCAATTGCACCTTAGCCTCCCCTACGCGCCCCAGCCGAACTGGACTTGGCTAAGGAGCTCACGCGGTAGAACGGCGCGCCCGAGAAGCGTCTGGTCGACCGGCAAATGTAGGGGCTACTGATGGCGGTACTTTCGTTGACGGTGATGGCCAGCGAGTGGGTGCAGCTGCAGCGGTAGGAGCCTGCACCGGCATCCCCTCGATCACGCACCACAGGCCATCTGCTTGGCACCGTAGGTACGGGCACCCCAAGGTCAAAACCAACAGGCTCGGTTGGCCCATGAGGTAAAGGCGTCCACCTGAGGGTTGCTTGCTGCTTCGGCTGGCAACACAAGCCCTGGGTGGCTCATGTCACAAGCCCGGCTGTCGATGTTCACAAGCCTACAGTGCGCGCCAAGGGGCGACGCTCGGCTGAAGGCTGAAGATCCGTGGGGATAGCCGAATTTGAGGCCGAATGCGACCAAATGGTGGTTGCATGGACGGTTCTTGTCGTAAACAATCAGAGACAAGGGTCACTGTCTGACGACCCTCCCAAAGGGCATGGATGTCGCAGGGGGCGCATTCGGCTCGATGCCTGTCGCCGCCCCCAGTTTACGAATGCGCAGGATGCCGACTTGAATACACAAGTAGAAGCCCTCTCCACGATTATCCGGGAGAAGCTCCCAAGTTATGACACCTTGGACGCAGCCGCGGCGGCGGCGCGCCAGGCCCTCGAAACGGTGATGGGCCCATTCCCTGAACAGATGGATGCCAACTTCCAGGCGGCTATCGAGTTGGTGCGTTCGTCGTTCCAGAACGTAGAGATCCTGCGCAAGAACTCGCTGATCAAGCCACGGCCAACTTGGTACAACGGGCCGACGGAACATGACAAGCACTGGCCCGCGCTCCTGAACTATCTCCGCGAAGTCAAGAAGTGGAAGGATGCGTCCGAGTCGCTGGATGACTCCTCCTCCGAGATCGTCTCTCTGCTAGCAAATCCAGCCGAGGACGAGTTCAGATGTCGAGGACTGGTCGTTGGCTATGTCCAGTCAGGAAAGACTGCAAACATGACCGCGGTCATCGCCAAGGCGGTGGATGCTGGTTACAACCTCATCATTCTTCTCGGTGGCGTCACAAACAAGCTTCGCGCACAGACTCAGCGCCGCATCGAAGCAGATGTTGTGAACAGGCACGGCACCCTGTGGCAGAAGTACACCACTGCGGAAGACAGCGGCGACTTTGTCAGGCCTCCAAACGGTCAATTTGTGATGCCGCACAAGGGTGGCGCTCAGCTGGCTGTAATTAAAAAGGAGTCTACGCGCCTCGAGAAATTGCTCGAGACTGTGACAAATACGGCTCGGCCAATTAAGCGAAAGCTCAAGGCACTGATCATCGATGACGAGTGCGATCAGGCATCCGTGAATTCCGGTGCCGATGATGAAGAGATGACTCGGATCAACGAAGCGATCCGAAGGCTGATAGCGGCGCTGCCTTGCGTTTCGTACGTCGGCTATACCGCCACGCCGTTTGCAAATGTATTCATCAATCCGTTCCCGGTTCGCGCAGACAAACTGGACGACCTCTATCCCGAGGACTTCATTACAGCACTGCCTCGTCCCAAGGGTTACTTCGGCACACTTGAGGTCTTCGGTGAGGCCGACGCATCCGCCGACGATGATGCTGTCGACTTCGGACGAGACATGTTCCGATCCATACCGTCGGAAGAGGTCGATCAGCTGGTTCCTAAGGGAAAGAACGGCCACAAAACTTTCACGCCGGATGTGACGCCTCAGCTTCAGAAGGCAATCGTCTGGTTCCTGATCACTTGCGCCGTTCGCCGCGCGCGAGGGCAGCAGAGCGAGCACATGACGATGCTTGTTCACACCTCCGCATACATTGCACAGCACGACAGCATGGCGGATGCCATTCGCGCCTGGCTGGCAGCCAATCGTCGCTCTATTGAGTCGCTCTCCGGAGCCGTCGGAGACTTGGTGCGCCAAGTTTTCTCAGAGGAGATTGTCAGAAGCCCCCTGAGTGATCAGAGCGACCCAACACTCTTGGACAGCACACTCAAGCCCCTCCTCCCGGAGGTTCTGGAAGCCTTGGAACTCGTTGTTGAGAACGGCGAGAGTCTCGAGCGCCTGGACTTTACTGGCGATGCGAAGACCTACATTGTCGTGGGCGGATCGGTGCTGGCGCGCGGACTTACCCTTGAAGGACTCTCAGTGTCTTTCTTCCTGCGCACCTCTCGCCAGTACGACACGTTGCTACAGATGGGGCGCTGGTTTGGGTTCAGAAAGGGATACGAGGATCTCCCGCGTCTCTGGACGACCCAAGACCTGATATCAAACTTCCGAGCGCTGGCGCAGGTAGAGGAGGAGATCCGAAAGGAAATTTCCACCTATCGTTCGGCAGAGGTTTCGCCACTGGACTTCGCAGTAAAGGTTCGGTCAATTCCCGGACTCGCGATCACGTCAGCGGCGAAGATGCGGCATGCAATCAGGACGAGCATCAGCTTCGACGGAAAGCACGAGCAAACGACTCGCTTTGATCACACCGACTCGGACGTGGTTTCCAGGAACTGGAGCGCCGCGGCGAGCCTTGTTGACCAGCTGATTGCTGAGAAATACTCGCGGATAAAGGAGAACGTCTTCATGGATGTTCCCGGCACTGTAGTTCGAAAGTTCCTGGCCAACTACAGCATGTGCGACAAGCAGCTAAATCTCACCAAAGAGATGTTGCTGACCTACATTGATGGATCCGCCAGTCGCATGCCGTTCTGGAATGTCGCGATTGTGAGCTCCAGCAGGGCTGAGCGGCGAGTCCACTTGGGTGGCCTGAGTGACATTGGACCTGTCATTCGTTCCAGGTTGCCCGAGTCATCTGACTATGCCGACATCAAGGCTTTGATGTCGAAACAAGATGTGCTCGCTGATGTTGAGGACTCTGATGCTCAGTCGACCGATGGATGGGAAAAGCTGAAGAGCTATCGTCCCGATACTCCCCTTCTCTTGGTGTACCCGATAGACAGTGTCTCTGAACCGAGCAGGGCCGGCGATCATCGCGTAGCACTGAACGCCAAGGGCGACCTCATCGGCCTCGGATTCGTATTCCCAGGGCGCATTGACCGAACCGGTCGTTACTTCAGCGTGGAACTGAACGTCCCTACGCCAGATCAGCTCGAGGATGTGGAAGCAGGCAATACAGAGCAGGCGCAGGATGCGTGAGACTGCCCACGAACACTGGCTCTCGCTTCGCAGCAGCACGCAGCGGAGAGACGGAGTGGACGTCGCAACGGTGGCCGCAGGGGTTGACTCCGGGTTTGGTGCCATTCGCTATGCACTTACACCTGACGCAGCTCCGAGACTGCTGATTCCAGTGTCAGCTGGGGTGTCGGCCTCTGATGTACGAAAGCTTGGGGGACCCAGCGTTGATATATCTATCACGCGACTTTCGCTCAGTGGCATCTGGTCGCTCTACGTCGACATTGGCCTTCGCGAGCGGCGACTGGAGAGTCTTTTCGGCGATCTCTGCACGCATATCATTTCTAGAATCGCAGACGGCATACCTCCGCTGGCCGCCGTGGCGTCCTGCATCAGAGATTTTCGAATTCTACTGGCAGAGGAGCCTCAAGCTCCGGTTGACGTGAGCACGGTGCTCGGCTTGCTCGGCGAGCTTGTGGTTCTTCGAGAGGGTGTAAGGCGAAGCGCGCAGGCAGTTGACTCCTGGACCGGTCCCTTGGGTCAACGACACGACTTTCGAGGTCCAGGCGGCGCGTTGGAAGTCAAGTCCACCGCCTTTCTGCAGAGCTCAAATGTGCACATCCATGGGCTCGAACAGCTCTCTCCGCCCGCTGACACCCCGCTTTGGTTAGCTCACGTAGTGCTTGAGAGGGCTGCAGCCGGAAATGTTTATGTAGAACAGCTCTGCAAAGAGTTGATCGCATTGGGAGTTAAGGAAGATGCCATTGTCAGTCGTCTGGCATCGATGGGCTGTCAGGACTCCAGGGCTCCGGAGTGGAACGCTCTGCGCACCACCTTGGAGGCCATCAGGCTTTATTCAGTCTCTGACAACTTCCCAAGGCTCACCACCAGCCTGCTGCCACATGGACAACTTCCGGCCGGCGTTGGCGATGTCCAATACACGATTGATTTGGGTTCAGCCGCGGACCAATTGGTACCGAGCACTCAGCATGAACACGTCTACGAGGCGGTCTTCTCATGAAACTTGAGCTATACAGCGAACCCTTCTCAAAGAATGGGAACCTTGCGGGGGAAGGCTTCAAGCGACTGTTGGGGAGACCCAACCTCAACCTGCTTCAGACATTGGTGCGCGAGAGTCTGCAGAACGTAATTGACGCAACCCTGCCTGGACGATCCCCTGAGGCACGTATTCGCCTGCGGAAGTTGAGGGACACCGAGCGGAACACCCTGTCGAACTCAGTGTTGGCCCAGATGCCAGCCGGCGGTCCTTCCAAGCAGATTCTCAGCGACTCTTTGGAGAAGCCCGAACTCTGGGTTTTTGAGATAGCCGATTTTGGTACGGTGGGCCTTTCTGGCCCTGTAGAGGCCGATGTCGCGCCGTCGGGAGACGAGCGGGCTAACTTCGTCAACTTCCTCAAGAACGTTGGGGCAGCACGAGACAGCCACCAAGGTGGCGGCACCTACGGTTATGGAAAGAGCTCGCTCTACGCAATGAGTTCGTGCTCGCTTGTCCTAGTTGATAGCCAAACTTTCAATGAGGGAAAGCCGGTTCGCCGTCTTATGGCCTGCCACTTGGGAGAGGCTTTCGACGCGAGTGTCGGAACTGGCATTCGGCGTTTCACGGGGCGCCACTGGTGGGGCATGCCCGCGGGCAGCGACAGCGTGGCTCCCGCGACCGGAGCGCACGCACTCGACTTGAGTGGCGAGTTGGGGATGTTCTCTCGATCCGAGGCTGATAGCGGGACCTCTATCGTTATCGTAGATCCCGAGCTTGAAGTCTCTTCCACCCAGGAACTGGGTCGTGAGCTGATTACGTGTGTACTCCTGAACTTCTGGCCAAGAATGTCGGATACGACCGCGGCTGACCGCCGCCTGACGGTCAGCATCGAGATTGACGGCCAGCCGCTGGATGTCCCAGCGCCTGAGGCTTTCCCGCCACTGGACCTCTTCTGCCGGGCACTCGCCGACATTCGTTCCAATGCGGGTTCATTGAAGGACGTTCGATCTCAGCGTCCTGCAAAGGCATTGGGCAAGCTCGCATTCGCCCCGGGGGTCGCGGCGCAGAGGCATCCACTGGCTTCTTCCAATGGTGAAGACATCCTGGCAGGTGCATCGCACATTGCCTTGATGCGCCCTGTCGAATTAGTGGTGAAGTACTTACGCGGCGCCCCCTATCCGGACTCCCTGCATGAGTGGGCAGGGGTTTTTGTCTGCTCGGCTGAGTCGGAGGTGGAGGAAGCCTTTGCTCAGGCGGAGCCACCAACGCACGATGACTGGGCACCGGACAATCTTCCCAAAGGAAAGCAACAGACGATGGTTCGAGTCGGCATGCGGGCTCTCAGAGCCCATGCCGATACATTTGTGCCTACCAAGTCGCTCAGCAGATCAGCGGACCCTGCGTCCCCCAGTCTCGCGGCAACTGCCGGGCAAATGGGGCGCTTTCTCTCACCCACAAGCGCCCGCGGCGCTGGAAAACCTGAACCATCCAAGCGCGGTGGTCCATCACCCAAGAAGGGCGTCCGGCTATCTTCACCCGAGATGATTGGACTCTCTCTTGCTCAAGACGGCGCAGCACTTGCGACGTTCAGGGTTGATTTGACCAATGACGGGAGCCAAGGACCACTGACGCTCATCGTCGAGCCGAAGCTGGTCGCTGATGGCAATGGAATCAGTGCAGAAGACGTACCCTCGAATCTGCTTCCACGACTACACAGCGTGTCACTGGAAGCACACGACCTGAGCAGCAAGGGTCAGATCCTCGACGTTGGGCTATTGAGCGGGGAGGTTACCGCGGTTGTTCGAATGGTCAAGGGCGCTGCTGTGACTGTCGCAGTCCGAGTACTTAGTGAGGACGCGGCATGAGCAGAATCGCGTATCCGTACCTAAGAATTCCGGATGAAGCGGTCCAGTTCAGTGGCTGGTTTGTGGGAGACCCCAACGCTCCACTTCTTCCTGCACCGGAAGTCCTGGCTGACTGGGACTACGCCCGCGATTTGGTCGTACGCGGGAGTGTTCAGATTGATTGGGATTCCGCGTCCGAGTCGCTTCAGTTTGGAGAGGGAGATTGGCTGGCATCCGCACAGCTTCTGATTGGAACAGGACAGGGGCAGTTGCCTAGGCAAGTTCAGTATGCACAGGCACTCCCACTCTCCAAGCAAAACCCATCAGCCCTTCTGGAGGTATCGGTTCCAGGCAGCACGCTGTCCTCTCAGCTGGCCATGCGTTTGACGATTGCGTTGACCGCGCCGTCCACTGAAGCAACGCCACTTTCACCAGTGCTGAAAGGGTCTCGCTTGTGGGAGAGCAGTTGTGATGTGCTGATCGAAGACGGAGGCTCTTCCAGATTCCCGGTCTCCGCCATTGGCTTCGGAGCTGCCTTCGCCGGCAAGCCGCATGAGCATGCTCCCTGGTATGTCGAATGGCGGCCAGAGGATCTTTCCGGCGACTTTTCCTCGAAGGTCGTTCTCTATGTCAACTCTGACGAGGAGACATTCCTTGAGAAGTTCCTGTTGGGTGATCGCGCAACTATCCAGGCAGTGCTTGGCGGCGTCGCCTCACACATGTGCTCGACCATTCTCCTGCGTAACAGCAAGGACTTGGATCTCGAAGCGTTCGAGGAGGGTTCGGTTGGCGCGGTGGCGAATCACTGGCTCAGTCAGGCGTTCCCCAACGAAGGCGGGCTGGCAGGTATCGTCCGATTGCTCGAGAGTGACCCTGGGGCATTCAACGCTGCACTGATTGCATCCGCCGATGTTGGAGAGCAGACCACATGACCACCATTCTTCTCCCAAGATTGTCCCGTTTGGGCGTCAGCCGCCTGGTGGCGGAGCTCGGCACGGATTACTCGTCCGACGATGCCGTAGCCTTTTTGAATGACCACGCCTCACTATCGAGCTATGCAGCAAGTGGGGGAGTCAGAGAGCATCGTGTGGCTGAAGAGATCGCCGCGACTATTCGCAAGACTGCGGAGGGGTGTGGGTTTCCCACCTTGTCGGGGCAGACCGGGCGCGCCAAGTTCGATCGTGACGCAGCCATTGCCCTTGCGTCGTTTGGCTCACTAGCAAGTGGCGAAGGGTTGCGGGATGACGTCTGGGCCTATCTGACCACTGTATTGCTGCCCGACGTTGTGCGCTGGCGATTCGAGAGCAAGTCTCAAGAGCGATTCAGCGGCGGGGTACGTAATGCTCTGCAGCGGCTCTACATGCGAGCGTCAGCGCTTGACTTGGGACCCGAAGCGGGCGTTGATCGGTGGCGCCTGCTGAGAGCTCTGACAGAGGACGCCCATGTAGCGATCTTTGAGCGTCCACTGATTGGCGGGAACCGGGTACTTGCAAAAGCTATCGCCCACGGTTGGGCCCAAGCGGCAGCAAGTGAGTCCAAAGGGAACATGGAAGACATCATGCGTTGCGCTATAAAGCTCCTGCGCCTCAGGTACCAGATCGTTGATCTTGGCGTACTGGAAGATCAGGAGCTCGCTGACACGGTTGCGAGCGTATTCAAGGACGCAGCGGCCCAAGTGGTCGAAGTGGTCGAAGTAGTCTGATTCTTATTGAAAAGTGCCCCAGGGCATGACATCCTGGCGGCGTTAGAGGGGCGCATCTGCGCCCCTATTTATAATTGTGAAGCAAGGCATGCACATCCCAGTCGTCGACATCTTCGCAGGCCCCGGTGGGCTGGGCGAAGGGTTCTCCGCTTACACCCCTTCCCGCTCTTCGAAGTCGCGCCCGTTCAAGATCGCCATTTCGGCCGAAATGGAGGTCAATGCAGCCAAGACGCTTCGACTTCGCGCGTTCTATCGCCAGTTCGCACCCCACAAGGTGCCGGATAGCTATTACGACTACGTGGCAGGACGGGTAGACCAACCTTGGACGGACGCGACCCAGACTGAGTGGGAGAATGCCTGCCATGAGGCGAGGCAGTTGAAGCTCGGTGATCCCGAAGACGACAAGGTGCTTCATGCCCGCATTCGCGAAGTTGCGTCGCAGGAAGACCCTTGGGTTCTGATTGGTGGACCGCCCTGCCAGGCGTACTCCTTGGTCGGACGCGCCAGAAACCGTGGCGTGGTGGGCTACAAGGCAGAGGAAGATCCGCGCCACTTCCTCTACCAGCACTACTTGAAGATCATCAAGAAGTACTCACCCGCTGCGTTTGTAATGGAGAACGTCAAGGGCATTCTCTCCTCGAAGGTGGGCGGTGAGCTGATGTTCCCGCGCATTCTCGCGGACCTTCGAGCTCCTGGTGGTCGGAACGGCCCGCGCTACCGAATTATCCCTTTGGTAGCGGATCAGAGTGGTCTGTTCGACGACGACGATGGACGCCGATACATTCTGAGGGCCGAAGAGCTTGGTGTTCCTCAGGCGCGGCACCGCGTGGTTCTTTTCGGTGTCCGGGAAGACGTTGACGTTTCATCGCTCCGCCAAATCAATCGCGCGCCGGCCAAATACAGCGTGGGCGAAGTGATCGGCGGAATGCCTCATCTCAGAAGCGGAATCACCAATGTCGATTTCGAGAATTGGCCCGATGCCGCCAGGGAGATTCTGCTCCGTGCGGCAGAATTGTCTGACGATGCGAAGGTTTCAGCTGAACTACGCAGCCAAGCGAAACTGGTACCTGCTCAGGATGCTGGCGCTGGCGGCAGGGCCAGGCCGTGGACGGCGACAGTGAATGAGGTTCCAGAGCATCTCAAGCCGTGGTTGCTGGACGAGCGACTCGGCTACATTCTGAATCATGAGGTTCGCCCTCATATGTGGATGGATCTCGTTCGCTATGGCTATGCATCGGCTTTCACGAAAATTCATGGCAGGTCGCCACGTGGTGCTGGCGAATTCCCTGAAGGCATGCATCCAGACCATGAGAACTGGACAAGCGGGAAGTTTGTTGATCGCTTCAAGGTCCAGCGCAGCGATGAGTCGAGCTCCACGGTAACGAGCCACCTTCAGAAAGATGGCCATTACTTCATTCATCCGGACCCGTCTCAGTTGAGAAGCCTGTCTGTTCGCGAGGCTGCTAGACTGCAGACTTTCCCTGACAACTATTTCTTTGAAGGCTCGCGCGGGGCTCAGTTCCGTCAAGTTGGCAACGCTGTCCCGCCTTGGATGGCTAGGCAGATCGCCGATGTAGTCTACTCAGTACTAAAGAACTGAATCTAGGAGAATTCCTCGAAATCCGAATTTGAGGTTATGAAACGACTCAATCTCGTGAGCGAATCACTGGAGGATTTCTTGAGAAAGCATTCCCAAACGATCGCAACCCTCCAGCCTAAGGCACGCAGCTCACACTGAACTCGTTTATCTCGAGCTCGATTGCCCTCGAGCTTTTCAAGCCAGAACTCCGGCCGAGTTGCCGGAGTTGCTGCGTAACGGCAACCAGTATGGCGATGCCAAAAGCATCCATGTACTAGAATCACGACGCGATATCGAGGCAAAACCACGTCAGGCTTGCCAGGCAAGCTGCGATCATGCAACCGATATCGAAATCCTGATGCGTGCAGGAACTTTCTCACCTGAATTTCCGGACGGGTGTCCTTGCCTCGAATAGAAGACATCATTAATGATCGCTTCGATTTCTGCACCACATCAACCATGAGATATTCCGAAGTTAAATATTGACCACTCCAGCACCCAAAGACTGATTAAGCCTACCCCTGATCTGCTCGTATAAATCCAGCTTCATCCTACCCATAAACTCATTCTTGTAAGCCGACGGAGAAAAACCAACAAGCTCATCAAGCTCCAATTGAAAATCCGCATTTGAGATAAGATCCCTGTACTTAACCTCATTTATACTGAATCTCAGATATGTACTGGCAACAAATCTATCCACGAGCGACTCAAGCATTTCATACCTCTCTTTAATTGCAAAAGTCGAAATAGATTCAGAAGCAGCCGCGCCCCCACGACCAAACACATTCACGCGCCAGCCCTTCGCCCCCTTAGTTCTGCTTCTCAAGTACTTATCGATGTCAATCTCAAAGAATATGGATTCCGTGCTTCCATATGGATGGAGATGTTCAACATCGAAAAAATCCATCGCCCCCTTCAGCGAGCTATTGCAAGATTGGCACGAGGGAACCAAGTTGTACAAAGATAGCGCCAAAAAAGGAAACCTATACTTCGGGTAAAAATGATCCAAGGTAGGCCTGAAGGCGCCAGAGCCATCTCGAAATACTGTCATTGCAAGCGATTGCTGACAATACGGACACATGTCGTACTTGAATTCCTTACACAGTGCATAAGCGTCCCAAGCGCTTGGTCGCTTCCTGCAGAATGCTGAATAGCTCAATACACTTTCAATTTTGGCATTAATTCTTTCAGCCACGGACTCTGATCGATTCGCCATGATAATCTGAAAATCATCAATGCAGCTTCTTATCTCGCAGACGTCACCCACAGAAATTGCACGCTTATTTCTACTTACGAATTCACTCAAATACCGGCAACCCCAAGGCACATCTTCTCTAAACTCACCATCCAAGAGATCGCTAACATATTCCTGGTGCCGCCGGATAGCATAATCAGACCAAGCATCATCAATTGATATTATCACTGCGCCGCCTCGAGATAAAAGATTTCACGATTGGATCATCCAACTGATCAATCAAGTAGTGATCGCGCGGCCTCAAAAATTTCCTCTTAACTAGCCCCTTCATGCTCCTTGCAGCAAAGGTACCTACAGTTCCCGCCCCCGCGGCGCTCTCTATGATTAATTCCAATGGCGCACCGAACGACTTTTGACATCCAAAATCCCCCTGCCCAAGATTAATCAGAAAGTCTCTAGGAAAATCGGACATCAACACAGGGGAGTGAGATGCCAACACAACCTGTACAGAGTCAAACCCCTCCATCTCTTTCCCGATAAATCTATTGAGATAGTCAACATATCGTTGCTGCCAAGCAATATGAAGGAACGCATCGCCCTCATCGATCATTAGAATTAGATTAGAAATCCCATTCGAACGAAGCTCACCAATAGCCGAGCTTAGTTTGAAGAACTGCCTCACGAGCGCTTCAGCCCCCGAGCTAAGCCCAGAGAGCTCAAATGAAAGAATCTCTCCAAATTGGCGTTCCAAGTGACTGCGCCGCTTATCAGTTATTGCCACGCCTCTTTTTGCAACCTTAGGCCCTAGTTTTTTGAATATCTCGATGAACTTCTTGAAGTCAGGAAGAACATCTTCGACATCTTGGCCTCCACGCAAAGTTGCCTTCCAGAAGCGTCTAGCCACCACGATTCGCTTGCGTCCGCGCAGAGAGCCGTGCGCAATAGCGGCAAGAATAGCGTTCGAATAATCAGGCCCATAAGCTTTTCGAAGATAGTTCCGGATCGTGGTTCGAAGACTGCTTTGAGCATCAAGCATATCTTGCTGACGCGCATCGATCTCCTCGTCAGTTACGCCGTCGTACGATCGCCAACGATGGGACCTTTCTACGTAGTCTTTGAATCTTGAACCAAAAAGCTCTGCGAACTCAGAACTATAGTCTGTTGGAAACTCCATTGCAGCAGCAAAGAGTGCGTCGAGCCCCCGCTCCATCGGCACGGCGAGGCGTGCCACGATTGAATTTGAGAATCGAAACTCACGCGACAGAGTAGCTACAACTTTGGGATCTGCCTTGAACTTTCTGTCAGCCCCCTCAAGCAGTTTGAACCTCTTTCCGGAACGTGGAAATCTAGAGCGCGCAACCGGAGCTGGCGTGAAGTAAATTACCCCGTATTTACTTAGGTCGACACCAGCTTCCAGGTCAGATTCGTTCTTGTCGCGAATAGCTTCGCACAACCTGGATAGAAACTCGGTTTTTCCTGACCCATTCGCACCTATGAGAAGCGACATGGAATGGGCGTTGAAGATGTTCCACCCTTGCCCAGTTCGCACATTGAGAGGCAGTAGATTGAAAATTTTCCCTTCATACGTAAAAGCGTAGATCACTTGGCAAAGCTCCTTCTTTTAGCCAAAAAGAAGGGCGACTCATTGGCCGCCCTCCTCTCTAGTCAGATCGTCAATCAAACCCCAACAGGGTTAGCCTTCTCCGGATCAATCTTGTACTGCTTGATCGCCCGGGCCACATCCTTCGCGGTCATCTTCCCTTCCTTCGCCAGCGCCGCAATCGCGGCATGCGCGATGTAGTACCGGTCCACCTCAAAGAACCGGCGCAGGTTCGCACGCGTATCCGAACGGCCGAAACCATCCGTACCCAGCACCGTATAAGACATCGGCACGAACGCACGGATCTGGTCCGCATACGCACGCACGTAGTCGGTAGCGGCAATCGCCGGGCCCTGGCGGCCTTCCAGCAGCTGGGTCACGTAGGCCTTGCGCTGCTCACCTTCCGGATGCAGGCGGTTGGCACGTTCCACGTCGAAACCATCGCGGCGCAGTTCGTTGAAGCTCGGGCAGGACCAGATGTCGGCAGTCACGCCGAAGTCCTTGTCCAGCAGCTCGGCGGCAGCAATGGCTTCGCGCAGGATGGTGCCCGAGCCCAGCAGCTGCACGCGCAGCTCGCCCTTCTTCGGCTTGCCGGCGTCGGTCAGCAGGTACATGCCCTTGACGATGCCTTCGGCCGCGCCTTCCGGCATGTCCGGGTGGCTGTAGTTCTCGTTCATCAGGGTGACGTAGTAGTACTCGTCCACCTGGTCTTCCATCATGCGCTTGGTGCCGTGCTGCAGGATCACCGTCACTTCGTAGCCGAAGGTCGGGTCGTAGCTGCGCACGTTCGGGATGCCACCGGCCACCAGGTGGCTGAAGCCATCTTCGTGCTGCAGGCCTTCACCGTTCAGCGTGGTGCGGCCGGCGGTGCCGCCCAGCAGGAAGCCGCGGGTACGCATGTCCGCCGCCTGCCAGGCCAGGTCGCCCACGCGCTGGAAGCCGAACATCGAGTAGTAGATGTAGAACGGCAGCATCGGCACGTTGCTGACCGAGTAGCTGGTACCGGCGGCCATCCACGAGCTGATCGCACCCGGCTCGCTGATGCCCTGCTGCAGCACCTGGCCGCTCTGGTCTTCGCGGTAGAACATCAGCTGGTCGGCATCAACCGGCTTGTACTTCTGGCCGAACGGCGCGTAGATGCCGATCTGGCGGAACAGGCCTTCCATGCCGAAGGTGCGGGCTTCGTCGGCCACGATCGGCACGATGTGCGGGCCCAGCTCCTTGTCGCGCAGGGTGATGTTCAGGCTCTGCACGAACGCCATGGTGGTGGAGTAGCTGCGCTCGCCGCTGCTCTTCAGCAGGCGCTCGTAGGCTTCCAGCTTCGGCGCCACGAAGGTCTTGTCGGCCTTGCGGCGGCGCTGCGGCAGGTAACCGCCCAGGGCGGCACGGCGTTCCTGCAGGTACTGCACTTCCGGCGAATCCGGGCCCGGGTGGTAGAACGGCACCTGGCCGTCGGCCAGCTGCGCGTCGGTCACCGGAATGTTGAAGCGGTCGCGGAAGTGGCGCACCGCTTCGTCGTCCAGCTTCTTGGTCTGGTGGGTCGGGTTCAGCGCTTCACCGGCGCTGCCCATGCCGTAACCCTTCACGGTCTTGGCCAGGATGACGGTCGGCATGCCCTTGGTGTTCACGGCCTGGTGGTAGGCGGCGTACACCTTGTGCGGGTCGTGGCCACCACGGTTCAGGCGCCAGATGTCGTCGTCGCTCAGGCCGGCGACCATCGCAGCGGTTTCCGGGTACTTGCCGAAGAAATGCTCGCGGGTATACGCGCCGCCGAAGGCCTTGCAGTTCTGGTATTCGCCGTCGACGGTTTCCATCATCAGCTTCTTCAGGACGCCGTTGGTGTCCTTGGCCAGCAGGGCATCCCAGTAACCGCCCCACAGCAGCTTGATCACGTTCCAGCCGCCGCCACGGAACACGCCTTCCAGTTCCTGGATGATCTTGCCGTTGCCGCGCACCGGGCCGTCCAGGCGCTGCAGGTTGCAGTTCACCACGAAGATCAGGTTGTCCAGGCCTTCACGGCCGGCCAGCGCGATGGCACCCAGGGTTTCCGGTTCGTCGCTCTCGCCGTCGCCGATGAAGCACCACACCTTGCGGTCGGACTTCTCGATCAGGCCACGGTTTTCCAGGTAGCGCATGAACTGCGCCTGGTAGATGGCGGCCAGCGGGCCCAGGCCCATCGACACGGTCGGGGTCTGCCAGTAGTCCGGCATCAGCCACGGGTGCGGGTACGAGGACAGGCCACCGCCGTCCACTTCCATGCGGAACTTGTCCAGCTGCTCTTCGCTGATGCGGCCTTCCAGGAAGGAACGCGCGTAGATGCCCGGGGCGCTGTGGCCCTGGATGAACAGCAGGTCGCCCGGGTGGTTTTCGCTCGGGGCGCGCCAGAAGTGGTTGAAGCCCACGTCGTACAGGGTGGCGCCGGAGGCGAACGAGGCGATGTGGCCGCCCAGGTCACCCGGCTTGCGGTTGGCGCGCACCACCGTGGCCATCGCGTTCCAGCGGATGATCGAACGGATGCGCCATTCCAGCTCGGCGTTGCCCGGGCTCTTGGCCTCGAACTGCGGTTCGATGGTATTGACGTATTCGGTGGTGGGAGAGAACGGCAGGTAGGCGCCCGAACGACGGGTCAGTTCCACCATGCCTTCCAGCAGCTGATGCGCGCGCTCGGAGCCCTCGACATCAATAACGGCCTTCAACGACTCGATCCACTCCTGGGTTTCCACAGGATTCGGGTCGTTGTTCAGCACCTCGTTCAACCAGTTCATTAGCGCTCCCATAACCGCACGCACGCGCGCGACTGTTGTATAGATTTCTAGACCGCAAAGTGTAGCGCACCAAGGGCTTTCGTCACTTGGCTACGCTGGCGTATGGATGCATGCGGCCAGTGTCCGCAAGGCATGTCCCGCCCTGTCCAGCAGCAGGACAGGCCCCTGTTTCCGGCCGCTACGGCCTCTTGCGGCCGGCGCCCCGCTGTCGCATCAGGCCCGCTGCGTCCATGTGCAGGACGCACTGTTACTGCTGCCGATGACGCTTCTGGGGCAGGTTTGGTGTCGGGGTCGGCCGCTTCCGGCGCCGGGCACTGAACCAGCGGCAACATGCCGCATCCGGCACTGGAAGTGCGCCGCTGGCGGCCGCAGGGTAGAGACCGAGTGCTGGCCCCAAGGCCCCGCTCCCTTCCACAGTTGCTGCCGGGGCGCCCTGCGAAGGGCGCCCCGTTTCTGCGCGCGCCGCCCGCCGTGGCCCAAAACAGACCCGCTTGTGGCCGGATCGAGTGTTGTCGCTTTCGACATATCGATATATCGTTTGCACACTCGTTTACCGATATATCGAAATGAGCCGTTCCCCTTCTCCCCGAGCCCGTTCCACCGATCCGGCGGTGCCCCGCCGCAACGGCCAGCCACGCGTGCTGAGCCGCGGTGACCTGCGCCTGCTGGTGCTGGCCCTGATCGGCGAGCAGCCGCGCCATGGCTACGAGCTGATGCAGCTGATCAGCAACCAGTTCATGCAGGCCTATACGCCCAGCGCCGGCACCATGTACCCGCTGCTGGCCAGCTTCGAGCAGGCCGGCTGGATCGAGGCCGAGGAAGTGGACGGCAAGCGGATCTTCCGCATCACCGCCGCTGGCGAGTTCGAGCTGAAGGTGCAGCGCACCCAGGTGCGGCTGGCGCAGCGGCGTGCCTTCGACCGAGCCCGCGAGATCACCAAGGCTTCGCTGCCGCCGACGCTGGCCGCGGCCCTGCGCGAGTTCAAGCGGGCGCTGGTGCATCACCACGGCCGCTGGGCCGAGGGTGAGGCGGACGAAGTGGCGGCGCTGCTGACGCGGGCCTCGGCCCTGCTCAACGGTACGGCCGGTAGCGAGCAACCACCGATTTCAACGACCCAGCCAGACTGACGCCAGCC
The DNA here is from genome assembly GCF_059369375.1 of Stenotrophomonas sp. YJH_SMC_48-3. Taxonomy (NCBI): domain Bacteria; kingdom Pseudomonadati; phylum Pseudomonadota; class Gammaproteobacteria; order Lysobacterales; family Lysobacteraceae; genus Stenotrophomonas; species Stenotrophomonas sp. YJH_SMC_48-3. Next base: position 86,307 of record NZ_JCAFSQ010000002.1, on the reverse strand, counting down.
AGGTCTCCCCTACGCCGCGCGCCCCCGCGCGACACCTTTACAGGTAACCCCCATGACCGAACACAACAACACGCGCCTGCGCCTGGATGTGCGCTTCCGTGAACTGACCGTGCTGCGCACCGAAGAGGTCACCCCGCACATGCGCCGCATCGTGCTGGGTGGCGACGACCTGGCCGGCTTCGATTCGCCCGGCGCCGACGACCACATCAAGCTGTTCTTCCCCAACGCTGCGGGCGAGATGGTGCTGCCGGTGCTGACCGCCGAAGGCCGCAGCTACCCGGACGGCAAGGTGCCTTCGCCCTCGCGCGACTACACCCCGCGCTGGTGGGACCACGAAGCCGGCGAGCTGGCCATCGACTTCGTGCTGCACGACCAGGGCGTGGCCGGACCATGGGCCGAACGCGCACAGCCGGGCGACATGCTGGTGATCGGCGGTCCGCGCGGCTCGTTCGTGGTGGCCGACACTTACGACGCCTACGTGCTGATCGGCGATGAAACCGCGCTGCCGGCCATCGCCCGTTGGCTGGACGTGCTGCCGGACGGTGCCGAGGTGCAGGCCTTCATTGAAGTGCGCGACGAGGACGAGCGCCAGGACCTGCCGCAGTACGAGAACGTGCGCATCCACTGGCTGGAGCGCAACGGCTTCCCGGCGGCCAGCAGTACGCTGCTGGAAGACATGCTGACCGACTTCGAGGCCCCGGACGGCGATGTCTTCTACTGGATCGCCACCGAATCGCGCCGCGCGCGGATGATGCGCAAGTTCATCGAAGGCCACCTGGGCGTGCCGCGCGACTGGATTCGTTCCACCGGCTACTGGAAGGCGCATCCGGACGAAACCGACGGCGATTGACCGGGCAGCCGGTGGGTGCGGACCCTGCTTGGTGGGTGCGGACCGTTGGTCCGCACGCCTTTGACTGTGTAGAGCCGAGCCCATGCTCGGCTGCTCTTCGTTCCGCGATCGGCGAACCCTCGCGCTGCGCGCGATGAGCCGAGCGTGGGCTCGGCTCTACAGGTATTCCGCCGCCCGATTCAACGCATCAGCCGGCAAGCAATGCGACAATCGCGCTCCTTTCCTGCAGCAACGAGGCCCACATGGCCAAGCTGACCCTGGCCAGCGTGGATGCGCTGCGTACCCGCTTCACCGATGACGCCGCCTGCGACGCGGCGCTGGCCGCCTTCGCCGACACCGTTGCACTGCGCACGCCGCTGCGCGAACTGGTGGAAGCACAGCACCGCTACCTGCAGGCCGAGTTCGAAGTGGCGCAGGTGGCCGATGTGCTGCGCCGCGACCAGAAATACGCGCCGGTGGGCCGGCCTTCGGTGCATATCGTGCAGCTACGCAAGCAGCAGGCTGCCACCAAGCAGGCGGCGTTGATCGCCCGCCAGGTGGTGGCGCAGGCCGCGCAGACGTTCGTGCGGGTGAGCGGGCTGGCGGTGAAGGCCAAGCAGAGCCCGAGCGAAGCGTGCGTGGCATGGTTGGGCGCGTTGCGCTGAGCGCGCCGCGCACGATGTGATGGAACCGGCCAGCGCGTGATGGAACCGGCCAGCGGTAGAGTCGACTGTTAGTCGACTCGCGCGCGCAGCGCGGGGTTTTGGCATCCTGCGGAGAGCAGTCGACTAACAGTCGACTCTACCAAAGCGGCTTTCCGCGCAGTGCAGGCTTTCCGCGCAGTGCGGAGTTTCCGGGCGCCATCGACGCGGATCGCATTCGCAAAAAGAAGGCCCGCTTTTCAGCGGGCCTTCTGCCTTCTCACGACGAGTGAGTGGGGTGCATCAGGCCGCCGGCTTTTCGCCGGTGGCTTCGGTGGTGATGCGGATCTTCACTTCATCGCTGACGTTCGGGGCGTAGGCGCCGACGCCGAAATCGCTGCGCTTCAGGGTGGTGGTGGCATCGAAGCCGGCGGCCGGAACCTTGGCCATCGGGTGCTCGCCGCCGCCGTTGACGGTGACGTCCAGGGTGACCGGCTTGGTGATGCCCTTGATGGTCAGGTCGCCGGTGACGGTCAGCTTGTTGGTGCCGGCCGCTTCCACCTTGGTGCTCTTGAAGGTGGCATCGGCGAACTTGGCGGCGTCGAAGAAGTCGGCGCTCTTCAGGTGCTCGTCGAACTTGGCGGTGAAGCTGTTCAGGCCGCTCAGCGGCAGCTTCACTTCCACGGTGGACTTGGTCACGTCTTCGGCGTTGTACACCAGGGTGCCTTCAACGTTGCCGAAGTGCGCGCTGGGGTTGGAGAAGCCGAAGTGGCTCCACTGGGCCAGCACGTCGGTGTGGCTCGGGTCCAGCTTGTAGGTGCCCGAGGCGATCTTGATCGCTTCGGCGGCCGGCGCGGCAGCAGCGGCATCGGCGGCCGGGGTGGCGGCCTGCTCGGTGGTGGCCGGGGCGGCGGCATCGGCAGCCGGGGCAGCGGTGTCGGCCGGCTTGGAGCAGGCGGCGATGGCCAGGGTCAGGGCCAGCGGCAGCAGCAGTTTACGGGTGGCGCTCATCTGAGGAACTCTCCGGATCGTAGGGTGGGTACACGGTGCAGCAATGGCCCGCCGCGGGACAGCGGGCCCGAAACCGATACAGCGACTTACGCGATGCGCGCCGCTTCGTCGAACGACAGGCGCGGCAGGCGCGGGAACAGGCCCGCCGGATCACCGTAACCCAGGTTGACCAGGAAATTCGACTTGATGGAGGTGCCGGCGAAGAAGGCTTCGTCGACCTTGGCCGGGTCGAAGCCGGACATCGGGCCGGCATCCAGGCCCAGCGCGCGCGCAGCCAGGATCAGGTAGGCGCCCTGCAGGCTGCCGTTGCGGATGGCGGCTTCGTGGCGGCCTTCCTGCGGGCCATCGAACCAGGCCTTGGCATCGGTGTGCGGGAACAGGTACGGCAGCTTCTCGTGGAAGTCCAGGTCGAAACCGATGATGACGGTGACCGGCGCAGCCATGGTCTTGGCCAGGTTGCCTTCGGACAGCGCCGGGGCCAGCTTGTCCTTGGCCTCCTTCGAGGTGACGAAGACGAAGCGCGCCGGCGTGGTGTTGGCCGCGGTGGGGCCCCACTTCACCAGGTCGTACAGTTCCTTCAGCAGGCTCTCGGGGACCGGCTTGTCGAGGAAGGCGTTCTGGGTGCGGGCCGTACGGAACAGCTGATCAAGGGCGGCGGCGTCGAGCGCGTGGGACATCGGTGGATCTCCAGGGCGGCGAAAGGAAGTCAGTGCCCGCGGGCGGCGCGGGGCGAAACGACGAGCCGCAGTGTAGAGTGTCGCGACTGTTGCAACACCCAGCAGGGCTGAAACGAATTAATGCCAATGGTGAAACGATCGAGCGCGCCATGGACGGTCACCGACGGCCGTGCGGGCAATGTCCGCCAGGCGGTCGCGCTGGCCTCGGCACTGCGCCAGGGCACCCACCGACCGCTGCTCCTGCAACCGCGCGCACCCTGGCGCTGGCTGTCGCCGCGGCGCCTGCCCGGCGATGTGAATGGCTATGGCGAGGCCTTCGCGACACTGGCTGCCGAGGCCCCGGCGCTGGCGATCGGCTGTGGCCGCCAGGCCGCCGGTGCCCTGCGCGTGCTGCGCGCACGCGGCAGCCAGGTGGTGCAGATCCTCGACCCGCGCATCAGCGCCCGCCATTGGGACGTGGTGGTGGTGCCCGAACACGATGCCCTGCGTGGCAGCAACGTGCTCACCCTGCTCGGCAGCCTCAACCCGGTGGACGACGACTGGCTGGCCTGGGGCCGCGCCGCGTTCGCCGGCTTCAGCACCCTGCCCGGCCCGCGCACCGCACTGCTGGTCGGTGGGCCGACGCCGCTGGCACCGTGGGACGAGACCGCGATGGTCGGCGTATTCCAGGCGCTGGCCGAGCAGATCCGCAATGAAGGCGGCAGCCTGCTGGCAACCACCTCGCGACGCACGCCGCCGGCCCTGGCCGAGATCCTGCGCGCGAAGTTCGCCAACCTGCCGCACGTGATCTGGGGCGATGGTGGCGACGGTACCAATCCCTATGGTGGCCTGCTCGGCTGGGCCAACCGCGTGGTGGTCTCGCCCGATTCGGTGAACCTGCTCTCTGAAGCCTGCGCCACGCGCATGCCGGTGATGGTGGCGCTGGCCGAGACCGCGCAGGGCCGGCTGGCCCGCTTCCAGCAGCAGCTGCGCGAACGCGGGCGCCTGCAGCCGCACTGGCTGGATTGGCAGTACGACCGCATCGAACCACTGCGCGAGACTGCGCGGGTGGCCGCGGAAGTGAAAGCGCGGCTTGGCTTTTCGCAAGAGCCCGGGAAAACAGCGAAGGAGTTGTAGAGTCGACTGTTAGTCGACTGCTGTTGGCGATACCGCTGAAAACCCCGCGCTGCGCGCGATAGTCGACTAACAGTCGACTCTACCGCGCAGCGGCCCAAGCCCCGCGACGTGGCATGGCCCGCCGTTACCCGATCGCCCAGCATTTTCTGAACATTTCGATCCGACTGTGCGGTTAGAGTCCAGCTTCCCCCATCACGCTGAACGTCTTCATGCGCACCCTGCTCCTGCTGCCGCTGGCCCTGCTCGCTGCCTGCTCCACCGCGCCCACTGAACTGGACCCCATTTCCTACCAGTGCCAGCAGCAGCTGGACGCGTATCGCGAACAACCGGCCTTGCGCGATCCGAAGACTGGCGAGCGCCCGCCGCTGCCGATCGCGCCGATCAGCGATGCCTGCGACAGGGAACTCCAGCGCAAGGGCGTGGATCGCCCGCTGCGCTGAGCAGCGTATGATCGGCGCGCGGGCCTGCCCGCCGCTGAAGGTACCGACATGGATCGTTTTGCCCGCCTGCTCCGTGCCGCGCTGCTGATCGCCAGCCTGCTGGCGACCGCACCGGCCTGGGCCGACAGCACCGCCTGCCGCGAGCGCTACCCGAGCGTGGCGTCGCAGGCGGCGATGCTGGACGTGGCCTGGACCACCGCCGAACGCCTGGACGCGCTGCCCGATGTGGACGTGGTGGTGGCCGCGCGCGGTGGCCAGGACCTGAGCCGCTACGGCCTGCGCCACAGCCACCTGGCCTTCCTGCTGCGCGAGGACGACGGCCGCTGGCGCGCGATGCACCTGCTCAACCGCTGCAAGACCGACAGCTCGCAGCTGTACCACGAGGGCCTCGGCAACTTCGTCGGCGAGAGCGGCGGCCATACCGACCTGCGCATCGGCGTGCCGTCGGCCCCCTTGCGTGCAGCGCTGCGCGCGATGCTGGTGCCGCCCTCGATCCAGCCCAAGGCGCTGCACGAAACCAGTTACAACGTGGTCGCCTACCCGTTCGCCACCGACTACCAGAACTCCAACCAGTGGGTGCTGGAGGTGCTGGCGGCGGCGATGGCGCAGGCCGAAGGCGCGCCGGCCATCGTCAAGCGCGAACAGGCACAGCAGTGGCTGCGCCAGCAGAAGTACCAGCCCAGCGTGCTGCATATCGGCCTCGGCAAGCGCGTGGGTGCGCGCCTGTTCGTAGCCAACGCCACCACCACCGACCATCCAGCCGGCGAACGCATCTCCGGCAACTATTCGGTGGTGACGGTGGAATCGGTGTTCGACTTCCTGCACCAGCGCAGCCAGCTGCAGCAGGAACTGGTGATCCCCCATGTGCCGGTGGCCGGTGCCACTGCCGCCACGCCCTGAATCCCGCAAGGAGAACGACATGCGTCCGCTGCTTACCTCTGTGTTGTCGATGGTGATCGTCACCGGCCTGGCCTGGTCCACGGCCGCCCACGCCGAACGCCGCATCGTGATCATCCACGACCCGGGTCCGCAGGGACCAAGCCTGGAAATGTCCACGCAGATGGTGGCCTCGGCCCGCGCTGCAGCGGCCAAGGAAGCGCAGGATGCCGCCGACGCCGGCCAGCCGCTGGCCCGCCCGCAGCAGATCAAGCTGCCGCAGATGGAGGTGAGTGCCATCTCCACTACCGTGGATGGCCGCCGCGAAGTGCTGCTGCGTGATGCCAACGATCCGCAGAACACCGCATCGATGCAGTATCCGCGCGGCGTCGGCGACCCGGCCGTGCAGTTCACCGTGGGCCAGACCGTGAATTTCGAGCCAACCGGCAACGACCAGGGCTGGCAGCTGAAGGACAACCAGGGCCGCCCGCTGGAGTACCTGCCCGAGGCCACCGGCCCGCGCGATATCTTCGATACCCGGCGCTGAGCCGCCGTCTCCCCCCCTGACCAGGAGGTCTCCATGTTCCGTTGCCTGCGCGTTCCCGCTTCTGCATTGCTGCTCTCCGTGCTGCTGGTGCCCACCGTCCATGCCGGCGCCGCGCCGCAGTTGAACAGCAGCGAGGCCAGCGTGCTGATCACCTCGCTGATCGTGGTCTCGGTGCCGCTCGCTGCATCGGCGGGCCTGTCCGAACTGTCCAAGGCGCCGTTCAAGGCCAGCGAACGCAACGGCCGGGCCACGCGCACCAAGGCAGTGCCGCTGCCGCCGATGGAGGTGAAGAAGGTGGAGACCACGCCGGAGGGCGAGCGCCAGGTACAGCTGCAGGTGCCCGACAAGGCCGATCAGACCGCCACCCTGCGCTGGCCGGCGCGCGTACATGAAGACCAGACGGCGGCCTTCGTGGTCGGCCAGCGGGTGCATTTCGAGCCCACCGAGGCAGGTGCCGGCTGGACCGTGAAGAGCGCGCAGGGCCAGGCCCTGGCTTACGTCCCCACCGCCTACGCCGCCGGTGACGTGATGAGTGAAGCGCTGTAAAGCTGAACGACCGTTTTTGGTTTTGCCACGGCCGGGGCGGATAATGGGTGATCCCCTTTCTCCCTCTGGCTCGCCATGTCCGTGCGTCCTGCCCCTCTGTTTGCCCCGCTGACCCCGCGCGCCCTGGTGCTGGCGGTACTGGCGATGGGCGCGGTGGTGCTGCTGTCCAACGTGCTGGTGCAGTACCCGATCAACGATTGGCTGACCTGGGGTGCCTTCAGTTATCCGGTCGCGTTCCTGGTCAGCAACCTGATCAACCGCCGCTTCGGCCCGGGCCCGGCGCGCCGCGTGGCGTGGATCGGCTTCGCGGTGGCGGTGTTGTTGTCGATCTGGGTGGCCACCCCGCGCATCGCCATTGCCTCCTGCTCGGCGTTCATCGTGGCCCAGCTGCTGGACATCACCGTGTTCGACCGCCTGCGCCGTGGCAGCTGGTGGCGCGCACCGATGGTGGCCACCACCTGCAGCGCGACGGTGGACACCACCATTTTCTGGTCGATCGCGTTTGCCGGCTCCGCGCTGCCGTGGGTGAGCTGGGCCGCCGGCGACCTGGCAGTGAAGCTGGCGATCGGCGTGTGCCTGCTGGCCCCGTTCCGCGCGCTGCTGTGGAAGATGGCGCCGCTGCGCGCCACCAGCTGAACGCACATGCTCTGGTAGGTGCCAACCTTGGATGGCACATGAGCACGGTAGGTGCCGACCGTTGGTCGGCACGCTCCATCAGAGTTCATCACCGCTGACAGATTGTGCCGACCAACGGTCGGCACCTACCAACAGCGGATCATCCCCGGGCAATTGTTCTAATGGGTGCACCCATCACCCGAACGGCAACGCCGCCGCTCTGCACGCCGCCGTAATCGCCGCACACGCGTCTTCAATCGCGGGCGTGGTCGGTGCCAGTCGCGGGCGACGGTCCAGCGTGCAGGCCAGGCCCACGTCGAGCAGCGTGGCATGCGCGCCATGCAGTGCTTGCGCAGTGTCTTCCGGCAGGAAACCGGCAATCGCCAGCGCATCGATCAGCGACGGCGTGTCGCGTGGCTGCAGCAACGCCGCATGCTGCGCACTACGCGCCAGCACGCCGGTCTGCAGCAGGAACTCCAGGTCCACCACGCCACCGGCACCCTGTTTCAGGTCCAGCCGCGCGGCATCGCTGCGGTCCAGTTCAGTGCGCATGCGGCCGCGCATCTTCAGCACATCGGCATACAGCGTGGCCGGATCGCGCTCACGACCCAGTGTCTGTGCACGCACCTGTTCGAAATCGGCCAGCAGGCTGGCATCACCGGCCACACCGCGTGCGCGCACCAGGGCCTGGTGTTCCCAGGTCCACGCGCGTTCGCGCTGGTATTCGGTGTAGCTGGCCAACGAAGACACCAGTGAACCCTTGCCACCGTCCGGGCGCAGGCGCACGTCGATGTCGTACAGGCGCCCGGCGGCGGTGACCGCACCAAGCAGCGCCATCACCTTCTGTGCCAGCCGTGCATACCAGCGCCCCGGTTCCAGCGGACGTGCGCCATCGCTGGCCTCCACGCCAGCCGGGTTGTCGTGCAGGAACACCAGGTCCAGGTCGGAACCGAAGCCCAGCTCAAGCCCGCCGAGGCTGCCGTAGCCGATGATCGCGAAACGTCCACCGGGAATCCCGCCGTGCGCGGCGCGCATGTCCGCCTCGGCCATCGCCAGCACGGTGGTGACCACCGCCTGCGCCAGCTCGGCCAGTTGCCGCGTGCTGTCCACCGCACCCTGGCGGCCATCCAGCGTGGCCATCGCCATGCGGAAGCTGAGCGCCAGCCGCGTCTCGTTGAGCCAGCGCAGTGCGGATTCGGGGTCTTCCACCGCCAGCACCTGCTGGCACTCGGCCAGCATGCCGGACGCATCGGGCATCGGTCCGGACACGCGCACGTCCAGCAGTTCGTCCAGCAGCAGCGGGTACGCGGCCAGCCGCTCGGCCAGCAGCGCGCTGCGCGCCAGCACATCCACCAGCCGCGCCAACGCGCTCGGTTGTTCGTCCAGCAGCGCGAGATAGCTGGTCCGGCGCAGCACCGCCTGCAGCAGGCCAAGCACGCGCTTGAGCGCGGCATCGGGTTGCGGCGAGCGCGTGGCCGCATGCAGCAGCGCCGGCAGTACGCGATCCAGCCGTGCACGCGCGGCGTCGGACAGGGACTTCACGCCGGTGCCCTGGGCGAAATCGCGCAGCGACTGATCGGCGCCATTGGCATCGAGGAAACCGGCTTCCGCCAGCAACGGCGCGTTGCTGCCCTCGGGCAGGCTGCGCCAGTAGTTGGCCAGCGCGTCGGGCGCAGCCTGGCCCTTGCGCGGCGCCAGCAGCGCGGCGAATTCAGTACTGACCCGCTGCTGCTGTTCGGCCAATGCCGCGCGCAGCACGTCCCAGTCCGGGTAGCCGAGGCCGACGGCGATGCGCGCGCGGTCCAGCGCGTCGCTGGGCAGCACGTGGGTCTGCGCATCGCGCAGCATCTGCAGGCGGTTCTCCAGCCGGCGCAGGAACAGGTAGGCCTCACGCAGCGCGCTGCCATCCTCGGGCGCGATCTGTCCCGCGGCCACCAGCGCGTCCAGTGCCACCAGCAGGCGGCGCTCGCGCAGCGCCGGCTCACGGCCACCGCGGATCAGCTGCAACGCCTGGCACAGGAACTCGATTTCGCGGATGCCACCGGCGCCACGCTTGATGTCCTCGTGCAGCTCGCGGCGCGCGACTTCGGCGGTGATCGCCGCCTTCATCTCGCGCAGGCCATCGAGCGCAGTGAAATCCAGGTAGCGGCGGTACACGAACGGGCGCAGGGTCTGCAGCCACGCTTCACCGGCCTCGATATCACCGGCGACCGCGCGCGCCTTCAGCCACGCATAGCGCTCCCAGTCGCGGCCTTCGCGCTGGAAGTACTGGTCCATCGCCGCGAACGACAGCGCGACGCGGCCGGCGCTGCCGAACGGCCGCAGGCGCAGGTCGACGCGGTGGCTGAAGCCATCGACGGTGGTTTCGTCCAGCAGCTTGGCCAGGCGCTGGCCAAGGCGGGCGAAATACTCTTCGGCGGCCAGCGCGCGCGGGCCGTCGGATTCGCCGCCGTGCGGATAGGCGTAGACCAGGTCGATATCGGAACTGAAGTTGAGCTCGCCACCGCCAAGCTTGCCGAGGCCGAACACCACCAGCTGCTGCGCGGCGCCTTCGCCATCGCGGACCACACCGTGGCGCTGGGCGAATTCCTGCTGCAGCGCGTCCAGCGCCAGCCGCAGGCAGTCCTCGGCCAGGGTGGTGGCGCCGGCCAGGGTCTGTGCCACGTCGTCCAGGCCGGTCAGGTCGCGCCAGATCAGCCGCGTCGACATGGCAGTACGCCAGCGCCGGATCTGCGCCGGCCAGTCGCTGGGCTGCAGCGGATCGAGCACCGGTGGCGGGATCGGCGGGCAGCCGGGGGTAGCCAGCTGCGCCAGCAGCGCCGGTTGCCGCACCAGGGTGTCCAGCGCGAAGTCGCTGGCCACCGCCAGTCGGGTCAGCAGCGGCAGCAGCTCGGCAGGAACGGGCTCGGGCAGGACCTGGGCCAGGCGCGCCAGGGCGCGGTCGACAAGGGGCTGCAGCGGGGCGGGCAGGTCAGCGGGGGCGAGGGTCATGGGCGGATTGTATCGACCCGGTCGGGACGCGACGGACCCGGTAGTGCCGACCGCTGGCCGGCAGATCCCAAGATTCTGCCGAAGGTTGCTGCAGTTGCCGGCCAGCGGCCGGCACTACCGATAATGGAGGCCGCGCATTCATACTGGGCGACAGGCAGTAAAAAAGCCCGCTTGCAGCGAACTGCCAGCGGGCTCTGCTCCCTCCCCCACGTCGGGATGCAGGGCCATCGTGCGGGCTGCGAAAGCACTTTGCACGCTGCACTGCAAAACAGAACCGGTGGGTATGGGTGAGCCCCTGGGGGAAAAGCCATTCCACGAAGGTAGAACCCCCCGTACGGATGAGGATGGCCGATAATCGGGATTCCCCCCAGAAACACTGTCGTCATGTCTGTTGATCGCATCGCCAACGCGCGTCTCCGTGACCGCGTGGTCTCCGCCGAGGCCGCAGCCGCGCTGATCCAGCCCGGTGAAACCGTGGCCATGAGCGGCTTTACCGGCTCCGGGTATCCCAAGGCCGTTCCCGTCGAACTGGCCCGCCGCATCGAAGCGGTGCATGCCCAGGGCAATCCCTTCCAGATCAAGCTGATGACCGGCGCCTCGACCGCGCCGGAACTCGATGGCGCGCTGGCCAAGGCCGATGGCATCGCCATGCGCATGCCGTTCCAGAGCGACCCGGATGCGCGCAACCGCATCAACGAGGGCAAGCTGGATTACATCGACATCCACCTCAGCCACGTCGCCCAGCACGTGTGGTTCGGCTTCTATGGCGAGATCGATACCGCCGTCATCGAAGTCTCGGCCATCCGCGAAGATGGTTCGCTGGTGCCCTCCACCTCGGTCGGCAACAACAAGACCTGGCTGGACCTGGCCAGGAAGGTGATCGTCGAGGTCAACGAATGGCAGCCGGCCGGCGTCGACGGCATGCACGACATCTACTACGGCACCGCGCTGCCGCCGCACCGCAAGCCGATTCCGCTGGTGAACGCCAACGACCGCATCGGCGATACCGCGCTGCGCTGCGACCCGGACAAGATCGTGGCCGTGGTGCGTACCAATGGCCCGGACCGCAACAGCCCCTTCAGCCCGATCGATGCGACCAGCGAACAGATCGCCTCGCACCTGATCGAGTTCCTCAAGCACGAGGTGAAGAAGGGCCGCCTGCCGCCGAACCTGCTGCCGCTGCAGTCGGGCGTGGGCAACATCCCCAACGCCGTGCTGGCCGGCCTGGCCAGGAGCGGTTTCCGCGACCTGGCCGCGTTCACCGAAGTGATCCAGGACGGCATGCTCGACCTGCTGCGCGACGGCGTGCTGAGCTACGCCTCGTGCACCGGCTTCGCGCTGAGCCCGCAGGCGAATGAGACGTTCAAGGAGAACATCGATTTCTACCGCGAGCGCATCATCATGCGCACGCAGGAAATCTCCAACCACCCGGAACTGGTGCGGCGCCTGGGCTGCATCGGCATGAACGGCATGATCGAGGTGGACATCTACGGCAACGTCAATTCGACGCACGTGATGGGCACCCGGATCATGAACGGCATCGGCGGTTCCGGTGACTTTGCCCGCAACGGTTTCCTGTCGGCGTTCCTGAGCCCGTCCACCGCCAAGAACGGCACCATCTCGGCGATCGTGCCGATGGCCAGCCATGTCGACCACACCGAGCACGATGTGTCGGTGATCGTCACCGAACAGGGCCTGGCCGATCTGCGCGGCCTGACCCCGCGCAAGCGCGCGCAGGTGCTGATCGACAACTGCGCGCACCCGGACTTCCGCCCGCAGCTGCAGGATTACTTCGACCGTGCCAGCCGCGAGAGCTACGGCAAGCACACCCCGCATCTGCTGCCGGAAGCGCTGTCGTGGCACCAGCGCTGGCTGGATACCGGAACGATGAAGGGCTGACCCCAGGGTCCGGACATCGGGTAGAGCCGGGCGCTGGCCGGCTTCCCCAACAGCCGGCCACCGGCCGGCTCTACAAAGGGGCCGCTCCGCAGAATCCCTGTAGAGCCGAGCCCACGCTCGGCTCCACGGCAAGCGGTTTACCCGCGCAGCGCCGCCAGCGATTCGGCCTGCAGCCGCTCGTAGATCTCGAACTCGTCGTTCACCGCCACGCCCAATGCCTGCTCGAAGGCCTCGCGGTTGGCATGCGCGGCATAGGCGCGCTGTTCTTCGCCACCCAGGTTCGACTGGAAAATGCCTGCGGCGCTGACCGGCAGGAAATCCTCGTAGACGATCGGGTCAGCCGTGGCCAGGCCGGCGGCCACCAGCACTTCAGCGGGCAGATCGGCCACGCGCTCCGGCGCGGCGCGGCCAGCGTCGGTCAGCTGGTAGCGGTAATACCCCAGGCCTTCCTGGCGCAGGGTGTCATGGTCATCCGGGAAGCTGGCGAACACCGCCTGCAGGCGCTGGCCGTAGTCGCCGCCGGTGCTGCCTTCACCACCGGCGTCGCGGGCCTGCGACAACAGCTGGTCGTACAGCGCGCGGCCCTTCGGGGTCAGCGCCAGGCCGCGTTGTTCGATCTCGCCGAAGCGCGCGGTATGCGTGCCGGCGTCACCACCTTCGGCATCCGGGAAATGAACGGCTTCTTCCAGGGCCTTGAAGCTGGTCTGGCGCAGCAGGATCGGGCAGGCACGGCGCGGCGGACCTTCGATGACCGCCTTGGCCGCCATGCCGTGCTCGATCATTGCCGCCTGCGCCGCGTCGATGTCCAGCGTGCGCGGGGTCAGGTGGTTGATGTGCGGGCCACGGAAGCTGACCACGTCGGCCACCAGCCGGTGCGCGTTGTGCAGCGCGCGGTAGGTCGGCAGGTCGACCGTGGCGTCACCATGCCAGCGGAAGGTTTCCAGTGCTTCATCGACGAAGCGCTCGGCATCGGCCTGCGACAGGCCGCCGTCACGCTCGGCCTGCTCGATCAGTGCCAGTGCGCCGTCGGTAAAGATGCGGCGGCGTGACAGGATCTTCGCCGACTCGGCACGCAGCGCTTCATCTTCGATCAGTTCCAGGCGCAGCAGCGAGGTGAACACGCGGAACGGATTCTGTGCCAGCGCCGCGCCGGTGAGTGGGCGGAACGCGGTGGAGTGCACCGGCACGCCGGCCACCGACAGGTCGTAGTAGCCGACGGGGTACATGCCCATCACCGCGAACAGGCGGCGCAGCGTCGCCAGCTCCTGCGCGGTGCCGACGCGGATCGCGCCATGACGCTCTTCATCCAGCCGCGCACGCTCGTCGTTGCGCTGCAGCTGCGCGGCCAGCGCCGGGTCATGGGCAAGCACCTGCGCGTTGATCCGCTCCACCAGTTCCACCAGCGTGCCGTACAGCGGCACTTCGGTGCGGTACATGCGGGACATGGCCTGCGCGAACAGGCGGCGGATCACATCAGGCGAAACGAAAGAGGCGCTCATCAGTCACTCGATTACGGGAACGGGGAACAGCTCGGAACCGTATTGTCGCCGGAGCGCCCGGCGGCGGCGATACGCAGAGCAACATAAGGAAACCGGTAGTGCCGGCCGCTGGCCGGCAACCTCCGGATGCCTGGAATGGTGCAGGTGCCGGCCAGCGGCCGGCACTACCGGTTGAGCTGGCGCTTCAGGGTGGCATCCAGCGTGATCGGCCGGTCCCAGTGCTGGTAGCTGGCCACGATGGCATGGCGCACAGCCCGGTAGTGCAGATTGTCCGGCTTGGTGGGCATGCGCTTGACCACCGCCTCCCAGCCGCCCTCCGGGTCCTGGCTGAAGGCACGCACGCTGTCGCGGCAGGTCTGGCCACTGGCCTTGGCCCAGAAGCAGGCGAAATAGATGTCTCCGGCCTGCCAGCCGTGGGTGGTGAACAGCGCGCTGATGTAGCCGCGCGGCACGTCGGCATAGCGCGACACTTCGTCGAGGAAAGCGTCGGGGTAGCGTTCGGCGTAATGGTTGATGTCCCGCAGCTGGGCATCGACCCAGCTGTCGCCGGTGTCCACTTCGTAGGCGCTTGAGCGCTCGGCGGTCTGCTGGGCCAGCACGGTGGCCGGCGCCAACAGCAGGGACAACATCAGCGCGCGCAGTCGGTGGTTCATGCCCCGATTCTGCCGCAGCCGACGGGCCCTGTCAGGCCGCAGCGGCCTTGGCCTCGATCGCCGCCAGTGCGGCCGGCCAGTCGTGGGCGGTATCGGCAGTGACCATGCGCGGTTCGTCGTCGGCCACGCCATGCTGGGTCTCGTGGGCCCAGGTCACTGCGTACGGGGTATGCACGCCCCAGCCACCCAGGGTGACCACCGGCTCGATGTCCGAGCGCAGCGAGTTGCCGACCATCACGAAGCGCTGCATCGGCAGGTCGAATTCGGCCAGCACGCGGGCGTAGGTCTCCGGGTCCTTCTCGGAAACGATCTCGATGCGCGGGAAGAGCTCGGCCAGGTTGGCGACCTTGATCTTCGCTTCCTGGTGGAACATGTGCGTTCCGTATGCTGCTGATTTTGCAATCATTTCAGTGTACACCCCCGATGTTCCTCCCCCCTCAACAGGACCTCCCCCAATGAAGAAGATCTACCTCTTTATGCTTGCCATTCTGGCGGCGCTTGCCACGGTTCCGGCCTTCGCCAACTCCGCAACGGGTACCGTCACGGCAAACGTGCCCTCCACGTGCGAAATCATGTCAGTAGATGATGTTCATGCCGACCTGTCCCAGCACAGTGCACAACTCCAGACGGGCGGCAGTATCCAGGTCATTTGCAACAAGGACGCTGGGTATAGCATCACAACTTCGACTGTGGACGCCAACGGCCGCTTCGCAATTACCGCTGTCTCCGGCACCAGTGGCGCAACCATGGAAGTCGAGCTGCGCGAAACCGCAACTGGCAACACCTGGTCGAACAGCGACATCGTCGGCGGCACGGGTACCGGTCTGACTCAGTCCATCGGCTTCCAGCTGGTCTACAACCCCAGTGGCGGCCCGATCCCGGCATATGGCTTCTACACCGGCCCGCTGACTTTTGATCTGACCTCCACGTTCTGACGCGAGCGCCCCCTCGTCGCTTTGCCAGACTGTGCGAACGGGGAAGTCTCATAGTCTGGTGGACTCCCGGAGCAATCCGGGAGTCCTTTTGTCAGCGCGGATACAGTTGCGTGGCCGCGTCTGCCAGACGCTTGGCACGAACTGCAATCGCGTCCTCATCCCAGGTTTCGCGGGCCATCAAGTCGCCATTGAGGCTCAACACAGTGTTGGCGATCAGCAGTTGCTTTTTAGTAGCGAAGTCCTTGTTCTGGGCCTCGCGATTGACCGACAGGTTGAGCAGCGTCAGGTTCCCCAACGTGGGAATGGCTTTGGCGCGGCGGCGGATAGCCTGGTAGTGGTCCGACAGGACAGATCCCACCAACTCCTGCTGCTCGGCGGCCTGGCTCTCGGCAAACGTGGCCTTGCTGCCATCGGGCAAGGTCCAATGCTCATACCACGACCTGGGCAGGATGTGGTCGATGTCCAGATTGGACAGGTCGGGGATGGAGGGCTCTTCCGTGCGCTTGGCCAGGCGCAACCAGCCCTCCAGCTCCGTGAGCAGCATTCGGCACCGACCCGCATCCAGATTGCCGTAGTACGTGGGTGCCGTCTGGAAGGCGTGGACAAACTCGTCATCCTCAGGCCAGCGCGCCGCCGGGCTGTTCGGTGATGACGCCAGCAGGTCCTTCAAGGCTTCCCGCGTGGGCTCGCCCTTGATCCACTGACGCAGGACCGACATGAACCAGTTGTTGTAGTTCTTGGGGGTCAGGCCACAGACGGCACGACGAACGATGTACGACACGATGTCGTTGAACATCGCGGTCTTCTCGCTGTCGGGCACGTCAGCTGTCGATATGCGCAAGGCCAACGGGTGGGTGGTCGTGGTGTCGAACGGCTGGAGCCGCCGCCCGAACCGGGCCACCGGCAAGTCGCCCTTGCCTTGGATCAGTTGCAGGTAGTGCTTGCCATAGGTGTCCAGCATGTCCAACTGCTGGGTGGTGGACAGCCCTTGGGCGAAGTTCTTGAAATCGACGTACAGGCGGGCCAGGTCGCCCTCTTGCCCTGTCTGGGCGCGGATGGCCGAGAAGATCAGCCATTCCAGGCGCGGCTTGGTGATACGACCGCGCCGTTCGGCGACCTTCCAGGTGTCTTGCTCGAACTGCTTCCACTTCGCTTCATACAACGCCGCCGGATCTTCCTTGCTGCTGTCCACTGTCATGAACAGGTGGTTCCGGATCAGGTCGGTGGCATGGAGCTCGGCCCCTCGCCCATTCAAGGTCTCGAAGATGACTTGGGCGTCGTCGCCCTTCTCCAACTGGATCAGGACCACTTTCATGTCGGTCAGCACCGCCATGACCAGGGCTTCGACGGCGTCCGTCCCGCCATTGGCCTCGATCCAAGCCTTGGCCCATTCGGCGAAGTTCCAGATGGCATTGAGCGCGGGCGGGTGGACAATCCCGATACGCCGGAAGGTGCCAGCCTGGGTGAAGTGAGCGGGATACCGCGCCTGCAAGGTGGCCAGCTTGTCAGCCGTCATAGCCGACACAAACGCCTTCTGGTCGGAGAATGTTGGCCAGACCTTGAACACCTCCACCTCGGCATTGGCCATGGTAGTGGGATTGGGGTTGTCCAAGACCGCCGCCAAGTACGAGTCGTAGTCGGTGATGTTCAATTCGCGGGTGGCCAGCCGGATGCCGGCCAGGACGTACTGCAGCGTGGTCAGGCGCTGCTGGCCGTCGATGATGTGGAGGGTATCCACACCCCGCAGGCCCACCTTCTCTTGGGGCTCGACCACGATGGCGCCCAGGAAGTGCGGTGCAGGCTGGGTGTTGGCCAGCCGCTCCTCGGCCTTGTCCTTGATATCAGCCCAGAGCAAGGGCCACTGCTTCTCCAAAGTCCAGACGTAGGCCCGCTGGTAGAACGGCACCTTGTACTGCTTCCGATCCTGGAACACCTGCTGGATCGTCCAAGTCTCCGACTTCATTCCCCGCTCCGATCTCCCCCTGACGACCCATTATGCCCGGGGGAAACGGGCCCACGCCATTCCGGATTTGCGAGCCAGCCGACAGGCCCAGGGGTTGCCGAAATCGGCTTTCCAGCCATGCTGGAATTACCCTCCCCGTTCCAGTTCAGCCATGCCTCAGAACGAGAATGAAGAACAAACCTTTGACGTTGAGCAACAACTATTCGCCAGCCTCAGCCTGAGCGCGTGTCTGTTATCCCTCGGTACATTGGGACTTCTTGGCGTCACTGGCTTGACCGCTCTGGTTGTGTCTCTGGTGCTCGGCGCGGTAGCAGGTGCCACTGGAGCCCTGTTGATCTGCTCTCTATGCCGCCCTCCAATGGATGCGTTTGAACTCCAGACTTGGTTCTGGGACCACGTCCCTACAATAAATCGTTGGCTGGTTCGGTATGACCGCTATAAGTTTGATCGAGACCCCAGGTACCCAGCCAACATTTTTTGGAGCCCGAACGCCGCCGTGACCGCCCACCTTGTGAAGGCCGGGGCAGATGCCAACTATCGCGGCTTGGGAGGCGTGACCCCCTACATGTGGCACGCACCGTCGAACAAGCCAAGGTACTTCTGGACGCTGGCGCGGACTTGAACGCCAGAGACGAGCGCGGCCGAACGCCACTTTTCCGTACTCACACCACGATCCGAATCGACGATATGGACGCGTTTGGCGGCCCTTCGATCGAGAACGAAGTAAAGGCAAAGGACGCAAATCTCCAGCATGCCAGCGCCATCGCACAACTGTTGCTTGATCGCGGAGCCGACCCCTTCGCCAAGGACAACGAAGGCTGCATGTCCACGATCGATGTGGTCTGCGAAGCGCGTCGGAACGCACTTTCCTCGATCGCCCAGCAGGCCAGGCCTCAGGGCAGCGCGAACGGACTGCCTGAGCCACGGAGGGCAATGTGATGAGCCGCCTCAAGAGAACCACGACAGTGAATTCCCTTCGCTTTACAGCACGAGCAAGCGAAACCCATACCCGGTACATGTCCAACGAGGAGGTCAAGAAGCTGGCGCGCAAGGATTTGACCAGGATTGACCAGCAGATCGCTGAACTGGAAGCCGAGGAGATTGGCTTGATGAGAGCCTTGGACGAAGCAATATTCCGCCGGAAGGAGTTGGAACGGAAGCGTGCACCTGTTCTTCAAGCACGTTCCATCGATCTGTCCACCCGCTACACCTACAGCGACACCCGTCCTGGTATCGATGATCGCTTCCGCCAATGCCTCAGGGTGCCGACCTTGAAGCACGAAAAGTTCCTTCGAGACAACATAGGCGTTCATTACAGTGCTAAGCGACTGGCGAAAGCATGGAGTATTCCACCCTCACTCATACTTGAGTACTGCAGGCGCAACAGCATTGACTATGCATGGCGGGTCGCCGAGTGGGCGAGGGTCAAGAAAGAGACGCGTGCCATGGGTGTACGTGCCTCGGAACGCCACTTGAAGACAGAAGCCCTGCGAATCGTGAACGGCCAAGAACGGTCTGCGCCCACCACCATCGCCCGCGTGGTACGACGCAGGAGCCCGGCGAGGGAACGAACTTTCAAGCCCCACCTACCGCCTGCGCCTCTGGATTGATCGTGCGCTGGAATCAGCTCCAATGGTCAGCGGTTCCAGAGATCATCCGGGTCGCTGGTGCGGAAGCCCCATCCCTCGAGCGTCGAATCCACGATCGGAGGCCTCTTCCAGGAAGTGGGTCCACCGCACGAAGAGCGACTCTAGCTCGACCATGGGTTTCCTTGGGCCGCCCACCAGGAAGTACGGCATAAGATCGCCAATGGCCTTCTCTCCGAACTCCCGTAGGGCATTATCATCCAGCTGGCGCAGGTACGGATTGGCGCGGTAGCTGGCCCGCCATCGCTGCTCGTTGGTCAATGGCCCAGTCCGTTGCTCGGATTTTCGCCTCATCGGCAGGTCCGTCAGCAGCTTTGCGTCTGAGGTAAGTACGGGGCTATTGTTGAAGGCACCCCACTGGGTGTTGAGGGAGGACAAGAACGCGTCAGTCCATGTGAAGCGGTCAACTTTATCGCTTTCAATGATGATGCACGGCTGCGCCTCACCAACCAAATGAGCCTCCGACAACAGCCAAACTACATCCACCGCCCAGATGTCCCCTTGTCGGTGTTGCATGAGGCGGCTGATCTCTTTCCCCACGCTGATGGGGTCCAGCGCTTCGATGTCGGGGTTCAGCAGGACCAGAATGCCCAAGGCGTCGTCCAACCCCAAAAGTCGTTTGGTGTTGGCGATCTGCCCCTTTGCATCTCGAAATGCCGCCTCCACGGATCGCATGACCTTCTGATGCAGACGGCGTAGCTGCTCAGCCCCGTCGGGCAGGTGCGCTAGCACCTTAGGTGCAGCTACGTGGCCGAACATCACCGGGTAGTCGTCACGCTTGCTCAGCTCGTCGAACGTGCTATCGACCTTGGCTTGGGGATCTCCTCGCAGCACCTTCAGCTCAACGATGACGGACCGAGAACACCATAGGTAGTCCGCACGCTGGCCTTCACGGGTGTCCAGCGGCAGATCGTCGATTGCCTCGGCGCCCTCGACCGTCAAGGCGAACCTATGAAATCGCGCCTCCATCTCGGAAGTGGCCATTCCTGCCTCCTATCCCTGACCTGTATTTCCCGTTGCCCGACAGCCTTCCCGGAAGCGGGAACAGCCCAAGAATGGTCCATTCCGCCCGGTCCTCGACTGGATGACGCCTCGTCTGCACACGGGGCATTGGTCGCCCGCCTTGCTGTTGGCCGGTAGCCGCTGGGCACGTGTTCTGGGCTGGGCTGGGGTGGCCGCGCCTTGGTCCACCTTCCGCTTGAAGGTACACGCAGGAAAGCGACTGCATCCGTGGAAGTCGCCGTAAGGGCCTGATCGCAACTGCAAGACCCCGCGACCGCATTCCGGGCATGGTTCCAGGGCCTCGCCGTCGATGGGCTCGATCCTGATGTGTTCCTTCTTGGCCAGCTCCACCAGGAACCGCGAGGGCTGGCCCAGCGTTGTATAGAGCCGAACCTGCTTGCGAGCGCGGGTCATGGCCACGTAGAACAGGCGGCGTTCCTCGGCGAACGGGAACGGGTCTGGCGCCGGCATGGCCAGCTGCAGCGCGGGGTCGTCTTGGATCTGGCTGGGGAAGCCGCGCGTACCTTCCACGACGTTGAGGACGAAGACGTACTCGGCCTCTAACCCCTTGGAGCCGTGGGCGGTGCGGAACTCGATCTTCAACTTGTCACCGAACCTGCGCTGCCAGGATTCCAGCGCAGTGGGCTTGTCATCGCGGTAGCGCCCCAGGAGCATGACCGTGATATGCGACCCCTTGGCCGGCGTCACCTTTCCTTCAACTGCCAACTGGTGCATGTGGCCCAGTTGCTTTTCGACGTAGCCGGCAATGCTGTCCTGGTTCGCGAACCCATAGGCCAGCATGGGGGTCTTGGTCAGCGGGTTGGTCGTCTTGACCTTCTTCTTGATCTGCGCCGGGTTGGCCTGGACGAACTGGCTGGACACGTCGCAAAGATCCTGGGGGCACCGGAAGGTGGTACTAAGCGACAGGCGCGTGGCGTTGTCGAACGTCTTCTCGAACTCGGTCATCACCGTAATGTCCGAGCCCGCAAAGCGATTGATACCCTGCCAGTCGTCACCCACCACGCACAGGTGCGCGGGCGGATCGGATTGATTGGATAAGGCCTTCAACAGCCGGATACGGGCGCGCGAGCTGTCCTGGAACTCATCAGCCAATATGAGGGTATACGGGCTCTTGTATGCGCCTGACTCCAAATGTCCCGCGGCCAGGATCAGCATGTCCTCGAAGTCGATGAAGTTACCCCGCTGCAGGCGCTTCTCCCATTCGGCCGCAATCCGCTCGTAGATGGACAGATACATGCGCAGGCGTGCACCAAAGCCGTCCTTGGACTGGGCTTGGAGCGCTGCCAGCAGATCCTGATGGGTCAGGCCATTGTTCTTCACGTGCTGCTGGAACACCCGGAACGACCGGGCCAGGTCTTGCTCGTGGACGGGCGGCAGGCCTGTGACTTCCTTGCTCGGATCGAAGGCAGGCTGCACGCCCCGCTCAATCAGCGCTTGTTCCAGGGCTGGGATAGCGTCGCCAGTCAACAGACCATGCGATGTGGTCTCAAACAGTGCTGTCCCCATCCTGGCGTGAAGCTGCCGCTTCCACCTCACGCCTGACAGGTAGTCCTGAAAATGCTTGGGCGCTTGGCCCTTCTCGTTCAGGGCGAAGTGCTCGTGGTAGAGCTTGGCGTCGGGGTAGTAGAAGTCGGGGAAGTATTGCCGGTATTGGTGATCGGCCGTCTCGTGTTCGTAGGGTCGTTCGTACTCGTAGCTCACGCCGTTGTAGAACAGCCAGTCGGCGATCGTGCGTTCTTCCTTGCTCTTGACCACCTCCCCCCGGGCCGTTCGAAAGCCTCGCACGCCATTGGCGTAGGCTTCCGGCTCGTCGGGCTGGCCCCACTTGCCTACATCTCGGGCGTACACCGTCCGGAACAGGTCCCAGTCGCGCTTGAATGTCTTGTCCTGCTCGGACAGCATCCGAATGATGTCGCCCACCTCCCGCACGTCGGCGCCGGGATTACTCGGGTCTACCCACGGGGCCAGCGATGGCTTCTTGCCAGTAGCCTTGGCGATGACATCAATGCCGAAGGCGTGGAAAGTGTTGGACCTGACCTTCTCGACCTGCGGTACGCCCTTCAGCTGCTCGGCAATGCGTTGTCCTACTTCGTCGGCCGTTGCTCGATTGAAAGCCAACAACAAGATCTGCTCCGGCGCGGCCAGGCCTTCATGCAAGGCATACCCGGTCTTGGCCACCATCGTGGACGTCTTGCCAGAGCCTGCAGCGGCCACGACCATGACCGCGTCATCCATGCATACGCAGGCGTGGATCTGCTCGTCCGTGAGTGGGTTCTTCTCCACGGTGGCGAAAAAGTCCTTGCGTGCAATCTTCTGGCGCGCCAAGTGTTGGGCATTCAACTTGTAGAACTGAAGACGCAAGGTCTCTTCGGGTGTCGACTCGCCGACGGCCTGCTTCCAGGTCTTGCGGGCGTGCTTAGGTGCTGGGTACTTGGCCAGCAATCTCCCGACACTACCGTTCGGGATCCATCGCCCAGCGCCCAGAGCCCCAGACACTCGGCCAATCCACTGTCTGTGCGCCTCTTGGAACTCGTCGTCCTCACGCTTTTGCTTGGCCAGCCGCTCGGCCTCGACCGCGGGATCAAGCTTTGGCGGTTGAGGAGCTGAAACAGCGCTGGAAGTCTTGCTGCCGAATATCGACCAAGCAAACCAGATCGTACCGAACTGGATAACGGATAGCCACAGAGCGAACACCTGCAGGAGGGTCCAGACCACCCAGAACCCGACGATCCAGCCTCGCTTGCGCCCGCCCAGAGCAATCGAAACGAAAATGATGGCCTGCCAAGCCAGAATCCCCTCGATCATCCGCTACCCCAGTCCCTCACTCCCCTTGTCCTTGGGGCCATCTTGCCATGGGACCCGCGGGTAGGAGCTAGCGCCGCCGCCCTAGCCCGGGGCTACCACCCTGGACAACAGGGCTGCCCCTGCGACGCCTGCGCTCGCCTTCATCCGGTCCCAAGGCGCGCTCCAAGCGTTCCTTGGCATTGCGCGGCGGGGGACGTGGAGGAACGACCGGAGGCAGCTTGGCGATTTCCTCGCGTGTCATGGGCCCATTCCGCTTCTGGCTACCATGGACCTTCTTCTTGCGCGTCGCCTTCTTCTGCCGCTCCTTCTGGATCTGGGCCTGGTGTCGGATCCGTGGGATCACGCCCTTGACCAGCTTCTCGGCCTTGGGGCGGCCATACCCGAACACGCGCATGGCGTCGTTGACCATGCGCTCAAACAACGCCTTCTCGTCGTCCTGCAAACCCGTCATTCCTAGATCGCCCCCCTACCCTGGTACTGCTTGGCTAGGTCGCTGGCACAAAGCGGCGTACCTTCGGGGTGGGCATTGGCCACGGCGAACGCTGCCACCTTGGTGGCCAGCTCCAACGCCTGCTTGGTCATGCCGTCTTCTGTCCAGCCGTCGGGCAATGCGGCAATTGCCGCCAGTGCTTCCTTGCCCGACAGGTACTGCATGCAGGTCAGCAATGACCATTGAGTGCCGGTGGCTTCACGAAGGAACCGACCTGCCTCCTTGTCAGTCATGCGGTCAGACATTACTGCCACCAATGCAATGGCAGCCAGCTTGACCTTGAGCAAGGGTGGGAGCTTCCTTCTTGGCGAGGTGCGGTTGTGGTCCCTCATGGCTGGCGACTCCCCGTTGAGCCCGAACTCAGCAGGTCGCTGTTCTCCAAGTATTGCCGCAGAACCGACTCGGGCTGCTGACCATGGCACAGGGCTCGGAAGATCACACCCTCCAACAGCATCATCTCCTCGCCAGCAAGCGAGAACATCAACCCCTTACCCCTATAAACGATCGGACCGACACCCTCGGCCCTCGCTCGCCCCAGCTCTTTTCGTGTTGCGTAGCGGACGTCCATTCCCGCCATCTCACACACTTCGATCAGCCGTGGAATAGAAACAGCGATGCAGACGTTCATGCGTCCAAAGACCAGATCCATCTTGATCTCATCGGCCAGAGCCCTGGAGAAAACCGGTGGCGCCAATGGGATATGCATGGAATCTGCCAACCGAATGATGTGGTAGTCCTGCTCCACATCCCCCTCAAGGCTCAATGCCATGAGGAACAGCAGGTGTCCGCTGGTGGCCAACTCGCCCGCGTAGGCGCCCATGAAGATGGGGCCTTGCACATCATATGCCCAGCCCTGCTTTTCCTTGGCCGTCTCAGTGAGTTTAGCCAGCGACTCGTCCCAGTCCTTGATAGGGAAGAAGGGCTCCGGGATCCGAACCACCTCTCCGGTGTCTGGATCCTTCGCTTGGCCGGTAGACATGACATCACACAGGTGAGTCATGCGCGCTTTCTGGCGTAGCACCCGCCCCATCTGCTTGACAGTCTTCGGGCTCTCCGTTTTCTCGACGATCTCGCGGAAGGTCTCGCATCCAGAGGCCTCGTAGAACATCGCAAGGTCCATGACGTGCTTATTGTGCTTCCCTTCCTTGACCTCGATGTGCGACGTGCGCCGGTCCGCCGAAACGCTCATGATGTCGCCCACTTGGACAAACGAAGTCAGGTCGGTGATGAGTGGCATGCAGCCAGGGTCGCGCTCTCGAAGCTCCCGGGCCACACGAAGGACAGACTCGAAATTTGACTGAGACAGGTCCGGCTGCCTCTGGGACTTGTAGATCCGGCGGGCATAACACAACTGTCCACCCAGCATTCCCCACGCAATCGTGTCAGCGACCGCCCGAAACAAGATCTGCTCGGAGACATCCAGCGGCTCCCCGATGGCAATACGTGCAGCCATTTTTTCCTGGGCAGCAAACATCCCTTCGTGGACTAGCTCGTGAAACTTGCGCCGAAAGTCCGCATCAGTCTTGAGCCGGTCGGAGTCTAGTTCACCCCACAGTTCCCGGCTACCAGCACACGCGAGTTCCACCAACTCCCTGGCCAATGGCTCCAAGTCAGGCCGCAGCGTCCTGAGCCTGAGTCTTTTCTCGATACTCTCTGGGATCTTGAGCTCGCTCATGTCATTCCCTGACTGGTAGGTCGCGGCAGAACTTAGGCCCTGGCTCTTTGCCTCCGATGGGCCGAAGAAAGGCCAAGTCAGACGATATCTATATTCCGCTGCCCTCGCCTAACAATCAGGCATGTGGCTGGATCTGCAGCGACTTGCTCTACTATCTGAGCTTCTGACAGAAGCCCTGTATCCAATACCCTGTGATCGCACATATCGCAGCGCCTGTGGCCATCAGGCTCTACCTGCAGCTGATTCAGTCGCACGTTGAGATGGCATGACAAAGCCTTAATCATCCGACCATCGCGCGTCATTAGCGTCTTGGTTTCTGGATTGAACTTCATGACTTGGCTTATCCAATCCACTCATCTGCATCTTTGGCAGAGTCAAAAAGGATCTCGAAATCCTCTCCGTTCCAGATAGCTGGTGCGCACGCCAAACGGGGGTGATATCCCTGATTGCCCCACACTGTGACAACATCTTCAATCAAGTCTTCTAGCCAAACGGTTTCGCCCGACACAAGATGAGGCGGGATCAGATAGGCAGCAAATGGATTGGGGAAGTTGTACGGGTAGTAGTCACGGAACTCCATGACCATGTTATGGCCATATTCACGCATATCGCCAAGAAGTTCGATCTTGCCGGTCAACGGGTTTTGGTCCACTCCCACCATGAAGTGCACATCAGGACTCGGCTCCACTGCTTTGATGAGCGGAAAAAACCCCTCATCGACTGCGGCGTTGATTGCGCGCTTCGTTCTTGCTGTCCGGATCACTGGACAATTCTCATAACCAGACCGGGCTGCTGGCCCTTCGGTCAACTCGACCCCCCACCTTCGAGCTTTCATTTCTTGTCCCCCGTTTGTCGCACTACTTCTGCGCTTTCAGTTGTGCCGATTTCGGATCGTAGATGTAGTCCGTGATCGACCCATCCCGAATACGGCTTACAGCCTCATCAATAGCCTGCAACGGCACCAAGAACCACTCGCGCGGCTTTACGGGCTTGCCGAACCGATCTTCAATAGTCAGCTCCAGCTGCGCGGGCGAGAAAATCTTGTGGAAGAGGTTTTCCAGCTTCGTGCGATTGATGTGGGCCAGCTTGTAGGTAGCCACGATGTCCACGTCCGCCAGCAGGTACGTGGCATCGTCCTTGGCCGCGGCAATGCGTTTTTCTACCTTCCCGCCCGTCACACCGATCTTGTGGATCAGCTCACGGTGCTGAGCCACGAACGGATGGTTGGACCTACTTTGCAGCACGTAGATGGTCCCGCTTTCAATATCGTCGGGCTCCAAGGTGTCACCGAACAGCGGCCCGTTGTCCGCGTCGGTAATACGCCGCCCCGTCTCGTCTTTGTATAGCGCCCGCTGCAGTGAACGTTGCAACAGGTTGCTTTCCGTGCCATTGGAGTAGATGACTCGCATGCGGGCATCGGCTTCCCCATTCGGGGCACGGATGGGCTCGCCAACCTCGGCGACATACGCCATCTGCCCGCCCAGGATGAAGAAGTTGCCTTGCAGAACGCTGGCGTCTCGCCCAAACCGTAAGGTCCTACGCCTTCCCTCCTTGAGGTCGTTCTCCACACTCTCGAACAGTGGCTGGAACTCCTCGAAGTCTTCGCAGCGGGTGCGAAAGGCGATCTCTTCTGCCGCCTTTCGTTCGGCAAAGGAGGCCACATGGCGCAGCCGGGTGATGTCATCCTCACCAGCGGGCGCATCGACCCCAAGCTCGGCCAACAAGGAATCCTCGTCCAGCTCGTCCGGGTTGACGGTCGCAGCCACCTGTCCATCCAGCAGCCCGGCCGTGTCCATGGGGGCCAGAAGATCGCGCGCCTCGGGCATTCCGCGCAACCGATCCAGACGCACGGCATACAGCCGTTCGAAAATGTCGCGGTCCTCGCCGTGCTGGGGCGCACGGCCATGCGTCTCCACGAACCGCAAGATGTCCTCGAAGCCGGCGATCAGCCGCTCCTGCTGGGCCGTATGGGTGGCGGCCTTGTTGGACGCCGCTTCGACGCCCAAGGCTTCCAACAGGTCATCGTCGTCCATATCAGCCATGGGCCTGAGCCTCCTTCGCCTTTTCTTCGGCCCGATACTTGGCAAAGGCGGCCACACCTTCAGCCATACGCTTCTCCCAGGCGTCGGGCGAGTTGATATCAGGTAGCCGTCCCTTCTCGATCTTGAACTCCAACGCCCGCTTGGCCAGCTCCCGTGCCTCTTCCTTGGGGATGTTCACGCGCTTGGCCGATATGCTCGCCTGGACCTGGCGCAACACCTTCTCGTCCATAGCCTTGGCCAGCACTGAATAGGCGGCCTCGAACGGATTGATCCGGTCGATCAGGTCGATATCGAGGTCGCGAACATTGATGAAGCGGCGCACACCGTCGATCAGGGCTGTGTTGCCCTGTTGCTCGGACGCCTTGCCCTTTTCTTCAGCCTTGGCCAAGGCCTGCTTGGCCTGCTGGGTGAGGTTGAGCGCAGCAATGGCATGCTGCCGAATGGCCTCCTGGTCGGCTTCGCTCAACTCCGGGTAGCGGTCGCGCACGATCTTTCCCATCTGAACTTGGGTCAACTCTTCGGGCAAGGTGTTGTCGTTGAACAAGCCGTTCTCGATGGCCGTTTTGTCCTGGACGAACGCGGTGATGACCTCGTTCAAGTCCTCCTTGCAGATCCGCTTGGCCTCTTGGGTCTCAGGCATGGTCAATCCGCCAATCTCGACGTGGACCTGGCCCGTTGCGGCGTTCACGCCGATGTTGGAACCACCCTCGACGTAGCCACCTTCGTACTCGAAGCCTTCCAGCTTGCCCTGGTTCTTGGGCGTGAACTCGAACCGGGGCGCCAGCACCTGCTCCATCAGAAGGCTCGCGGCAATGGCTTTCAGCGTGTCGTTGACGGCTGCCACCACCTCGGCCTCGCCTGCTGCCGGCTCGGCAATCAGGTTGGTGAAGCGCGAGCGCTCCTTGCCCGGAGCGTCGCGGGTGGCCCGACCAATGATCTGGACGATTTCGGTGAGGCTGCTGCGGTACCCGATGGTCAGGGCATGCTCGCACCAGATCCAGTCGAACCCCTCCTTGGCCATGCCCAACGCGATGATGATGTCCACGTGGTCACGGTTGTTCTTCTGCGCAGGGTCTTTCAGCGAGTTCAGCACCTTGGCGCGCTTGGTCGCGTCGCTGTCATCCACCAGGTCCGCCACCTTCAACATCGATCCGTCCGCTCGTTCGACCAGATGGAAGCCCGTTGCAGGATCGACACCCTTCCAGGTGCCGAGCGCTTCCATGACCTCTTCGACCTCCTTGTACTTGTCCTTCAGGCTCTCCCGAGCGTTGACGTTTGGGATGTGGACGATGGTCTTCATCGCCGGATCCAGCACCTTGGTGATCGCGTCCAGGTACCGGCCCGTATAGAAGTAGTAGCCGATTTCCAGCGACTTCAAGTAGGTGTAGCCGTTCAACTGCTCGTAGTAGGTGTACGTCACCGTCTCGAAGCGGTTCTCATCCTGCGGCGCCAGAACGGCCACCGTGTCGCCCCGGAAGTAGGAGCCGGTCATGGCCACCAAGTGGACGGAGCCTGCCGCAATCAGTTGCGTGAGCTGGCTTCCCAACACGTTGTCGGGGTTGCTGCTGACGTGGTGGAACTCGTCTACTGCCACCAATCGGTCGTTGAACGCGGCAATGCCGTACTCCTCCACGGCAAAGCGGAAGGTGGCATGCGTGCAGACCAGCACCTTGTCTTCGCTTTCCAAGAAGCGGCCCACGGCCCGGACCTTACTCTTGTCGGCCTTGACTTCGTCATCGCCTGGGGCATTGCACAGGTTCCACTGCGGCTCGACCTTCCAGTCCGCCCAGAAGCCGAACTTAGTCAGCTCCTCGTCGGCAAAGCTGCCACCGATGGACTTCTCTGGCACCACAATGATGGCCTGCTTGAGCCCTTGGTTGTGCAGCTTGTCCAGCGCAATGAACATCAGGGCGCGAGACTTGCCCGACGCAGGCGGCGACTTGATGAGCAGGTATTGCTCGCCCCGCTTGGCGTAGGCGCGCTCCTGCATGGGCCGCATGCCCAAGGCGTTGACCTTGCTTGACGCACCCGTACGGGCGGTGGCAATCGAGACCGACGGGACTGCCTTGGTGCCTTCCGATGTCATTTCCGCTTCTCCTTCTTCGGCTTGGCCTGGCCTGCCGTCATCTTGGTGTACAGATCGAACAGCTTTTCCAGCCGCTCGGTATCGTTCTTGAACTTGCGACCGATGTAGATGCGCTCCAGCACCTCGTCGTTCTTCTCATGCGCACGGCGCAGGTCGTCCGGCATGCTCTCCGGGTCATACAGGTCTGCGATGGTGGCAGGGAAATGAGCTTCGCGTGCCAGAAGGATTTCTTGGGCGCAGGTTGTTAGGTCGGTCTTGTTCTGCTCCGTCAGGATCGGAACGGGAAAGGTGTTCCAGCCCATTTTGTTGGAGTAGCTGTAATCTGTTTTCATCCTTCCGCAGACGGTTGCGATCCAGCATAGATGGAGCTTGGAAGAAATGACGGCAAAGTTCCAAATTTCCGCGTCATAGATCGCATAAGATTTGTTTGTCATCGAGCATGGGCGCCCGATTAGATCCGGTGTCAAGAAATCTCGGTTTTCCGTACTCACCAATGGCACGGCAATCGTGCTTCTCTTGGCGGAATACATCTCGCGGAACTGATGCGACCTTGCCGCCATCGCTCGAGTCCCAGCATCCTTGCTACTCAGGCGCATTGCACGTACGGCTTCGATCCTTCGCTGAATAGCCGGAATCTTTGCGGCCGCCTCAAGCTGATCATCCTCGATCCAGATGCACATCCGCGGTACGCCATCAATGATCTCGGCTGATCCGAGTAAAGGTCGGACCCATCGTTCCACCTGTGCTGGATTTAGCCCCAGCGAGGGCACTTCGTTCATTTCCAGGATCAAGTTCCCGCCGTCATACGGTGCGTTGCCCAGCGACATCGGTGCAAGATTGGAAATAGATTTCGACTGTGGCTCGACAACCGTGTTGATTCCTGGAACCAGATACGGCCCGATGCAATCCGCAGAAAGTTCAAGATGCTCGTCCTGTGGCTGCTGCTGGAAAAGTCGCTTTTTCCCTGGCCTGACTTTTCGACATCCGACCACTACCACAGAAACGCCGGCGTTGTTGCTCGCCAAATTCTTCCACTTGAACGACTGATAGGCGAAAGAAATCTCTAAGCCAAAGTCGAACAAAAGTGGCCACAACACGGGTACGTGACCACCTTGGCAAACGGAGTTCGTACTCACGAATGCAAATTCTGCGCTGCTGGCGTTGGAGTACATCGCCGCCTTGAAGAACCATCCTGTCACATAGTCGAGCGTGCCGGTTCTGCTGGTGTACTTTCCAAACACATTCTGAAGATCCTTCTTTTCTTCTGCCGACTGGTTTTTCGTCCCCTTGTATGGAGGGTTCCCGCAGATATAGGTTTCTCCTCCCTCATTCTCGAAATCGATCTCGGCCTGTTCCTTTGGAGTGTTGAACAGGTCGTTAGCAACCAGCTTCACGCCTAATCCAGTCGGCGGACATATTCCTAGCCAATCCACTTGCAAGGCATTTCCACACGTAATCCAGTTCTGGCTATCCAGCGGCAACACGTCCTTCAGCGCTTCCTTTTGGCCGCGATACAGCACGTCGCACTGGAACTCGGCGATGATCAAGGCAAGCCGTGCAATCTCAGCGGGGAAGTCGCGCAACTCGATCCCGCGGAAGTTGTTGATCGGGATCTCAGAGGGCAGATCCGCTTCACCGCGCAGCCGGTTGATCTGGGCTTCGATCTCGCGCATCTGCTTGTACGCGATGACCAGGAAGTTGCCGCTGCCGCACGCCGGATCGAACACGCGAATGCGGGCCATGCGCTTGCGAAGGTTCAGCAGCTTGATCTTGTTGTCGCCCGCCGCTTCCAGTTGCGCCCGCAGGTCGTCCAGGAACAGGGGGTTGAGCACTTTCAAGATGTTGGGCACGCTGGTGTAGTGCATGCCCAGGGCGCCGCGCTCCTCATCGTCGGCAACAGCCTGGATCATTGACCCGAAGATGTCCGGATTGATCTCCTTCCAGTCCAGCTGTCCCGCCTGATACAGGTAAGACCGCGCAGTGCGGGTGAACTTGGGCACGTCAGTGCTACCGGAGAACAGCCCGCCGTTGACGTAGGGGAATTCAATGGCCCAGCGCGGGATGCCAGCAGCCACTCGGTCTTCCGTCTTGGTGTTCATGGCACGGAAGATCGTGCCCAGCACCTCGTGGACGTTGGCCCCGTCACGCTCGCTCATCTGGTCCACGGTGGCCGTGAACATCGTGGCGCCGGGGAAGATGTCGGTGTCTTCGGCAAAGAAGCAGAAGATCAGGCGGGCCATAAAGTGGTTCATGTCCGGCCGACGCGCGGCCGTTGCCCAATCGGGGTTTTCGCGCAACAGCTCGACGTACAGCTTGTTCAGGCGCCCGGTGGCCCGAACGTCGATGGGGTTGTCCTTTATCTCCCGGATCGTGGAGATACCGGCCAGTGGCAGGAAGAAGCCGAAGTGGTCGGGGAACTGGCCGAACTCGCAGGCGATGGCGTCGCCCGTGGCTAGTTCCTCGGCCTCCAGAGTCGTGCCGTCGGTGGCCAGGACGAACTTGGCCCTGGCCTGGACGGTCTTGGGGCTGGCCTTCAAGGCGGTGAGGGTCTGCCCCACTTGGCCGGGCTCGGCCACGGCAATGTGGATGTGGTTGCGTTGCAGCACGCCACCCGGCACGTCCGAAGCGTTGCTTTCGCCCTTGCGCAAGCGGGCGATGGTGGTTGTCTTGTTGCCGAACGCGGCCAGAAACTGGAACGGGAACTCCGCGCCGTCGAACGCTTGCGCGGCAAGGTCTGATAGTGCCTGTTCGATCTCAACAGCATTCATGCAAGTGTGATTTCCAGCTCGTAGAGCGACCCGGATGGGTCAAAAATGGGCAATTTTGATTGTCCCACGCCACCACCGTGGAACAGAAGCCCGCCGCGCGTGAAACGTCCCACTTGGCCGGCTCAGGCAAACACTATTAGTCCAGCCGATGCCCATGCACAGTCTCTTCTCTCCGTGTCTCACTGGGTGATTCGCGGACTGCCCAGCATCCGCCGCTCTGCTCGTCCAGATCCCTCTACCCAGCCGATCAGGAGCCCTCCCCTGGTGGCCGTGCGAGGCGATCTATTGCCTCCCCAGCCCCATTGAGATCTAGGCATGTACGAACCAGCTGACCCGCTCCTGCTCGACCGCAACGCTTCTCAGGAGCAAGCCCGCGCTGTTCTGGGCGAACCCCTCGCGTTCCTGACCGACCTAGTGAATTACGGAACGCACCTGATCATCAAGGCGCTCGGTGCCGGGGAAGACGATACCTCCCGGCTGGTGGTGTGCGCCGGTCTGTTGAAGCACATCGTCGGCATGCTGGACGCTGCCGTCGTGCTGTTAGAGAACGGGCACTCGACCACGGCCCTCACGCAGGTTCGATCCGCATTCGAGGCCTCGCTTTACCTCGAACTGATCCTGCAGGAGGAAACAGAGTACAGGGCTCGGGTTTACCTAGTGGGCGAGTATCGAAGGAGGCTTGCGTTCCTCCAGCGGGCGCTCGATCCATCTACGGCGCCAGGCTCCTTCAATCACGACTACGCGCACATCGGGATGAGTACCCAGACGCTCAGTGAAGAAGCGAAGGCCTCAGGCGTTGACCATGTCGCCCACATTCAATCCGTCCTGGCTCAGCCCGGCTTGGCCACCATCGATGCGGCCTACCAGAAGAAGCGCGGCAACAAGCCCTTCGATCCCAACTGGTATGAGTTGCTGGGCCACAAGAGCATTCGACAGGTCGCCAAGGCGTTGAAGGAAGGGGCCGCATACGATCTTTGGTATGGTGGCGGCAGCCAGGTCGTCCACGCCCAGTCGCCCACCCAACATTGGTCTGTGCTGGGCGATGTCGCGGCACTGAAAGCCATCCGCCACTTGGAAGACGCCCACTCCGTGAAGGATGGCGTGGCGCAAGTGGCCCTGCATGCCTACAGGCTCGTCGTCCGAAAGTACCTCCCTGACGACTTCCCGGCCTTGCAGCAGAAGTATCTGGCTGACTGGCAAAAACCCTTCCGCAGCAGCGTCAAGGTTCAATACGAGTACCGGGGACAGTAAGGCCCTAGGCGGCTCACAGGTCTTTGAGGGGCCCTGGATCGACGTCGTTTGCCAGAGCAGCAGCGACGGCCGCCAACTGCGCGCGCCGACGCTCCGCTCGTTCGCGGAGATAAGCCCCAACCTCACTGTCGTACAAGTCCTGCGCCGCCTGGTCCAGCATGTCGGCAGTATCCATATCGCCCAAGGCTCGGGCCACCTGCGCCCAGAAGCGGTCGCGGTGGTAGTTCATGACGACCGCCTTGCGGCGGCGGGCGCCGCCCACGATGACGGGAGGCGACGGGATCTGTGGCGCCTTGGGCGTGGGCTCCAGATGCTCGGCCAGGTCAGGAAGCGGCATCTTCCAGGTGCCATCGCGCTTCACTGCCCCTGGAAGCTCGCCGTTGCGCATCCGCTCGCGCACCGTGTACGGGTGCTGCATGAGAACCTTGGCCGTCTCTTCTGCCGACAAATGCGTCTTGCCCGGCCATTGCCGGATCAACAGATCGAGCATGCGTTCGGACATCAGGCCCCCGACATCATCCTGTCCAAAGCCTCGCTGATCCGAGCTGCGCCGTCCACTTCCACCACGCGACCGGCCCCGTCAAAGTCGTGCAGGACCTCATGCTCCCAGGTGGCGTGATACGGCATGTACACGCCCCATCCGCCCAGCTCGACTACGGGTGCGATATCCGATTTCAGGGAGTTGCCCACCATGGCGAACTCGTGGGGCTGGACCTCGAACTCTTCCAGCAGCCGGCGATAGGTGGCCACGTCCTTCTCGGACACGATCTCTATGCGCTGAAACGCGGTCAATCCGCACAGCGCCACCTTCCGCTCTTGGTGAAACAGATCCCCCTTGGTGATCAGGACAACGCGGAAACGCTGGGCGACCTGCTCGACGGCTTCGGCAATCCCCGGCAGCAACTCCACGGGATGGACCAGCAGGTCCTTGCCCATGTCCATGATCGTGCGGATGTCCTTGGCCTCGATCCGACCACCCGTCAGATCAATGGCCGCTTCGACCATGGACAGGATCATGCCCTTCACGCCATAGCCGTACTGGGCCAGGTTGCCGCGCTCGGTGGCCAGCAGCGTTGCCCGCAGTCCCGCGGAGTCCAAGTCGATGTAGCGGGCGATGATCTCCTCGAAATCCAGCTGCGCCTGGTCGTAGAACTCCTGGCTGCGCCACAGGGTGTCGTCCCCGTCGAACCCCACGATCCGGATCATGCCGCCCCCGAAATCGTGGCAAAACCGAGGCAATTTTGGCTTACAACAGGCGCCATCTGACTACATGAACGCCCCTTTCGCAGGCGCATCCGCAAAGTTGAACTCATATAATTCAATCGCTTACAGCTCTTGGCACGCCTCCTGCTTGGGGGTACCTTCCGTTCCTGGTGGAACAGGTCGCCCTTGGTGATCAGCACCACCGGGTAGTGCTCGGCGATGGCCGCCACCGCTTCGCGCACACCGTCGATCAGCTCGACCGGGTGGCGCAGGGTGTCGTGGCCAATCTCCAGGATGCGCTGGATGTCCTTGGCCTCGATGCGCTGGCCGGTGATGTCGATGGCCGCTTCGATCATCGACAGGGTCATGCTCTTGACGCCGTAGCCGAAGGTGCCCAGGTGGCGCTGCTGCACTTCCAGCAGGTGGCGCGCGGTCTGGGTGTCATGCACGTCGACGTAGCGCGACAGCAGGTCAAGATAATCCTGCTCGGCCTTGCGGTAGTAGTCCTCGCTCTTCCACAGCGTATCGTCACCGTCAAAACCGACCAGGCCGATGGCGCGCGACGGCGCAGGCGTGGAGGTGTTCATCGCGCAAGGATACAGGGGCCGTGGTGACGAAAAAAACCCGGGCGGCCGAAGCCGCCCGGGTTCCCATACGCCCCGATACGGGTCTTACCTGCCCTGCGCACCCTGCGCTGCGCCGCCGGCGCCGGCCTGCTGGGCGGCCACATAGGCCTTGTACTCATCGGCGCTCAGCTCACCGTCCTTGTTGGTATCGGCCTGGTCGAACACCTGGGCCAGGCCGGCGTTCACCTGCGCCTCGGTCTTGCTGATGGTGCCGTTGCCATCGGTATCGATGCTGGCCCAGGTCTGGCCACCGCCGTTGGCCTGGGCCGAGGCCGCTGCGGCCGCATTGGTTGCCTGGTCAGCCGCCTGGCCCGCCTGTGCCGCTGCCTGCTGCGCCTGGGCGGCCTCGTTCTGTGCCTGCGCGGCCTGCTGCTTGGCCGACTGGGCCATCGCCGGGATGGCCAGCACGCTGCCGGCGGCGACGATCAGGGCGATCAGGGGCTTGCGGTTGCGAATAGTCATCAGGGGTGTCTCCTACCGATTGGGTGGTGTTGCGCGGCGTGTTGATTCCGCACGGCACCTACCCTGCCACCGCGTTTCTGAATCGATTTTGCGCCGCGACCGGCGCCCACACGCGCGATTAACCACTGGCCTCCACGCATGCTTTAGCGCGGTGGTTAGGGTGAAGTGAGTGGCTCATAAGATGCGCATTCAGCGCCTCTGCATTTAACCGGCAGGCAACGAAAAACCTGCGTCAGTCGACGGTTTTTTCCGATGACCGCGAACTGAACAACACCCATGCAAGAGCAACACCGGCGAGCGCACCGGCGATTTCCAGCACCACACGGCTGCCGAGCTCGTTGGGATCGTGGATGGTGGCCAGGAAGATGCGCGCGTACAGCGGCGATTCCAGCCGCACGATGCCCATGTAGAACAGCTTCCATGCATCGATGCCGGCGGAGATGATCACGGCGATGACGCAGGACCAGCCGATCGCATGCCCCGCTGTCCAGTGCAGGAGCCGGCACAGCTGCAACCACAGGAAGTACACCAGCAGCCCGACCAGCAGGGCGATGGCGCCAGCTTCCAGGGTACCGAGCAGGCCGAAGTGCAGAGGAAGGTTCATCGGGTGGGCAGGGATGAAGAGGCGGCCAGTGTAAGGGATCTGCGCCGGACCCAATCCGGCAGCCATAGTAGATCCACGCCATGCGTGGATGAATCTCCATCCAAATCGAATATCTCGACGATTGAACAAGGAGCAGCCGAGCATGGGCTCTGCTCTACAACGGACCACGCGGGAAACTGTCAGAGGCGAGGCGGTGCCGGAATGCGGGGTGTCAGCCGCATGGATGCGGCTGCCAAGCCTCCATGGACGGATTTACGGCGTCCCCGCACTCCGGCACCGCCCCGCCAACCCACGGAAAGCAAGCTGTTGCTGTTGCGTCTGATGTTGCCGGCCAGCGGCCGGCACTACCGCGGGTGCAAGGCGCAGCCCTGCCGATACCGCCTAAAGCACTGGCACGTCGTACGCGGTGCCGGAATCCGGTTCGGGCTGCAGGGTGTAATGCCACCACTCCTGCGGATAGTTGACGAAGCCACGGCGCGCCATCGCCTGCACCAGCTGCTGGCGGTTCGCCTGCTGCACAGTGCTCAGCCCGCTCGTCTGCGTATGCGCACGTGGCCCGAAGAAGTCGAAGTCAGTGCCCATGTCCAACGGCGCACATGCACCGCTGCGGCAATCCAGCAGGCCCAGATCCACCGTGGCACCGCGGCTGTGGCCGGAGCGCTCGGCGATGTAGCCGTCAGCCAGCAGGCGTGGCTTGTCCAGATCCGGGTACTGCTGCGCCTTGCGCGAGAGCTCGCGCGGATCGTTCACCCAGGCCATGAACGCCTGCACTGAACGCACCGGCCGGTAGCAGTCGTAGAGGCGCAGGCCGAAGCCATCGGCGCGCAGGTCCTTTTCCACCTGTGCCAGTGCCTTTGCCACCGGCGCCAGCAGATAGCACGATGGCGCCTCGTAGCCGGGCACGCGCGCACCGGTGAAGTTGTTGGCACCCGCATAGCGGATATCGAGCTCGATGCGCGGCGACAAAGTGCGGATCTCCACCAGTCCGGCGCTGGCCGCGTCGGTGGCCGGTGAAACGCGCGGTGGCTCAGCGGCGCCGGCGGTCGCCGCCAGGGCAATCGCCAGTACGAGTGAAATGCAGGTCCTGGAAGTCATAGCTGAAGTCGATGTCCGGATCGATGGCGCGCAGGTCCAGTGTCGGTGCCGGGCCCTCGCCTGGCCGCAGCGACGCCTGTGCATCGTCACCCAGCGTATCCCAGCGCAGCAGCCAGCGCCCCTGCAGCTGCAGCACGGCCCCCTGCAGGCGGGGCGACTTGTCCACGCTGAAGCGCAGGCCGTCCTTGCCTGGGCACAGCGATGCGGGCCCCAGCCAGGGATCGCTGTAGCGTCCCTGCCAACGCGGCAGATCGGAAGCCGACGCCTGCCGCGCATCCGACATCGGCGGCCGCTGGTGCCCGGTTGCCGCTCGAGCGGCCTGGTCCGCCTTCAGTTCGGCCAGGTATTCCATCGCCGGGCGCGCATCATTGGGGGCGGTGAAGCGTTTCAGTGCGGCCTGCATCAATGCGGTGCGCGCATCCTCGCCTTCACCGTTGATCAGCATCACCACGCCCACCTTGCGGTCAGGCAACAGTGCCAGCGACGAGTACATGCCCGACAGGGTGCCGGTGTGCGCCACCTTCCACTGCCCATCCATGTCCGACACCCGCCAGCCATAGCCGTAGCCATAGAAATGCGCGTTGTCCCAACGCCGCTGGCGTTCACCCAGCGCCATCGGCATGTGCAGGGTCCACAGCGTACGGCGCTGCTCAGCGTCCAACCAGCCAGGTGCCAGGGCGGGATCGAGCAGCACCTGCATCCAGCGCGTCATGTCGCGCAGCGAACAACGGATGCCGCCGGCCGCCATCGACGGCAGGTCCGGGCTGATCGCTCCATCCGCGTTCACTACCG
Source organism: Stenotrophomonas sp. YJH_SMC_48-3 (assembly GCF_059369375.1). NCBI lineage: Bacteria > Pseudomonadati > Pseudomonadota > Gammaproteobacteria > Lysobacterales > Lysobacteraceae > Stenotrophomonas > Stenotrophomonas sp. YJH_SMC_48-3. The sequence goes on along the minus strand of NZ_JCAFSQ010000002.1, from coordinate 48,501 downwards.
CGTTGCGATCACCGCGCCAGGCATGCGGCTGCGCCACGTTGCCCACGCGCTTCACCGACCACGCCCCCACCTGGCAGCGCGTCATGCCCAGTGGTTCGAACACCTGCTCGCGCATCAGCTGGTCGTACGGCTTGCCATCCGCTGCCGCCGCCACTTCCCCGGCCACCACGTACATCAGGTTGTCGTAGGCGTAGCGGCTGCGGAAGCTGCTGACCGGTTTCAGGTGCGCCAGCCCCGCGATGATGTCCGCACGGGTGAACGCGTTCGGTTCCGGCCACAGCATCAGGTCACCGGCGCCCAGGCCCAGGCCGCTGTTGTGGATCAGCAGGTCGCGCACCTGCATCTGCTCGCCCACCCACGCATCGTGCATGCGGAAGCCCGGCAGATATTGCTGCACCGGATCCTCCCAGCGCAGCTTGCCCTGCTGCACCAGCCGCGCCAGCAGCGCGGCGGTCATCGCCTTGCTGTTGGAGGCGATCTTGAACAGCGTGTCCTGGTCGATGCGGCCGCCGTCGCCACGCGCGCCTTCGGCGTGGCGATAGACCACCTGCCCGTTGTCGACCACCGCCATGGCCAGCCCGGGCAGGTGCTCGTGCTGGACCACGGCGGCGACGTCGGCATCGAGGGAGGCGATATCGGTCGGCGAAGCAGACGGTGCGGCCAGTGCCGCCGCGACGATCAGCAGGTGGTACATGCGCGCAGCCCCTCCATTGCCCGCGCCGTCACGGTGGGCGGCGCGGATCGTGGCCTCAGAAGTTCCAGGTCACCACCAGCTGTGTATAGCGAGGGGCCTGCCAGCGCGTCCCGGTGGCGAACGTCGCTTCGCGGTACTGGCCGGGCTGCGCTTCATAGCGCTGGTGCACGTTGATGGTCTTCTGGTTGTTGAACAGGTTGTACACAGACAGCCGTGCACTGAGATCGATGCCCTCCACCGGCAAACGCCAGGTCACGTTGGCGCCCATGGTCCAGGTCCACGGCAGGCGACCGAACGCACCGCGTGGGCTGTACTCGAACTGCCGCTGGTTGTACGGGCCGGAACAGTTGGCCACGCACAGCCAGCCGGTACCACCGCCGCTACCCTCGCTGGAAGTACTGCCACCGGCGATGGAATCGTTTGGCCACATCACGCCGTAGGCAGTGATCGGGCCACCGGACTGCACCTGCAGCGTGGTACCGAACGACCATTGCTTGTTCAGCGCGTAAGCGGCACGCAGCTTGAACTGGTGGCGGAAGTCGTTGAACAGCACGCCATAGCGCTCGTTGGTGGCCGGATGGTCCCAGAACTGGACCATGCCGGTGTCGCCGTAGTTGGTATCGGAATTCACCGGGCCTTCGAAATTGCCCTCGCTCTTCGACCACAGGTAGGACGCGTTGAACATCCACTTCTCGTCCCAGGCACGGTCGATCTGGAACTCCAGTGCCTTGTAGGTGCGCTTGGGCTTGGAGTAACCGATCACCTCGCCGCTGCCGCCCTTCCGATAGCCGCTGTTGGCGGTGTCAATGGTGATCCAGCCTTCGGTGGCGCAGCCGATGCTCTTGTCGCCCCAGATCGTCAGGCTCTCGCCCGGGTTGGCGATCGGCCACAGCGTGCTGGGGGTCGGGCCGCATGGGGTGTAATTGAGGCGGATGTCGTCCAGCGCACGGGTCATGCGTCGATAGGTGGCGTTGACGCCCCACGACCATGCCTGGTTGATCATGTTCTGGAAGCCCAGGATGTACTCGTCCTGGTAGACCGCCTTGAGGTCGCGATCCACACTCTGGCGCAGGTCGGCACCGCCGGTGTTCATGCGGGTGTCGGTCGGCCCGATCTGCTGGCCGACGACCGGTGCCATGTACGGTGAGCCGGTCGGCGAGGTTTTCCGCTCCCAGCCATTGAGCACGTAGTAGCTGTACTCGTCGGTCAGGCCACCTGCGAAATTCACGTTGATGTTGTTGGTGACAGGCAGGTAGTAGCGGCCGGCGTTGCCGAACAGCTTGGTGCTGCCATCACCGCGCATGTCCCACGAGAAGCCGACGCGAGGTGCGATCAGGTCATCCATCTTGATGAACGCCTTGCCGGCGGCGGTACGGTTCTCGAAACGGTCCCAGCGCACGCCCAGGTTCAGCATCAGGTTCGGGGTGATGTTCCAGATGTCTTCCACGTACAGCGCATTGGCTTCGGTCTCGAACGTGCCGCCCGACTTGCGGTTGCGCGCACGCAGCATTTCGGTAACGCCAGCCGGTACGTAGGCATTGGCACCGTCCCAGACTTCATCGCCGGGGCGCGCCACGTAGGCGGTGTAGCTCAGTTCGGTCGGGCCGGGGTAGCGGGTGGACTGCTTTGTGGTCATCAGCTCACGGTCGACACCGAAGCGCAGCAGGTGGTCACCCAGCTGCCATTCGAAGTCCAGTCGCGCCACGTCACGGGTATCGTCACGCTCGGCCACTGCCGTGCCCGTGGGGTGGCAGCCTGCGCGCAGGCCCTGCAGCTTGCCCAGGCGCGGGCCGTAGGTACTGTCGGTGAACACGGGGCTGCAGGCCTGATCCAGCGATGAATTGGTGAACGCACGCTGGTTGTTCTGGCCGACCATGGCGCGCGCGGTGAAGTTCTGTCCGAAGTGGCCGGTGTAGGTGGCCGACCAGTTGCGGCCGCCGGTCTCGGTGACCGAATCGCCGCCCCAGGCGCCGAGCTGGTCGGCGTTCCAGTTGTAACCGTACGACGCATTGGTGACATCGCCCTCATCCGAGAACGCCAGCAGCGCCAGGCTGTGGTTGTCGTTGATGTTCCAGTCCAGCTTGGTGCCCCAGAAGCCGTTGCCGGAATCGTTCTTGAACCAGGTACTGCCATCGGACGAGGTGTTGTGTCCCTTGTCGCTGCGGTCTTCGTACATCGCGAACAGGAACAGCTTGTCCTTGACGATCGGGCCGGAGCCCCACACGTTGGTCTTCAGGAAGGAGTTGTTGTCGCGGCTGCCGTAGGAATGCGGGGTGCCGTCGCGGTGGAAATGATCGCCGCCACTGGCGCGCCACGCACTGGGCTCGGCGGTGACTTCAACACCGCCCTCGAATTCGTTGCTGCCCGAACGGGTCACCGCATTGATCACGCCACCGGTGGAGCGGCCGAACTCGACCGAGTAGCCACCGGTCTTGACCTGGAACTCCTTGAAGAAGGCGAACGGCGCGGTGCTGAAGCCGCGACGGGTATACATGTCGGTGACATTCAGGCCATTGATGAAGACCGCATTCTCGGCCACCGATGAACCAGCGAATGACAGGCCGCCGAATGACGAGTTGCCGCCGACCACGCCCGGCGCCATCAGCGCGACCGCAGACAGGTCCTGCGCCACCGGCAGCCGCGAGATCTCTTGGCGGTTGATGTTGAAGGATGTCTCGGTGGAGTAGACATCCACGCGGTTGACCACGCGGGTGCCGACCACCTGCAGTGCATCGAGATTGGTGACGCCGCCGCCACTGGCCAGGTTGACCGTGGTGGTACCGCCTACTGCCACACTGACACCAATCTGATCGCCCAGCTTCTGGCCATCGCGGCTGAGCTGCAACTGGTAGTCACCTACCGGCAGCTGGCCGAGGCGGTAGCTGCCGTCGGCGCCGACGGTGACGGTACGGGTCAGACCCGTACTGTTGCTGACCACGGTCACCTGGTCGCCCGCGGTTGCACGGCCGGCAACTGCGCCGCTCACGTTCTGTGCCATCGCGATGCCGGGCAGCACTACGCCCAGACACGCCCCAAGGGCGACGCACAACGCCGCCCGCTTGATGCTGTAAGCCTTCATCCCCTGCTCTCTCCTGCAAGAATTGAATGGTGTGGAATGCGGTGTGTCGCGCTAGCGTTGCCTGGCTGGCAGTACCCGCCACTGGAAGTCGTAGCTCCATTGGTCGAAGTACAGGTTGCCGCCTGCCCACTCGGCCTCGCCGCGCTGCGAGTCGACCGTTTCCGAGCGGAAGTGCTGCTTGGCCGGCACGAAGGGCTGGCCGAAATCGTCGTTGAAGGCGATGCGGTAGCCGTCGAGGCCACCCAGGTAGAAATCGCGCAGTGCAGGCACATCGCTGGCAAGCGCGCCGGTGGTCACGTCCATCGGCAGCCAGCCATACGGCGCCAGGTAGACCTGCCCCCAGTCATGCAGGTTGTTGTAGCCGCTGCCATCGCCGGAGAACACCATGCCCGACTGCCAGCGCGCGGGAATGCCGTTCATGCGCAGCAGCGCGATCAGCAGCAGGGTCTGTTGGCCGCAGTCGGCATGGCCGGCATGCAGCGCGTAATCGCTGATGTTGCTGAGCGTGGAGTATTCGCGCGCACCGGCCCAGGGAATGCGATCCACGGCAGCAAACAGCTTGCGCAGCACTTCATACGGACGTGTCTCGCCCTGCAGTACCTGGTCGGAGAACAGCTTCAGCGCCGGGGTGAAGCGCACATGCGGCAGCTGCTCGGCCAGATAGGGCTTCAAGGCCGGATCAGCCGGGGTTGGCTGTACCTTGGCCGGGTCGATCGCGGTATGCCGGGCGAGGATCGTGACCGCGTAGCGGATCTCGAAGCGCGTCGGCTGCCCAGCCACTGCCTTGGCTTCCAGGTACGCGGTGCGCTGCAGGGTACTGGCCGGTGCCACCCGCGCCTTGCCCGGGGTGCTGCCCAGCCACTGCACCTGTTCCTGCTGCCCGGGGATCTCGCGCGGGTACGGAATCCACGCGCGGATCGTTTCACCGGCGGGCACCACATCGGATTTCACCGTGAGCGACTGGGTGAATTCGTAGCGCTGCGGCAGTACCGACGCCTGGCCACTCTGTTCGGCCGCGGCAACCACGCCTGCGTGGTGGGCGTTGAGCACTTCGTTGGGGCCCGGAGGCGGCATCGGTGCATCCGTGCGGCGGCGCGCGCGTGCTTCGTCGCTGAGCAGGAACAGGTTCGACGGTGCGCGCTTGAAGTACCAACGCTCGCCATCGGTATCGAGATGCTCGATCAGGCCGAGTTGGTCCCAGCGCGCAAATTCCTCGTCGGTCAGATCGGGAATCCAGCGGCGCACGGCCGCCTTGGCCGCGGCCTCGTCGAGGGAAAAATCCAGGCGGATGCGGCGCATGCGCTCGCGCTGGAAGGTCCCCTCGGTGGTATCGCCTGCCGTTGCCAGCAGCGCTTCGGCATCGCTGAAGCGACCGCTGTCGATCAGATCGATCACCTGCGTCTGGCGCGCCCGCTGCTGGCTGCTATGCCCATCCGTCGCCTGCGTGGCCGACACCCACAGCAGCAACACGGCACCCAGGCCGGCGGCGGCAGTCAGACGCGGTTTGCGAACGGCAGGATCCACAGCGACACTTCCCCAGCGCGGGTGGTAATGGCTGTGTAACACGGGCCGGGATGCCGGTCAATAATTTATTCTTGCTTTCCATGCCGAAAGGAATAAATATTCCAACAGGCATTCGAGGAGGGTGTGCACCGCATGAGCCTGGCTTTCCGCGAACGGCACCGGCATTGGCCGCGCCGCTTGACCCTGGCCCTGTGCCTGCTGGCCGCTCCGGCCTTTGCACAGGCGGCCCCACCGCCCGACCCGGGTGCGCCGCTGCCCTATGTGATCGGCCTGCACGAGGCCTATCTGACCCCGCAGTACTGGGCCGCGCGCCTGGACAACGCCGATGCGCCGATTCTGGATCGCGCGCAGATCGAAGCACAGAACGCGCGGATGCGGGCGCAGGACAGCCACATCCAGGACATCGCCGCACTGCCCGCCCAGCTTGATGCGGCGACGGTTCGCGCCAGCATCACCGCGCTGTCGAGCTGGCCCACCCGCGCCCTCTACAACGACAAGGGCCAGGCGATCGCACCCGCGCTGCGCAGCGCGATCGAAGCCAACCTCGGCCTCGATGCGATTCCCGTCCAGGTGGCACCGGCCTACGGGCTGGTGGTGAAGCGCGCGGCACTGCGTACCTTCCCCACCCGCGAGCGGGTCTTCAGCACTGCCGGTGACACCGACATCGACCGCTTCCAGGAATCGGCACTGTTCCCCGGCGACAAGGTGACCGTGGTCCATCGCAGTACCGATGGCCATTGGCTGTTCGTGCACAGCGAGCGCTACAGCGCGTGGATCGAAGCCGACGCCATCGCCGGCGGCGACAAGGCCACGGTGCTCGGTTATGGCGCGAAGGGACCGTACCGGATCGTCACCGGCGCCACCGCACAGACCGCCTATACCCCGGAGGAGCCGCGCGTATCGCGCCTGCAGCTGGACATGGGCGTGCGCCTGCCGGTGCTGGCCGACTGGCCCGCTTCAGAACCGGTGAACGGCCAGCAGGCGCACGCCTCGTGGGTGGTGCAGTTGCCGGTGCGCGAAGCCGATGGCCGCCTGAAGCTGGTGCCAGCGCTGCTGCCGCGCTCGCAGGACACCGCCGCCGACTACCTGCCACTGACCCCGCGCCTGCTGCTGCAGCAGGCCTTCAAGTTCCTCGGCGAGCGCTACGGTTGGGGCCACGACTACGACACGCGCGACTGCAGCGGTTTCGTTTCCGAGATCTACCGCAGCTTCGGCGTGCTGCTGCCGCGCAATACCAGTGCACAGGCGGTCAGCCCGGCACTGGATCGCCTGCCGTTCACCGACAAGGTCGGCAAGGCCGCGCGCGACCGTGCGGTCACCGACCTGAAGGTCGGCGACCTGGTCTACATCCCCGGCCACGTGATGATGGCCATCGGCCACGTCGACGGCCGCACCTGGGTGATCCACGATACGGCGGGCGGCAGCTGGTTCGGTGCCGACGGCACGCGCGTGCAGGCCCATCTCAATGGTGTTTCGGTCACGCCGCTGGAGCCGATGATGGCCAGCGACACCGTCCGCTACATCGACCGCATCACCAACATCCAGCGCCTGCGGGCCAAGACTCCCGAATGAAGATCACCGCCATCGAACTGGGCATGCTGCGCGTGCCGTTGAAGACACCGTTCAAGACCGCGCTGCGCACGGTGGAAACCGTGGAAGACGTGGTGGTGCTGATCCGCACCGACAGCGGCAACACCGGCTATGGTGAAGCCCCGGCCACCGCCGTGATCACCGGCGATACGCACGGCTCGATCATCGAGGCGATCCGCCACTTCATCGCCCCGCGCCTGATCGGCCAGGACGTGGTCAACCTCAACCACCTGTGCACGCTGGTGCAGACCGCGATGGAGCGCAACACCAGCGCCAAGGCCGCGGTGGAGATCGCCCTGTACGACCTGTGGGCGCAGCTGCACGGTGCGCCGCTGTACCAGATGCTCGGCGGCGGCGACCCGGTGATCACGACTGACATCACCATCAGCGTGGACTACATCGACAAGATGGTGGCCGATTCGTTGTCGGCGATCGAACGCGGCTTCGAGTCGCTGAAGATCAAGGTCGGCAAGGACATCGGGCTGGACATCGAACGGGTCAAGGCGATCCATGCCGCCGTGGAAGGCCGCGCCCTGCTGCGCCTGGATGCCAACCAGGGCTGGACCGCCAAGCAGGCGGTGCATGCGATGCGCACGCTGGAGGAAGCCGGCGTGGTACTGGAGCTGCTGGAGCAGCCGGTGAAGGCCGCGGACATCAGTGGCCTGAAGTACGTCACCGACCGCGTCAACACGCCGGTGATGGCCGACGAAAGCGTGTTCAGCCCCAGCCAGGTGATGGACCTGATCCAGCAGCGCGCGGCCGACATCATCAACATCAAGCTGATGAAGACCGGCGGCCTGTCCAACGCTATCCGCATCGCCGACATCGCCGGCATCTACGGCGTGCCGTGCATGATCGGCTGCATGATCGAGTCGAGCATCAGCGTGGCCGCAGCCGTGCACCTGGCCGTGGCCAAGAGTGATGTGATCACCAAGGTTGACCTCGACGGTCCCTCGCTGGGCCAGTTCGACCCGGTCAGCGGCGGCGTGCATTTCAACGAATCGGAGATCAGCATCAGCGACGTGCCGGGGTTGGGCATCACCGAAGTGCGTGGGCTGGAGATGCTGGGGTGATTTCTGCCTTGCGGCTGACGTTGCGTGCCACTGGCGCTGGGTCGCGCGTTACTTTTCTTTTCGCGAAAAGAAAAGTAACCAGAAGAAACGCTCCGCCGGCCGCGAGCCGGTGCTACGCACCGGTTCCCTGCGCTCCTCGGCCCGTCGAGGGACGGCGCGGGAACTCGCTACGCTCAGACACCCGCGCCTCTTCGCCCTCGCCGGACCTGCGGTGCCCGGCTCGCTTGAAGGCGGACTCAACGTCAAAAGCAACAACTGCGCTCCGTAACCTCTTCGAGGCTGGAACCCGCTCGACCCATTCCATGACACGCTCTACGCTGCCAGCCGCAACGCGCCCACACATGCCCGGACACCCCGCATGCCGCCCCTGCTGAAGATCCGCACCGAGCGCGGGCAGATGTCGGCCATCGAGCGCCGCATCGCCGACTTCATCCTCGACAACGCCCACCTGCTGCGCGACTACTCGTCACAGCAGCTGGCCAGTGCGCTCGGCATCAGCCAGTCCAGCGTGGTGAAGTTCAGCCAGAAGCTCGGCTTCAAGGGCTACCCGGACCTGAAGTACTCCATCGGCCAGGACGTCGCCCGCGCCGGTGCCGATCCGCAGCAGGCGCCCGACGAACCCGACAGCGGCGATGACTACCTGCGCCTGGGCGAGGCGCTGCGCCGCAGCAAGGCGCAGGCCGAGGAGGAAACACGCCAGGCCAATCCACGCGCGGAGATCGAGCGCATCGTGCAGCTGCTCGACGGTGCGCCCAAGCTGTTCGTGTACGGCCTGGGAGACGACGGCCTGTTCGCCCGCGAGTTTGCCATGCGGCTGTCGCTGCTCGGGCTGCTGGTGGTACCCCATACCGACCCGATCCTGATGCTGGCCAACCTGTCGGCCGCGCGCCCGGGCGATGCGCTGCTGGTGTTCTCCGAATTCGGCAACCTGCCGCAGCTATCGCAGCTGTCGCGCCAGTTCCAGGACATGGGTGGCAAGATGATTTCCATCACCCGCCATACCGCCAACCCGCTGCGCGCGCATGCTGACGCAGCGCTGGTGGTGTGCGCGCACGATCGCACGCCGCAGGTCGCGCAGCTGCTGTACCGTAGCGCCATGCACGCCCTGCTCGATTTCCTGTTCGTGCTGCTCTGCCACACCAATCCGGATCGCCAGCAGCAGCTGGCGGTGAACCTGGAGCGGATCGACCACCTGCTGGATTCCTGACCGGAGCACCTGTTGATGAAATCGCTGGTCCGTCTCGCTACCGCTGCACTGCTGCTTGCCGCGGCGGTCTCCGTCCACGCCGCGCCGCTGGATGGTGCGCGCCAGCTGATCGTGGTTACCAGCGATGGCTGGGACAGCACCGAGGGCCAGCTGCAGGCCTATGTGCGCGATGGCAAGGGCTGGCACGCGCATGGACAGGCGTTCCCGGTGGCGCTCGGCCGCACTGGCAGTGCCTGGGGCCTGGGCCTGCACCCGGCGCAGGCCGACGGCCCGCAGAAGCAGGAAGGCGATGGCCGCAGCCCTGCGGGCGTGTTCGCGCTCGGCAGTGCGTTCGGCTATGCCGTCACCCGCCCGGGTACCGCCATGCCCTACCAGCCGATGCTGGACAGCAGCTACTGCATGGACGTACCCGGTTCACCGTTCTACAACCGCATCGTTGATGAAAAGAAGGTCGGCAATGCAGCGGTCAAGGGCTCCACCGAGCCGATGCGGCTGGATCTGCACAACAAGGGCGACGTGCGCTACCGGGAGGGCTTCGTGATCGCCCACAACCCGGACAACCAGCCCGGCAAGGGCAGCTGCATCTTCGCCCACCTGTGGCGCCAGCCCGGCGAGGCCACCGCCGGCTGCACGGCCATGCCACAAGCGCGCATGCAGGCGCTGCTGGACTGGCTGCGGCCGCAGGATACGCCGCGTTTCGTGCTGCTGCCGCGCGCGGAGTACAAGCGCCTGCAGGCGCAGTGGCAACTGCCCGCGCTGGCCGGAGACGTCCGTTGAGCACGCAGGACGAACCGCAGCTGCAACGCGCGGTCAGCCGCTGGCAGATCGTCGGCCTGTCGATCAACGATGTGATCGGCAGCGGCATCTACCTGCTGCCGGCCGCCACCGTCGCCCTGCTCGGCCCCTTCAGCCTGTGGGGCGTGGTCGCCGCCGGCATCGTCGTGGCCTTGCTGGTGCTGTGCTATGCGCAGGCCGCCAGCTACTTCGATGAACCCGGCGGCAGCTACCTGTATGCACGCGAGGCGTTCGGGCGCTTCGCCGGTTTCGAGATCGGCTGGATGATCTGGCTGACCCGCATCAGCTCGGCGGCCGCACTCAGCAACGCGCTGGCCGATGCCGTCGCGCGTTTCTGGCCGTGGGCCGGTGCCGGCATGGGGCGCATCGCGGTGATCGTGGTGTCGCTGGGCTTCCTGACCGGCGTCAACATCATCGGCGTGCGCTCGGCCGCGCGTACCGGCGTGGTGCTGGTGATCGGCAAGATGCTGCCGCTGCTGCTGTTCGTGGCCATCGGTGCGTTCTACATCGACCCGCAGCTGGCCTTCTCCGGCCAGCGCCCGGACCCGAACGACCTGCAACGGATGGGCGAGGCCGCCTTGCTGCTGCTGTACGCCTATGCCGGCTTCGAGAACATCCCGGCCGCCGCCGGCGAGTACCGCAATCCGCGCCGCGATATTCCGTTCGCGCTGATCACCATGATCATCACCGTCACCGTCATCTACGGCGCGGTGCAGGTGGTGGCACAGGGCACGCTGGCCGGCCTGGCCAGCTCGGCCACGCCGCTGGCCGATGCCGCTGCCGGCTTCGGAGGCGAAGCACTGGCGCTGATCCTGACGGTCGGCGCCACCATCTCCATCCTCGGCACCAACAGCAACACGATGATGATGGGCCCTCGCTTCCTGTTCGCACTGGCCCGCGATGGCTATGGGCCGAAGATCCTGGCGCAGGTGCATCCGCGCTTCCACACGCCGGCCGCGTCGATCCTGTGCCAAGGCCTGATCGCGCTGGGCCTGGCCCTGTCCGGTTCGTTCGTGCAGCTGGCCCTGCTGTCGATGACCACGCGCCTGTTCGCCTACATCGGAACGGCCGCTGCGGTACTGGTGCTGGCCAAGCGCTATGCGGACCGGCCGGGCGCACTGAAACTGCCGGGTGGCCCGCTGATTCCGGTACTGGCGCTGCTGCTGTGCCTGGCCCTGTTCGCCAGTGCCAGCTGGCAGAACATCGCTGCTGCGCTGGTGGCGTTCGCCATCGGCGCGGTGATCTACAAGCTGCCGCGCAAGGATGCCGACGCCGGATGACCGGTAGCGCCGGGCCATGCCCGGCGGATTGATCTGGTTATCACGCTGCCGGACCGGGCCGTTAACCGCCACGCAGGCACGATCAGGCTTCGTCCACAACGGAGCCTTCCATGACCGAGTACCAGATTCCCGGCCGCGTACCGGACGACAGCACGCCGCGCGACGCGGTCAGCAACTATTGGCGCGAACGCTACACGGCCGAGCCGTACTACGACGACCAGTTGTTCTTCGAGGACTACGAGCCTGCCTACCGCATCGGCCACGCCGCGCGTGCGCAGGACATGATCCGCGCCTACGAGCAGGTCGAAGCCGAGCTGGAATCGCGCTGGGCCAATGAACGTGGCCGCAGCCGGCTGGAATGGGCGCAGGCACGCAATGCCGTGCGCCGTGGCTGGGACGAAGCGCACCTGGCGGACCCGCTGTTGAAGCGATAGCGCCATGCTTCTGTAGAGCCGGGCCTACGCTCGGCTCTCGCACCACGCCTGTAACGTCGAGCCATGCTCGACTGAGCCGAGCATGGCTCGGCTCTACACCGGATCGATCACTCCTGTTCCGGCAGCGGCGGCACGATCGCGCGGTGCTTGCTCCCGCCACCACCGGCGGCGATCAGGTCGCGGGTGTTCTTCTGCACGGCCACCGCGCCGAACAGCGACAGTGCATACGCCATGCCGTAGAAGCCCTTCTCGCTCGATGCCAGCGTGGCATTCCACAGGCCAACCAGCAGCAGCATCAGCGCCGACAGCAACGCGAACCAGCACAGCGCGTAGTACAGGCCACTCACCGGAATGCCTTCGACGCGGTCGCGCACGCTCTTCTGCAGCGACACCGCCGCGAACAGGCCGAACAGCAGCAGGGTCAGGTAGTAGCCCTTCTCGTTGAGCGCCATCGTGGCGTTGAACAGGCCGATCAGGTAGGCCGCCGCACCCAGCAGCAGGGCCACCCATGAGGCGGCGATGAAGGCGGTGGAGGGCTTGTGGGGCATGGCAGTGTTCATTGCAGGTCCTTGGCAGGCAGACGGGCACGCTTTGCCCGGGCGTGCCCACCCTAGACGATCCCGCCGCGCTCGCACAGGGGTCGCAGGACCTTCGGGCCACGACGCTCACGGCGCCAGTGGTATACAAGGGACAGCCCGGCCATCCGCATCCCCGCACTGGAGATACCCATGACCCGCACGCCCCTGCTGCTCGCCCTCGGCCTGGTGCCGATCCTTGCCACCTCCGCCTGCAATGCCGCCGACCCGGCCGCCAACGGCGCCCAGACCGCAGCGCCTGCAGCCTCCACCACTGCCGACCAGCGCCCGTTCACCGCCACCGAAATCAGCCGGTTCGACCAGCCCTGGGCGATGACCTTCCTGCCCGACGGCAGCCTGCTGGTCACCGAAAAGCGCGGCAAGCTGCAGCACCTGGATCCGGCCAGCGGCCAGAAGCATGAGATCACCGGCGTTCCGAAGGTCGCTTACGGCGGCCAGGGCGGCTTCGGTGACGTGATCCTGCACCCGCAATTCGCGAGTAATCACGTGATCTACCTCAGCTACGCCGAGGAAGGCACGCTGGACACCCGCGGTGCTGCCGTGGCCCGGGCCACGCTGGCAATGGATGCCAACGGCGGTGGCCAGCTGAAGGACCTGAAGGTGATCTGGCGGCAGAGCCCCAAGGTCAGCGGCGAGGGCCACTACGGGCATCGCCTCGCGTTCGGCCCCGACGGCAAGCTGTGGATCAGTTCCAGCGAGCGCCAGAAGTTCGATCCGGCCCAGGACATGGGCGGCAACCTCGGCAAGATCATCCGTCTCAACGACGATGGCAGCCTGCCCGCCGACAACCCGTTCGCCTCACAGGGCGGCGTTGCCGCGCAGGTGTGGTCGCTGGGCCACCGCAACATCCTTGGCATGGCCTTCGACGCCAACGGCAAGCTGTGGGCACACGAGATGGGCCCGGCCGGCGGCGACGAACTGAACCTGATCGTGCGCGGCGCCAACTACGGCTACCCGATCGTTTCCAATGGTGACCATTACGACGGCCGGCCGATTCCCGACCACGACACGCGCCCGGAATTCGCCGCGCCGAAGGTGACCTGGACGCCGGTGATCTCGCCGGCCGGCTTCGTGATCTACAGCGGCAACCTGTTCCCGCAGTGGAAGGGCAGCGGCTTCATCGGTGGCCTGTCGTCGACCTCGCTGGTGCGTGTGGCCTTTGACGGCGACGGCGCGCGCGAAGCTGAGCGCTTCAACATGGGCGAGCGCATCCGCGAAGTGGAACAGGGTCCGGATGGCGCCCTGTGGCTGCTGGAAGACGGCAGCAAGGCGCGCCTGCTGAAGCTCACCCCGAAGACCTGATGCCCCGGTACTGCCGGCCGCTGGCCGGCACCTGGATCCTTCCGGCATCCGGCGGTTGCCGGCCAGCGGCCGGCACTACCCTGCCAAACGGCCCCGCACGCGGGGCCGTCTGCGTTTACTGGATGGTGATGACCTTCACCTCGGTCTTCGTGCAGGCCTGGTCCAGGCACTGGCCGCTCAACCACACCTGGCCGCTGCCGATCATCACGCCCTGCTGGTTGACGAACACCTTGCCGAAGTCCTGCTCGGACACCGCCTTGACCACCTCCGGGGTGATGATCTTCTCGTAGTTGCGCTGGAACTCTCCGGGGCCGGAGATCTTCTTTCCGCCGCTGATGTTCAACGGGAATCGCACTTCCTCGACCACCGCAGCGCGATCCCCGCCAACCACGGCGGTCTTGAACGCATTGAAGACCTTCTCGAACTGCGCGGCATCCCCAAGCAGCGACTCGATGCGCGCACGCGCATCCTCGGCGGGCGCCTCGGCTGCCGGTGCGGGCGGTGCTAAGTCGGCGGGTCCAGCAGCCGGCGCTGTCGGTTCAGCGGCAGGCGTCGCTGCCGCGCTGGCCTCCATCGGCGGCGGCGCATCCGCCGCAGGCTCGGCCGGCGGTGCCGCCGGCTGCGAACAGGCGGCCAGCATCAGGGCGGGAATCAGGTAGGCCATCCGGCGCATGCGCGCACTCCATCGAAACAGGAGGCCCGATGGTAGCGCCGCCACAGTGACGGCAACAAAAAGGGGACGGAGGGATTAAGTCGTTTGTGCCACTAACGACTTAATCCCCTCCGTCCCCTTTTTCTTCAATCAGGCCTTCAGCAGTTCGAACTGCACCGCTTCGCCAGCCGCCGAGGACGCGCACACCCACAGGTCGAACAGGCCCGGCTCGGCACGCAGCACGCCGTCGCGGCCGGTGAAGGCCAGCTGCTCGCGGGTCAGGGTGAACACCACGTCGGTCGACTCGCCCGGCTGCAGTGCCACCTTGCGGAAGTCCTTCAGTTCGCGCACCGGACGCACGCGGCTGGCCACACGGTCGTGGATGTACAGCTGCACGACTTCCTCGCCAGCAACGCTGCCGGTGTTGGTCAGCGTGGTGGTGATGGTCAGGGTGTCGTCCCAGCCGAGCTGTGCAGTGCTCAGCTGCGGCACGCCGTAGGCGAAGGTGGTGTAGCCGATGCCATGGCCGAACGGGTACAGCGGTTCGTTCGGAATCTCGCGCCAGCGGGCCTTGAACTCCGACATCGTCGGCAGTTCCGGGCGACCGGTGCGCGGGTGGTTGTAGAAGTACGGCTGCTGGCCGGACACCTGCGGGAAGCTGACCGGCAGGCGGCCGGACGGGCTGTAGTCGCCGAACAGCACATCGGCCACGGCATGGCCGGTCTGCGTGCCCAGGTACCAGGTCACCGCCACAGCCTGTGCATTGCGCACCGCGCCCTGCAGCGCCAGCGCGCGACCATTGCGCAGCAGCACCACCAGCGGCTTGCCGGTCATCGCCACGGCCTCGGCCAGCGCCTGCTGTGCCGGCGGCAGGGTGATCTCCACGCGCGACTGTGCTTCGCCGCTGTAGCGCTGCGGTTCGCCCAGCGCCAACACCACCACATCGGCGCGCAGCGCGGCAGCCACCGCCGCTTCGGTACCGCCCGGAATGGCCGCTTCCAGTTCGCAGCCCGGCACGATTTCCAGCATCGCTTCGTCGCCGATGGCGGCACGCACGCCGGTCTCCAGGTCCACGTAACGCTGCTTGTCGCCGAACAGCGTCCAGCAGCCTTCGATGTTCTCGCGGTCCTGCACGAACGGGCCGATCAGCGCGATCTTCTGCCCGGTCTTCTGCAACGGCAGCACGTTGTCGCGGTTGTTCAGCAGCACGATCGAACGCCGCGCGGCGTCGCGCGACAGTTCGTCATGCGCGTCGAGGTACGAGGTATCGGCTTCGCGTGCCGGGTCAAGCGAACGGTACGGGTCGTCGAACAGGCCGATGGTTTCCTTCAGCCACAGGATGCGCCGCACGCCCTCATCCAGCACCGCCATGGGCACCTCGCCGCTCTCGACCAGGCCCGGCAGGTGCTCGGCGTAGAAGCCGCTCTGCATGCTCAGGTCCAGGCCGGCGGTGAACGCCTTGGCGGTGGCATCGCGATCGTCGGCGGCATAGCCGTGGGCGACCAGCTCCATGTCGGCGGTGTAGTCGGAGATCACCACGCCCGGGAACTTCCATTCGCCGCGCAGGATGTCGGTCAGCAGTTCAGCGTTGGCACTGGCCGGCACACCGTTGATGTCATTGAACGAGGACATCACGGTGATCGCGCCGGCGTCGAAGGCGGCCTTGAACGGTGGCAGGTGCACGTCGCGCAGGGTCTGCGGCGAGATGTCCACCATGTTGTATTCCATGCCGGCCATCACCGCGCCGTAGGCGGCGAAGTGCTTCGGCGTGGCCAGCAGCGAATCGGCGGCGCGCAGGTCGCTGCCCTGGAAGCCGCGCACGCGGGCGGCGGCGAACGCACAGCCCAGCACCACGTCCTCACCGGCCCCTTCGGCGCCACGGCCCCAGCGCTGGTCACGGGCGATATCCACGGCCGGGGCGTAGGTCCAGTGCAGGCCAGCGGCCGTGGCCTCGATGGCGGTGGCGCGCGCGGTGCGCTCGGCCAGGTCCGGCTCGAAGCTGGCGGCCTCGCCCAGCGGAATCGGGAACACGGTGCGCATGCCGTGGATGACGTCGGCGGCCAGGATCACCGGGATGCCCAGGCGGCTCTCCTCGGTGGCGACCTGCTGGATGCGACGGCCCAGCTCGGCGCCCACGCCATTGAACAGCGAGCCGACCTTGCCCTCGCGCACCTGCTGCAGCACCTGGTCGGCATTGCGCACGTTGGCTTCCGGGTTCACGTCCGGGGCGAACGGGCGGACCATGTCCGCGAAGACACCCAGCTGGCCGACCTTTTCCTCGACGGTCATCTGGGCAATGAGGGATTCGATGCGTTCGGAGGCCACCGGCAGTCCTTGATGAAAACGTTTACAAGCCCGGCATTCTAGCGATCCCGAGCCATTTGGCGAGAGGTTTCTTCATTCAGTTTCAGCCACCAGCGGGGTCCGTATGGCTCCGCCGGGGCCACCGCAGCTTACTCCGAGCCGGCCAACTGGCGCTGCCCGGCCATCAACATGGCGTCGCTGGACGCCTGGAACACGCGCAGCCCGAAGGCTGGCAGGATCGCCAGCAGGTGGTCGAAGATGTCCGACTGCACGGCCTCGTACTCGCCCCAGGCGGTGCTGCGGGTGAAGCAGTACAGCTCCAGCGGCAGGCCCTCGGTGGTCGGCTGCAGCTGCCGCACCAGCAGGGTCATGTCGGTATGGATGCCCGGATGGCTGCGCAGGTAGCGCTCCACATACGCGCGGAACGTGCCCAGGTTGGTCACCCGGCGGCTGTTGACCTCGGCCATGCCCTGCTCGCGCAGGCGCCCGTTCCACTGCCCCAGTTCCTGTTCCTTGTCGCGCAGGTAGTCGCGCAGCAGCGCGAATTCGCCGAGGAAGGCCAGGTCGCCCTCGTCCAGGAAGCCGACGCTGTGCTGGTCCAGGTACAGCGCGCGCTTGATCCGGCGGCCACCGGCTTCCTGCATGCCGCGCCAGTTCTTGAACGACTCGGTCACCAGCTTCTTGGTCGGGATGGTGGTGATGGTCTTGTCGAAGTTCTGCACGGTGATGGTGTGCAGCGCGATGTCGATGACGTCGCCGTCGGCGTTCTGGCTGGGCATCTCGATCCAGTCGCCGATGCGCACCCGGCCATCGCCGCTGATCTGCACGCTGGCCACCAGCGACAGGATGGTGTCCTGGAAGATCAGCATCAGCACCGCCGTGGCCGCGCCCAGGCCGGTGACCAGATAGCGCAGGTCGACGCCCGCCAGGGTGGCAACGATCGACAGGCCGGCGATCACGAAGAGGACGATCTTGGCGACCTGCAGGTAGCCCTTGATCGGCTTGTTGCGTGCCTCGGGGCGGCGCTCGTACAAATCGTTGGCCGCATCCAGCGCATGCGAGATGGCCAGCACCACGGTCAGGATCGCCCACGCCTGGCAGGCGCCGATGATGAAGCTGACCAGGCCCGGCGGCAGGTCCGGCACGATGCGGATGCCCGAGGCGATCACCTGGCTGGGCACCACGTTGGACAGGCGCGAGATCACCCGCATCAGGTGGCTGCCGCGGCCGGTGTCAGCGCCGGGGAGGCGGCTGAGCAGGCGCCGCAGGCCACGCAGCAGGATGCGCTTGGTCACCCAGTTGGCCAGGCCGGCCGCGATCAGCAGCGCCGAGATCATCAACGCCAGGTAGGCGCCGGGATAGGGTTCCAGTGTGTTCTGCAGCCGTTCCAGCCACTGTACCGCCACCACCGCATCCACCATCAGTTGTCTCCTGTCTGTTTCGTTGTTGCCAAGGTTGCTGGCCAGCGGCCGGCACTACCGGGGTTGTCGGCCAACGGCCGGCACGACCGGGTCAGTCCCGCGTGCGTTCGATGATCACGCCCACCGCACGCGCGCCGCGCACCGCGCCCGGCTTGCTCAGCTTCAGGCGCAGCCACTTCACGTCGAATTCGTCCAGCACGATCTGCGCGCAGCGCTCGGCCAGCGTCTCGACCAGGCCGAACTCCGACTCGCGCACGAACTGTTCCAGGCGCTTGCTCACCGCCTTGTAGTTCAGGGTGTGGGCGATGTCGTCCGTGGCCGCGGGGCGACGGTTGTCGAAGCCCATTTCCAGGTCGAACACCAGGTCCTGGCGGATCCGTCGTTCCCAATCGTAGATACCGATCAGGGCGTCGATCGTCAGCCCTTCGATGAAAACCTTGTCCATTGCGCTTACCGGCACGAATACAGGCGGCCATGGTAACGGCACGGCGGTGAGCCTGCCCGGAACGGGCGGTGGGCCACCGGCGTGGGGCGGCCCGGAAAAAACAAAGGGCCCTGCTAGCGGGGCCCTTTGGTACTACCGTTTGTCCCCAGGGGGAGCTGGAATCCAGCCGCGAGTCCCGGTGGCGCAGGCACGCAGATTAGGCAAGGACCAGATCGCCGGTCAAGGCCAAATCCGACAGGACAGGTCAGGTATTCGTCCGAGGCAAAACGCAGAAAATCAGCCGCGCGGACAAGGACGTTCCCTGATGGTCGCCGCCGCCCACTCTCGCGAACATCGATCCCTTCTTCACCACCGCACATGACGATGGCTCCATACGATGTACTGCGGCGCGCGTTGTCAGCGGAGCGTCTGTCTACTTACGAGAGAATCGCATCGACCTGCGGCCCCGACGTCACAGCCGAATCCCTCTACCTCTGGAACATGCGGCTGTGCAGTGCACTGATGATGCCGGTCCATCTGTGCGAGGTGGTCACCCGCAACGCCGCGGCAATGGTTCTTGTTCGGCAGCACGGTCCACGTTGGCCCTGGAATGATGCCTTCAGACGCAGGCTGCCAACTTCGTCCAGTACTT
This sequence comes from Stenotrophomonas sp. YJH_SMC_48-3, assembly GCF_059369375.1. Taxonomy (NCBI): domain Bacteria; kingdom Pseudomonadati; phylum Pseudomonadota; class Gammaproteobacteria; order Lysobacterales; family Lysobacteraceae; genus Stenotrophomonas; species Stenotrophomonas sp. YJH_SMC_48-3. The sequence continues at coordinate 29,474 of NZ_JCAFSQ010000002.1, read as the reverse complement.
CTCCACGCACGGCACTGGAACAACTTGCCAGTCGCGCAAGCGATACACCTGAAATCGTCGCCAACCTGCCTATGGTGTTCTGGCAGCAGCTATTCACATGTCGCTTCGATTCCACGCTGTGGATACCGGCACTCAGCGGAGTCCTGCGCCATGCGCCTTGCGCCCACCCCAGTGTCATCCGGAAAGCCATCCACGCGGATATTGGCCGCATCCGCCACCTGCGCAACCGCATCGCCCATCACGAGCCCATCCTCGAGCGCGACCTCGGTGCCGACCTGGCCGCGATCGGGCGGCTGATCCATGCCCGCTGCCCACACACCCTGGGCTGGCTGCAGCGCCATGAGCGGGCGACAACCGTGCTGGCGGCGTCGCCGTTGGCAGTGCATCGGTAATGCGTCCGCCGGGCATGGCCCGACGCTATCGGTTCACACCGCCGGCAGGGTCGCCATGTCCCAGCGCGGGGTCACATCCACCTTCGGCGGGCTGTGCTGGCCAGCCTGCAGCCGCAGCGCGCCAGCGAAGGCGATCATCGCGCCGTTGTCGGTGCACAGTGCAGGCCGCGGGAAGCAGGCGCGGCCGCCGAGGCGCTCGGCCATCTGCTGCAGGCGGGCGCGCAGGCGCTTGTTGGCACCTACACCGCCGGCAACCACGATCACGTTCGTCCCGGCCGCTTCCAGCGCGCGCTCGCACTTGATCGACAGGGTCTCGACCACCGCGTCCTCAAAGCCCCGGGCAATATCGGCGCGGGTCTGCTCGCTCTGGTCGCTGTCTCGCCAGGCCATCAGGACCTGGGTCTTCAGGCCGGAGAAGCTGAAATCCAGCCCCGGGCGGTCGGTCATCGGCCGCGCGAAGCGGTACGCGCCCGGCGTGCCCTGCTCGGCCAGCCTGGCCAGCTGCGGGCCGCCCGGGTACGGCAGGCCCATCAGCTTGGCGGTCTTGTCGAAGGCCTCGCCAGCCGCATCGTCCAGGGTTTCGCCCAGCAGCCGGTACTGGCCGATCGCATCCACCGCCACCAGCTGGGTATGGCCACCGGACACCAGCAGCGCAACGAACGGGGCCTGCGGCGGGTCGTCTTCCATCAGCGGTGCCAGCAGGTGCCCTTCCATATGGTGTACGCCGACGGCCGGGACCTCCAGCGCCCAGGCCAGTGATCGGGCCACGCCCGCACCCACCAGCAGCGCGCCGACCAGGCCGGGACCGGCCGTATAGGCGACGCCATCGATATCGCCTACACCCAGACCGGCGTCGGCCAGGGTCTGGCGCACCAGCGGCAGCAGCTTGCGGACGTGGTCGCGGCTGGCCAGCTCGGGCACCACGCCACCGTATTCGGCGTGCAGGGCGATCTGGCTGTAGACCGCATGGGCGCGCAGGGCTGCGCTGCCGGCCAGGTCGGTGTCATACACCGCCACGCCGGTCTCATCACAGGAAGATTCGATGCCAAGGACTCGCATGCCTGCTATTATGACGCCCCTGCCGTCCCCTCGGGGAGCGCGCAGATCTCACTGCTTTCGAACCGCCGGCCCGTATTCAGGGTTGGCCGCTTGCAGTTTGTCGATTCGCCGCTATAATGTGCGGCTCGCCGGGCGTGACCCGGTTCTACTGTGTCCCGGAGATTCCATGCCCAGCGTCAAAGTCCGCGAGAACGAGCCCTTCGAGTTTGCTCTTCGCCGCTTCAAGCGCACTTGCGAAAAGGCCGGTGTGCTGGCCGAAACCCGCAAGCGCGAGTTCTACGAAAAGCCGACCCAGGAGCGCAAGCGCAAGGCCGCCGCTGCTGTGAAGCGTCAGCTGCGCCGCTCGTCGCGCGACGTCACCAAGCGTCAGCGCCTGTACTGATCGGACGCATCTTCATTGCGGCGGGCCTGCCCGTTGCGATGGAGCCGAAGCCGGCACGCGCGAGCGTCGCCGGCTTTTTGCGTTTCCGGGTTCGGGCATCCGCCCCGCCCCACCTACCACCACGAGGTTCCTCATGAGCATGAAGCAGCAGCTCACCGAAGACATGAAGGCCGCCATGAAGGCGGGCGAGAAGCACAAGCTGGGCGTGATCCGCCTGATCAATGCCGCCATCAAGCAGCGCGAAGTGGACGAGCGCATCGAGCTGGACGACACCGCCGTGATCGCCGTGCTCGACAAGATGGTCAAGCAGCGCAAGGACTCGGTCAGCCAGTACGAAGCCGCCAACCGCGAAGACCTCGCCGAGATCGAGCGCGCCGAGATCGTGGTCATCGAAGCCTACCTGCCGGCCAAGATGGGCGAAGCCGAGATCGTGGCCGCCATCCAGGCCGCCATCACCGAGACCGGCGCCTCCGGCCCGGCCGACATGGGCAAGCTGATGGGCGCCCTGAAGCCCAAGCTCGCTGGCCAGGCCGACATGGGCCTGGTGTCCAAGCTGGTCAAGCAGCAGCTGGCGTAATCCGGCAACGGGGTCGGATCCCTTTCGCAACGCGAAAGGGCTCTGACCCCAATTGATGTACCCGTTTCACCGCACCTTCGTCGGTCGCCTGCTACAACCGCACACATGGTTGAACCCGAGCCCAACGTTCCCGTGTCCCTGCACAAGTACCTCAAGCGCCTGCAGGACAGCTTTCCGATGGCGGTGGCCAAGCGCTTCATCGACGTCGACGTGCTGACCCAGGCAGCCTCCGTCTCGTTCTACGCCCTGCTGTCGATGGCACCGCTGCTGGTGCTGCTGCTGTGGTTGACCGCTTCGCTGTACCCGCCGGCACAGCAGGCGCTGGTCGACCAGATCAGCTCGGTGGCCGGCAGCAGTGCTGCGATCGTGGCCGAGACCGTCCTGAAGAACGCCGACAACCAGCCCGACGTCGGCTCGTTGGCAGGGCTGTGGAGCACGCTGCTGCTGTTCGTGGGCGCCACCGCCGTGTTCGCGCAGCTGCAGAACGCACTGAACCTCATCTTCCGCACCAGCGGCGAGCGCCTGGAGGGCCTCAAGGCCTGGCTGCGCAAGCGCGTGTTCTCGTTCGGCGTGGTGCTGGCCCTGGGCTTCCTGCTGATCCTGTCGATGACTGCCACCACGGTACTGCAGGTGGCCTTCGCGCAACTGCCCTCGATCCTCCCCGCGCTGGGTTACGTCACCAGCCTGCTGCTGTACGCGGTGGGGTTCGCTTTCATGTACCACTACCTGCCCGACCGCCGCGTGGCGTGGCGCCAGGCCTTCATCGGCGGTGCCATCACCTCGGCGTTGTTCGCACTGGGCCGCTATGGCATCGGCGTCTACATCGCCACCGTGGCCCCCGGCAGTGCCTACGGCTCGATGGGTGCGCTGGTGATCTCGCTGGTCTGGATCTACTACGCCACCGTCGTGTTCTTCGTTGGCGCCCTGATGACGGCGGTGATCGATGAGCGCCTGCGCGCGCGCCATCACCTGGCCGCAGCCGGCATCGATCCGGCAACCGCCAGCCAGGTGCCCGACAGGGGGTAAACTAGGCCGACCGCCCCCGGTTCCGTCGCGTGGTCCTGCACCGCGCCCTGCCCTGTTGCCCATGGCCCGTATCCCCGACGCTTTCATCGACGACCTGCTCGCCCGCACCGACATCGTCGAGGTGGTGGGCAGCCGCGTGCCGTTGAAGCGCCAGGGCAAGGAGTACGCCGCGCGCTGCCCGTTCCATGACGAGCGCTCGGCCTCGTTCACGGTCTCGCCCACCAAGCAGTTCTATCACTGCTTCGGCTGCGGCGCGCACGGCACCGCGATCAGCTTCCTGATGAACTACGACCGCCTCGAGTTCCTCGACGCGGTGGATGAGCTGGCCAAGCGTGCCGGCATGGAAGTACCGCGCAACGAAAACCCGCGCAGCCCCCAGCAGCAGGACGACAGCCGCGAGCTGTACTCGGCGCTGGACGCCGCCACCAAGTTCTTCCAGAAGAATCTGGAAGGCAGCGAGAAGGCACGCGCGTATCTGGAAAGCCGTGGCGTGGACGAAGCGAACCGCGCGCGCTTCCAGATCGGCTACGCACCGGATGGCTACAGCGGCCTGCGCGATGCGCTGGGCAAGGACGAGCGCCGCATGAAGCTGCTCGACCGCGCCGGCCTGTTCTCCAAGAATGATCGCGGCCACGTCTACGACAAGTTCCGCGACCGGGTGATGTTCCCGATCTTCGACCGTCGTGGCCGGGTGATCGCCTTCGGCGGGCGCGTGTTCGAGAAGGACGACGGCCCCAAGTACCTCAACTCGCCCGAAACCGCGCTCTTCCACAAGGGCCGCGAACTGTACGGCCTGTGGCAGGTGCGCCAGGCCAACCAGAAGATCGAGCGGTTGATCGTGGTCGAGGGCTACATGGACGTGGTCTCGCTGTTCCAGTTCGGGGTCACCCAGGCGGTGGCCACGCTGGGTACGGCGACCACGCCGGACCACGCCGAGCTGCTGTTCCGCAACGCACCGGACGTGTTCTTCTGCTTCGACGGCGATGCCGCCGGCCGCCGCGCCGGCTGGAAGGCTCTGGAGTCGGTGCTGCCGCGCATGAAGGATGGCCGCCAGGCCTTCTTCCTGTTCCTGCCCGATGGCGAAGACCCCGACACCATCGTGCGCAAGGAAGGCGCCGAGGCCTTCAACGAGCGCCTGAAGCAGGCCACGCCGCTGTCGCAGTTCTTCTTCGATGAACTGACCCGCGAGATCAACCTGGGCACGCTGGACGGCAAGGCGCGCCTGGCCGAACGCGCAAAGCCGATGCTGGCGCAGATTCCCGACGGTGCCTTCGGCGACCTGATGAAGCAGCAGCTGGCGCAGCTGACCGGGCTCGGCGGCAACGCCCCGTCTGTGCGCGCACCGATGCCGCAACGCCAGCCACAGCGGGCGATCCAGCCGGTGGCCAGGCGCAGCCTGGTGCGAGGCGCGATCGCTGTGCTGCTGCAGCAGCCCTCACTGGCGCTGACCCTGGGCGGCCAGCACCACTTCCAGGGCCTTCGCCTGCCCGGTGTGGAACTGCTGCTGGAACTGCTGGGGCTGGTCGAACAGCGCCCGGACATCAGCACCGGCGCCCTGCTGGAACACTTCGACGGCCGCGAGGAACAGGCGTCGCTGCATACGCTGGCCGCTCAGACGCTGCCCGGCACCGAGGCCAGCTGGACCCAGGAACTGCACGATGCTGTGGCCCAGTTGGAGAAACAGCTGCTGGTGCAACGCCTGGAGGAGTTGTTGGCAAAGCAGCGCCAGCAGGGCCTGGATGATACTGACAAGTACGAACTGCGCGAGCTGCTGAAGGCGCGCGCCGGGCTGCGCCTGTAGCGGCAGAACGTTTTCACGGAGAGGACCATGCTGCTGCGCCTGACCTGCCTGCTGTTGTTGTCGCTCTGCCCGCCACTGGCGGCCCTGGCCGCAGATGGCCCGCTCAATGAAGTCCGCCCGGGCCTGTATGCCGGCGGCCAGCCCTCCGCCGCACAACTGCGCGAACTTGCCGCGCAGGGGGTGCGCACCGTGATCGACCTGCGCCAGCCCGGCGAGGACCGGGGTTTCGACGAAACCCGCCTCGCCGAATCATTGGGCCTGCGCTACGTGCGCATTCCGGTGGCCGGTGCCGACGGGCTCGATGCCGCCAACGTGCGCGCCGTGCACCAGGCCCTGCGGCAGAGCCAGGGGCCTGTGCTGCTGCACTGTGCGTCCGGCAACCGCGCCGGCGCCGTGCTCGGCCTGGTCAACGCACGCTACGAACATGCCAGCCCCGAACAGGCCCTGCAGCTGGGCCAGCGTGCTGGCCTGACCTCGCTGGAAGCCGCCACCCGCCAACGCCTGGCCACGCCGGTCACCTCGCCCTGAACCCTCCGCACCAAGGACTCTGCCCACCATGACCCGCTGGTGGTCGCGCCTGCGACCGGACAACTTCACCCTCGCCCTGCTGTGCACCGTCGGCCTGGCCTCCCTGCTGCCGATGAAGGGCGCCGCCGCCATCGTCCTGGACGATGTCACCACGGTCGCCATCGCGGCGTTGTTCTTCCTGCATGGCGCACGCCTGCCGCGCGAGTCGATCATTGGCGGCATGCTGCACTGGCGGCTGCACCTGACCATCCTGGCCTGCACCTTCCTCCTGTTCCCGCTGCTGGGGCTGATGTTCAAGCCACTGTCGGGCTGGCTGCTGACGCCGGAGCTGTACCTGGGCGTGCTGTTCCTGTGCACCCTGCCCTCCACCGTGCAGTCGTCCATCGCGTTCACCTCGATGGCGCATGGCAACGTGCCCGCAGCGGTGTGCAGTGCCTCGTTGTCGAGCATCCTCGGCGTATTCCTGACCCCGCTGCTGCTGACCGCGCTGGCGGGCACCTCCGGCGGCGTGCACGACCCGCTGCACGCGATCGGCGGCATCATGCTGCAGCTGCTGGTGCCGTTCGTGGCCGGCCACCTGCTGCGGCCGTGGATTGCCGGCTGGGTGGAGAAGCAGCGCGCGCTGCTGCGCTACACCGACCAGGGCACGATCCTGCTGGTGGTGTATTCGGCGTTCGGCGAAGCGGTGACCGAAGGGTTGTGGAGCAAGACGCCGCTGCTCTCGCTGCTGGCCGTGGCGGTCGTGGCCGCCGTGCTGCTCGGCATCGCCATGCCTCTGATCACCTTCATCGCCCGCCGCCTGCGCTTCAACCGCGAGGACGAGATCGCCATCGTGTTCTGCGGCTCGAAGAAAAGCCTGGCCACCGGCGTGCCAATCGCCAAGGTGCTGTTCGCCGGCGGCAGCCTCGGCGCCATCGTGCTGCCGGTGATGATCTACCACCAGATCCAGCTGATCGTCTGCGGCGTGATCGCGCAGCGGTACGCGCGACGCAAGCCCTGACCCGATGGGGAGAACATCCACGCATGGCGTGGATCTACTGCAGAGCCGAGCCCACGCTCGGCTGACACCTGTGATCCGGAGTAGATCCACGCCATGCGTGGATGGCTTGCCTGACGCTACGGATCCACCAGCGTCCCGACGCTCAGTTCCGGCATCCATACCCACAGGTCGTACGGCCGTTCCGCCCCTGCAGCGACCCGCGGCCCCGTGGCAACCTGCTTTCGAAGTGGCCGCGCCATGCAACCGCCCGCGCATCCCCACGTCTGACCACGTTGCGCACCCAACCGCACGCTGTAGATATCCAGGTCCCGCAGCTGGGAGGCCATCGGCCGCCTCTGCATTTCCGGCGGCATACCTTCCGGCCGCCGCAGCATGGCGTGGACATTGCCGGTCAGCACCAGCATGCGTGCATTGTCTGGCAACCCTCGATAGAGCCGTCGCAACTCGGCTGCCATGAAGTCATCGCGCGCCTGGTTGCCGCCACTGCTGGCATTGACGTCATAGCCAACCACTTCTATCACGCGCCCCTGCGCCTTCAGCACACGCAGGCCTTCGATCATCGCCAGCATGTCACGGCTGCGGCGACCATCATGCTGGTCATCGCGCACGGTCCAGAACGCGCGGCCGCGCAGGTGCCGGCGCGCCGTGGCCCCGCCATCGGATTCCAGATAGCCGCGCAGCACAGGGTTCTCGGCGCGTGGCAGTTCCAGCGCCAGCAGGACCGGGCCGTTGCGGCTGTAGTCGTCCACCAGCTGGCGTACCAGCAATGGGGTCTCGCGGGTGCCGTGGAATTCGCCCAGTACCAGCAGGCGGTGCTCACCGGCATGCTGGCGGATCTGCGCGGCGGTGTCATCGGCATGCGCGGTGAGGGCCACACCCAGCGCCAGCAGCAGCGCAGCGGTCCAACGGAAGATCGAATGCATCCCTGCGCCTTCCTTTCCTTTGCGGTCAGGAACAGTAATGGCGACGCCGCTGGAAGAGATCAAGTGTAGAGCCGAGCCCACGCTCGGCTGCTCTTCCAACCACCCCTCAGCCGAGCATGGGCTCGGCTCTACAGGTGGCGCTTTACAACCAGGGCAGGATCCAGTGGTCCACCAGCAGGAAGGCGAACAGCGCCATCAGGTAGACGATGGAGTAATAGAACATCTTCATCGAGAACAGCTCATCCGGCGGGTTGAGCATGCGCCAGGCGTACCAGAGGAACACCGCGTTGAGCACGATCGCGCCGCCCAGGTAGAACGCACCGCTCATGCCCACCAGGTATGGCAACAGGCACACCAGCGCCAGCACCACCGAATACGCCATGATCTGCTTGCGGGTATGCACCACGCCATGGGTCACCGGCAGCATCGGGATCTCCGCCTTGGCGTAGTCCTCGCGGCGGAAGATCGCCAGCGCCCAGAAGTGCGGCGGGGTCCAGATGAAGATGATCAGCACCAGCAGCGACGAGTACGCCCAGTCCGACGAGCCCTGCATGCCGGTCACCGCCGCCCAGCCCAGCATCGGCGGCATCGCGCCGGCCAGGCCACCGATGACGATGTTCTGCGAGGTCGCACGCTTGAGGTACACGGTGTAGATCACCGCGTAGCCGATCAGCGAGGCGAAGGTCAGCACGGCGGTGATCAGGTTCACCCACAGCACCAGGATGGTCATCGACAGCACGATCAGCACGCCGGCAAACACCAGCACCTGCCATGGCTTGACCTTGCCCACCACCAGCGGACGCCACGAGGTGCGCGCCATCTGCGCATCGATGTGCGCGTCCAGCAGCTGGTTGATGGCGGCTGCGGCCGAGGCCGCCAGCCAGATGCCGAGGAAACCGAGCACGCCGGCGCGCACCTGCTCCCAGGTGGGCACGCCCGGGATTGCCAGGACCATGCCGACCAGGGCGGTGAAGACGATCAGGGCAACGACCTTGGGCTTGGTCAGGTCCCAGTACTGGCGGTAATTGGAAAACATGGAGTCAGTCCGGGGCGCGCAGGCGGGCCAGCAGGCTGACCAGCACGAACAACAGGGCAACGGCCACGCCGTTGTGGGCCACCGCCACTTCCAGCGGCAGCGCCAGCTTCACATTGAGGATGCCGAGGGTGACCTGCAGCACCAGCAGCGCGATCAGCGCGCTGGCCCAGCCGCGCATGCTCGGCAACCGGAACAGGCGCACGCCCAGCCACAGCAGGTAGACGGCCACCACCACGGCGAACAGGCGATGGGCCATCTGGATGGCGATACGCGAGGCGCCATCGAGCACGCCGCCTTCGTAATCCACGCCGATGCCACGCCACAGGGTGAAGCCTTCGACGAAGTTGTGCTGCGGCCACCACTGGTTGGCACAGCGCGGGAAGTTGTCCAGCGAGGCGCTGCCGCCGCCGCAGGCCAGCGCCGCGTAGTTGGCACTGACCCAGCCGCCCAGTGCGATCTGGGTGACCAGCACCGCCACGCCGATGCGCAGCAACCACTTCAGCTTCGGTGCTTCGGCCAGAGTGATCGGCATGTGCGTTGCGCGCCAGGCCATCCACACCAGCAGCGCGAACATCAGCATGCCGCCCAGCAGATGGCCCATCACCACGATGGGTTTGAGCAGCAGGGTCACCGTCCACATGCCCAGCAAGGCCTGGAAGATCACCACGGCAAGGGTCAGCAGTGCAGCGCGCGCCAGGTCGATGTTGCTCCAGCGCAGCGCGGCGATCAGCAGGATCGCCTCGCCGATCAGAGCCAAGGTACTGGCGGTGCCATGCCAGCCCATCATGTACAGCGGTATGCCGGCGGCCACCAGCACGCAGGCGGTCACCACCGCCGTGCTTCCGAATCGCCGCTTGCGCGTGGCCAGCAGCGCCAGGGTCAGGATCTCGATGCCCAGTGCGCCGGCCAGGAACCGGTGCACCTGCTCACGCCAGGCCTTGTGGGTCTCCAGCGGGCGGATCTCCGCCGCCGGGTGGCCGATGGTCTCTTCCACGTGCTGCGGCCAGGTGGCCTGGCCATAGCAGGTCGGCCAGTCCGGACAGCTCAGGCCGGCATCGGACAGGCGTACGAACGCGCCGAACATGATCGTGCTCGCCGTCATGATCATGGCGAACCACGCCAGGCGGTGGAAATTGCGGTGCAGCGCCGGACGCGCGGAAAGGCTCATCAAACGGGACTCACTTCAGTTTCAGCAACGTGGCCATGTCCTTGCGCAGGCCGCCCAGATCACTACCGGGGGCATGGCGCATGATCACGAAGCCGTTCGGATCGATCACGTAGACCGGCAGTCCAGCCGGATCATCGACGCCGGGCAGCGCCGCGCGCAGGGCTGGCGACGGAGCCAGCGGCCGCAGCGCGGGCAGCGAGGCGATCGACGCCGGTGGCGTTCCCAGCCACAGGATCTCGACATTATCGGCGTTATGGCCGAACAGCTGCCACACCTTGCCCAGTCCCTGCGACAAAGTGACGCACGGCGCGTCGCAGGCGCCGGACGGTGCCACCAGCAGGCGCCAGGTACGGGCTTCGGGGTTCCAAGGGTACGGCTGGCCGTTGGCCAGGGTGGGCGCCTGCTGGCGCAGGTCCACCGGCGGCTTCAGCAGCTGGCCGGCATTGCGGTGCCCGGTGGGCTGCCAGCCAGAGAAGCGCAGCACGGCGGCCAGCGCCATCGCCCCGAAGAACACGGCAAACAGCAGCACCAGGGTCCGGCGGCCGGAACCGCGCGCCTGCGGGGACGTAGCAGTGTTCATGCGGGGCATTTTCTCATGGTTGGGTGAGGGATGCGGGTGTGACGCCGCGGTAGTGCCGGCCGCTGGCCGGCATCCAGGAATGCGGGGGTTGCCGGCCAGCGGCCGGCACTACCGGGCAGCACGTCGCCTGCGCCACTCCAGTACCAGCACGACCACCAGCACGGTCAGGGCCAGGCCGAACCACTGCACGGCGTAGCCCAGGTGGCGCTGCGGCGGCAGCGTGTTCGGCAGCAGGTCCAGATCACGTTCGTCGCCGAAGGGCAGCGCCGGGTCCAGGCGCAGTACACGATCGGGAAGTGACTGTACCCCCAGCGCGCGGGCCAGGCCTTCGGCCGGCAACCGGCTGGCCAGCCAGCGGCCCGCTTCATCGGTGGTGGAGAACGCCGGGCCCAGTGCCAGTCCTGCTGACGGCGGCGGCGCCAGCAACCCACGTACGGCCACCGGCGAAGGCGGCGACGGCACCTCCGGAAGCGTGCGATCCGGCGGCAGCGCGCGCCATCCCAGATCGACCAGCAACACACTGCCCTCGTCACTGCGGAACGGGCGGTAGATCTTCACGCCGGCACGGCCGTGCCGGGTCTGGTTGTCCAGCAGCACTACGCCGGGCAGGAAGCGACCGTGGTCGGCCACGCCATGCAACGCACCGGGCGCTGTCAGCGCCTGCGCCAACGACAGTACCTGCGCTGCGGCTGGACCCTGTGCATCCAACATTGCCTGTTTGGCATGCATGCGCTGCAGCTGCCACAGCCCCAATGCGGTGAAACCGGCGATGGCCAGCACGGCCAGCAGCCATCCGAGCACGCGCGTGTGCTGGCGCATCATGACAAGTCCGCGCAAACGCGGTCAGATAGGCACATCCACCCTGCCCTCGAGCCGCGCATGAGTGATTCGCTGAAGACCCTGCTGGTAATCGCGTTTCTGATCGTCATCGTCTGGAATCTGGGCGCCGGCCTGTATTACCTGCTGGTCGACCGCGGCCAGACCAAGCGCACGGTCAACGCACTGACACGCCGCATCGGGGTGTCGGTCGCGTTGATCCTGCTGGTGATCGTGAGCATCTACATGGGCTGGATCAAGCCGCACGGCGTCGGCGGCTGAGGCCACCGATGCGTGCGCGGTCAAAGCACGTAGACGAACAGGAACAGCATCAGCCACACCACGTCGACGAAGTGCCAGTACCACGCGGCGGCTTCGAAACCGAAATGGTTGTCGCGGGTGAAGTGTCCCTTGGCCGAACGCAGCCACATCACGATCAGCATGATCGTGCCCAGCAGCACGTGCGCGCCGTGGAAGCCGGTCAGCATGAAAAAGGTTGAACCGTAGATGCCCGAGCCGAGCGTCAGGTTCAGTTCCTTGTAGGCGTGGATGTACTCCTCCGCCTGCAGGGTCAGGAAGCCTAGCCCGAGCACCACGGTCAGGCCCAGCCAGATCAGCAGCTGGCGGCGGTTGCCGGCCTTCAGCGCGTGGTGGGCGATGGTCAAGGTCACGCCGGAGGTCAGCAGGATCAGCGTATTGATCAGCGGCAGGCCCCAGGCCGGGATGGTCTGGAACGCGCCACCGATCGCCGCCGGCCCGTTGGTCGGCCAGCCGGCGGAATAACCCTGCCAGAGCAGCTCGTTGGTCATCACCCCGCGGCCTTCGCCGCTCAGCCACGACAGGCCCAGGTTGCGGGTGTAGAACAGCGCGCCAAAGAAGGCGCCGAAGAACATCACTTCGGAGAAGATGAACCAGATCATCCCCATCCGGAACGAGCCATCGACCTGGTGGTTGTAGTTGCCCGCCTGCGATTCGCGCACCACGTCGCTGAACCACCAGAACAACGTCAGCACCAGCATCGCGATACCGATGTAGAACGTCCAGCGCCCCCAGCTGGCATCGTTGAGCCAGCTGGCTACGCCCACCATGGTCACCATCATCGCGATGGAGCCCACGAACGGCCATTTGCTCTGGGCCGGGACGAAGTACACGTTGGCGTCGGTCGGTGTCTGGGCCATGTCGGTATCCGGGTCAGGGTGCGGCGTGCGCGCCGTCCGAGGTGGCGGCCGGGGCCAGCCGATCGGACAGCGCGTCGTTGCGGTAGAAGGTGTAGGACAAGGTGATCGTCTTGATCTCCGGCGGCAGGTCCGGATCGACGATGAAACGCACCGGCATGTCGCGCTTCTCGCCGGCCTGCAGCGTCTGCGCGGTGAAACAGAAACATTCGGTCTTGCTGAAGAAGCCCGAGGCACGCGCCGGCGCCACCGAAGGCACCGCACTGCCGACCACCGCCTGCTGGCTGTCGTTGCGGGCGAAGTACAGCGCCTCGTTGAGTTCGCCGGGCACCACATCCATGGTCAGCTGCTCGGGATGGAACGACCACGGCAGGCGCGAATTGACGCCGCCATCGAACTCCACCCGCACGGTGCGCTTGCCAGCTGCAGCACCCGTACTGGCTTCACCACCCGGGCCGCGTTCCAGGCGCACGCCGAATACCTTTTCGCAGGCAATGCGGTACAGCGGCACCAGCGAGAAGGTCAGCAGGAACACCGCCACCGCCACGCCGATCAGGCGCGGCAGCCCGGCACTGCGAGACGGTGTGCTGGCTGGCGCCTCGCTCATCGGCCGATCACCCCGCTGAGGATGAAGCCGACGTAGACCAGCACCGCGATGGCGCCGACCCACATCGCCGTGCGCCTGGCGCGCTGGCGCTGCTGTTCGATGCCGTTTTCCGGGGCGTCGCCCGGGCTGTTGTAGAGCCGAGCCATGCTCGGCTGCTCCACGTCAGCCGAGCATGACTCGGCTCTACAGGTTTGCAGTGGGCTCTCGTTATGCATGCCCCACCTCAATGCGTGATGTCGTCATGCGCCAGATCGCCCGGGCGGATGGTCGGCGGCGTGGTGAAGGTATGCGCCGGTGCCGGCGACGGCAGCGTCCACTCCAGCCCGCGTGCACCTTCCCAGCTGCGTGCTTCGGCCTTCTCACCGCTGCGCAGCGACGACAGCAGGATCGCGGCCATCATGAACGGGGTGACGAACATGCCGAACGCACCGATCGAGCTGATCAGGTTCCAGTCGGCAAACGCCACGCTGTAGTCGGGAATGCGGCGCGGCATGCCGGCCAGGCCGAGGAAATGCTGCGGGAAGAACAACAGGTTGACGAATACGATCGACCACCAGAAGTGCACCTTGGCCCACTTCTCGCTGTACATCCGCCCGGTCCACTTCGGCCACCAGTAGTACACCGCGGCGATCAGCGCGAACACCGCACCGGTCACCAGCACGTAGTGGAAGTGGGCGACCACGAAGTAGGTGTCGTGGTACTGGAAGTCGGCGGCGACGATCGCCAGCATCAGGCCGGAGAAGCCACCGATGGTGAACAGGATGACGAAGGCCACCGACCACAGCATCGGTGCCTCGAACGTCAGCGAGCCACGCCACATGGTGCTGACCCAGTTGAACACCTTCACGCCGGTCGGGATCGAGATCAGCATGGTGGCGAACATGAAGTAGATCTCGCCGCCCAGCGGCATGCCCACGGTGAACATGTGGTGGGCCCAGACGATGAACGACAGGAACGCGATCGCGGCGGTGGCGTACACCATCGCCTGGTAGCCGAACAGCGGCTTGCGGCTGAAGGTCGGGATGATCTCGCTGACCACGCCGAAGGCGGGCAGGATCATGATGTAGACCTCGGGGTGCCCGAAGAACCAGAAGATGTGCTGGTACATCACCGGGTCACCGCCACCGGCGGCGTTGAAGAAGCTGGTGCCGAAGAACTTGTCGGTCAGCAGCATGGTCACCGCACCGGCCAGCACCGGCATCACCGCGATCAGCAGGAAGGCGGTGATCAGCCAGGCCCAGCAGAAGATCGGCATCTTCAGCAGGTCGATGCCCGGCGCGCGCATGTTCAGCACAGTGGCGATGATGTTGATCGCACCCATGATCGAACTGATGCCGGCCACGTGGATGGCGAACACGCTGAAGGCCACGTTGTAGCCGCCCTGCAGCGACAGCGGCGGATACAGCGTCCAGCCACCCGCCGGGGCACCACCGGGTAGGAACAGGGTCAGCAGCAGCAGGCTGAAAGCCACCGGCAGCAACCAGAACGACCAGTTGTTCATGCGCGGCAGCGCCATGTCCGGCGCGCCGATCTGCAGCGGGATCATCCAGTTGGCCAGGCCGACGAAGGCCGGCATCACGCCACCGAAGATCATCACCAGCGCATGCACGGTGGTCATCTGGTTGAAGAACTCGGGCTTGACGAACTGCAGGCCCGGCTGCGCCAGCTCGGCGCGGATCACCACGCTCATCGCCGCGCCGATGATGAACATGATGAAGCTGAAACCGAGGTACAGCGTGCCGATGTCCTTGTGGTTGGTCGAGAAGAACCAACGCTCGAAGAAGCTCTGGTGGTGATGGTGATCGTCGTGCCCAACTGCCGAGTGCGCCATTGCAAAACACCTCTCAGAATCGGTTGTCACCACGGCCGCGAGCGGCCGCGGGCTTTACATCACGCTCCGCTGGCCGCGCTGGCAGGCGCGCTGCCCGCTTCGGCAGCAGCAGGCGCAGCCGGTGCCTCGCCCGCCGGTGCAGTCGGTTCGGCAGGTGCCGCAGGCGTGGCGGGCTCGGCGGGCGGCGCCGGCTTGCGCTGCGCCAGCCACTTCCTGAAGTCCTCCTTGGACACCGCCTCGACCACGATCGGCATGAAGCCGTGGTCCTTGCCGCACAGCTCGGCGCACTGGCCGCGGTAGACACCGGGCTGCTCGATGCGGGTCCAGGCTTCGTTGATGAAGCCGGGGATGGCGTCCTGCTTCCAGCCCAGCGCCGGCACCCACCAGGCGTGGATCACATCATCGGAAGTGATGACGAAACGCACCTTGGTATCGACCGGCAGCACCAGGCGGTTGTCGACATCCAGCAGGTAGTGCGGATGGCTTTCGCGGGTCGGCACGATGCCACTCTGCCGCACGCGGTCGGACTCGCGGTCCAGGCGGCTGGTGAAGGTGACGTTCTCGCCGAGGTATTCGTATTTCCACATCCACTGGTAGCCGGTGACCTTCACCGTCATCTCGGCATCGCGGGTGTCGTACATCTTGATCAGGTTGGCGGTGGCCGGCCAGGCCATCACGATCAGGATGATCACCGGGATCACCGTCCAGATGATCTCGGCCTTGGTGTTATGGCTGAAGGTGGCGGCGACCGCGCCCTTGGATTTGCGGAACTTGAAGATGGCGTAGGCCATCGCGCCGAACACGATGACGCCGATCACCGTGCAGATGATCAACGAAAGGTTGTTCGATTCCCAGGCCAGGCGCGAGGTCTGGGTCACCCCCTTGCCCATGTTCAGCTGCCACGGCTTCGGATCGGCCGCCTGGGCCCAGGCCAACGCCGGCATCAGTCCCCCGGTCGCCAGCACTGCGGCAACCGCGTTCACGCACTTCGTGCCCCACCTGCTGCTTTGCTTCATTGCCTAGACCCTTAGCGTCGTCGGTTGCCGCCATCGCTGGCGGCGAGCAAGCTTTCAAGTGTCTCTGCAAGCGTCTGACGTTCGGCCGGCGCGAGGAAACTCCCCACCTCCACCTGCCGGCCGCTGGACGCCAGCCGGACCCTCTCATCGTCGGTGAGCAGGCGCACCCAATGGGGGTGGGCCCGGAACACCGGCGATCCACCGGGTACGGGGATGACCTCCACGTACGCCGGCACTACCCGGATCTCCTCCTGCCGTTCACCGCTGCGCCACAAGGCACGCAGCGCCGCCGCCAGCACCAGGCTGTACAGCAGCGCGAACAGGGGGGCGAATGCATTGCCGGCCCACCACCCGAGGGCGGACACCAGCCACATCGCACCCGACAACACGGTGAACAACAGGACGAACTGCCGGGCATCGAGCGCCCGTGGGGGACGCAGCCGCAGCTGCGTACCTGACCCATCCGGAGCTGGAAGCACCTCGATCATGTCGCAACCGCGTTCCTGCCGCGGGAAACGTCTCGATGGTAGCCCCGCCCTCTCGCCGGTAGCAAGGGTGCATTCACACTTTTTCCGATGCTGCAACACAGCATGCGGTCGGCGGCACGGATGACGAATTCAGCACAAATATTGCCGAGCTTGCTGAACACGCTGAATGCACCGCAGCTAGGGACTATCAGCGCGTCATGAAGGTGTCTCCGCGGCACTTCCGATGGGCTCAAAAATGATTAAAATCGCCAAGTTTTCCACTGGCCGGACCGGCATGAACGCACCTTCCTCCTCCCCTGCCGCCCACGACGCCCCGCGTCCGGGCGCGCTGCTGTCGCCGGAACTGCCGGCGCCCCCCAACCCGTTCCGCCAGGCCATCACCGATGCCTGGTTGAAGGACGAGGCGAGCCACGTGCGTGAACTGCTGGCGCAGGCCCGCCTGCCCGCCGACGAGCAGGCCCGGGTGCAGGCACTGGCCGCCGACCTGGTCGGCCGCGTGCGCGTGCGCGCCAAGGACCAGGGCGCCATCGAAGCCTTCATGCGCCAGTACGACCTGGGCAGCGAGGAAGGCGTGCTGCTGATGTGCGTGGCCGAGGCACTGCTGCGTATTCCGGACCAGGACACCGCCGACAAGCTGATCCGCGACAAGCTGGCCGATGCCGACTGGGAAAAGCACCTGGGCGGCAGCGACTCGGTGCTGGTCAACGCCTCCACCTGGGGCCTGATGCTGACCGGCAAGCTGGTGCAGATGAACGACGCCACCCGCGCCGATGCCCCCAGCGCGTTCAAGCGCCTGGTCGGCCGCGTCGGTGAGCCGGTGGTGCGCCTGGCCGTGCGCCAGGCCATGAAGATCATGGGCCACCAGTTCGTCATGGGCCGCACCATCAGCGAAGCGCTGGCGCGCTCGCACAAGGGCGACAACGCCAGCTACCGCTACTCGTTCGACATGCTGGGCGAAGGCGCGCTGACCATGAAGGACGCGCTGCGCTACCTGGAAGACTACCGTCGTGCGATCCACGCCATCGGGGGCGATCACAAGGCACGCGGCGGCCGTCCGGATGGCGACGTCAACAACGCGCCGGGCATCTCGATCAAGCTGTCGGCGCTGTACCCGCGCTACGAGCACGCCAAGCGCGAGCGCGTGCTGAAAGACCTGGTGCCGGGCGTGCTGGAACTGGCGCAGCTGGCCAAGAGCTATGGCATCGGCTGCACCGTCGACGCCGAAGAGTCCGATCGCCTGGAACTGTCGCTGGACATCATCGAGCAGGTGTTCTCCGACGCCTCGCTGGCCGGCTGGGATGGCTTCGGCGTGGTCGTGCAGGCCTACCAGAAGCGCACGCCGTACACGATCGACCACCTGGCCGACATGGCACGCCGCGCCGGCCGCCGCCTGCAGGTGCGCCTGGTCAAGGGCGCCTACTGGGACGCCGAGATCAAGCGCGCGCAGATCGAAGGCTACCCGGGCTACCCGGTGTTCACCCGCAAGCAGAACACCGATGTGTCCTACCTGGCCTGCGCCAAGCGGCTGTTCACCCATGCGGACGCGATCTACCCGATGTTCGCCACGCACAACGCGCACACCATCGCGGCCGTGCGCAGCATCGCCAACGGCGGCGTGTACGAGCACCAGAAGCTGCACGGCATGGGCGACGACCTGTACGCCGAAGTGGTGCCGGCCGATCGCTTGAACCTGCCCTGCCGCGTGTACGCCCCGGTCGGTTCGCACGAAGACCTGCTGCCGTACCTGGTGCGCCGCCTGCTGGAAAACGGTGCCAACTCCAGCTTCGTCAACCGCATCACCGACGAGCGCGTGCCGATCGCCGACCTGATCCGCGATCCGGTCGAGATGGTCGCCTCGTTCGAATCGATTCCGCATCCCAAGATCCCGCTGCCGGTTGACCTGCTGCGCAGCCAGAACCACGACAGGAAGAACTCCATGGGCGCCAACCTCGCCAACGACAACGAACTGCGCGCCCTGGCCGAGCAGCTCAACGCCGCCGTGAAGCCGTGGCAGGCCTCGCCGCTGGTACCGGGTGCCAACCCGGCCGGCGCCGCGCTGCCGGTGACCAACCCGGCCGACACCCGCGAAGTGGTCGGCCAGTGGCTGGCCGCCGATGCCGCCACCGTGCAGAAGGCCCTGGCCAACGCCGTGGCCGCACAACCGGCCTGGAACCGCACCCCGGCCGCCAGCCGCGCCGCCATCCTCGAACACGCCGCTGACCAGCTGGAAGCGCGCATGCCGGAGTTCATGGCGCTGTGCGTGAAGGAAGCCGGCAAGAGCCTGCCCGACAGCATCGCCGAAGTGCGCGAAGCCGTGGATTTCCTGCGCTACTACGCCAAGCAGGCGCGCGAGCAGTTCAGCCACGCCGAGAAGCTGCCGAGCCCGACCGGTGAATCCAACGAGCTGCAGCTGCACGGCCGCGGCGTGTTCGTCTGCATCAGCCCGTGGAACTTCCCGCTGGCGATCTTCCTGGGCCAGGTCGCTGCCGCCCTGGCCGCCGGCAACAGCGTCATCGCCAAGCCGGCCGAGCAGACCAACCTGATCGGCTACTACGCGGTGAAGCTGCTGCACGACGCCGGCGTGCCGGCCGAGGTGGTGCAGTTCCTGCCGGGCGACGGTGCTACCGTCGGTGCCGCGCTGACCGCCGACCCGCGCGTGGCCGGCGTGGCCTTCACCGGCTCCACCGACACCGCCCGTGCGATCAACCGCGCGATGGCCGCGCGTGACGCCGCCATCGGTGTGCTGATTGCCGAGACCGGCGGCCAGAACGCCTTCATCGCCGATTCGTCGGCGCTGCCGGAACAGCTGGTCAAGGACGCGATCGGTTCGGCCTTCACCTCCGCCGGCCAGCGCTGCTCGGCCGCGCGCGTGCTGTTCGTGCAGGACGACATCGCTGACAAGGTGATGACCATGCTGGCCGGTGCGATGAAGGAGCTGAAGGTCGGCAACCCGGGCCTGCTGTCCACCGACGTCGGCCCGGTGATCGACGCCGATGCGCTGAAGATCCTGCAGGATCACGCTGAGCGCATGGACCGCGAAGCGCGCCTGATCGCCGCCGCCGAGCTGTCCGCCGAAACGGCGCACGGCACCTTCTTCGCGCCGCGCGCATACGAACTGAAGGATCTGGGCCAGCTGCAGAAGGAAGTGTTCGGGCCGGTCCTGCACGTGATCCGCTGGAAGGGCGACCAGCTCGACGCGGTGATCGACCAGATCAACGCTACCGGCTACGGCCTGACCCTGGGCGTGCATTCGCGCATCGACGAAACCGTTGACCGCATCAGCAACGGCGTCCACGTCGGCAACGTGTACGTCAACCGCAACCAGATCGGTGCAGTGGTCGGCGTGCAGCCGTTCGGCGGCCAGGGCCTGTCCGGCACCGGCCCGAAGGCCGGCGGCCCGCACTACCTGCTGCGCTTTGCCACCGAAAAGACGGTGACGGTGAACACCACCGCCGCCGGCGGCAACGCCTCGCTGCTGACCCTGGGCGACTGATCGCCCGGTTGATGCGGCAAACGAGAAACCCCGCGAAAGCGGGGTTTTTTGTACTTTGCCTGTAGAGCCGAGCCCACGCTCGGCTTTCCTGGCGCAGCCGAGCGTGGGCTCGGCTCTACAGGAATTCAGGTGCCGTCGTGGCCTCGGCCCGCATCAGATTGCGCCAGTGCCGGAGGGCGACCAGTGCATTGACCCAGAAACCGATGTACAGGATCGAGGTCAGGTGCAGGCCACGGCTGTAGTACAGCGGCACTGCAACGGTGTTTACCAGCAGCCAGACCCACCACGACTCCAGCTTGCGCCGCATCATCAGGATCTGCGCGATGACGCTCAGCACCAGTACCGCCGAATCGATGTACGGCGCATAGGCATTGGTCAGTCGGGTCAGCATCCAGCCGTAGCCGAAGGTGGCCACTACCGCCAGCGGCGCCAGCCAGGCCCAGGCACGCGGCCGCAATGAAGTAATCGGCAACGGCGCTCCATGATCGCCGCGCAGCCACTGCCACCAGCCCAGCACGCTGATGGCGATGAAGAAGAACTGCAGCACCATGTCCGCGTACAGGTGCGAGCGTTCGAACACGGCAGCAAACAATGCACAGCCGACGATGCCCAGCCACCAGGTGTGCACGTTGTTGCGGCCGGCCAACAGGATCGAGCCGGCGACGGCGATGTTGGCGGCCAGCTCCAGCTGGAAGCTCGGGTCGGACAGGTTCATCGCACCATTGTCGCGTAGATCCGCGCCCTGCGTCGTCGGACCAATAGATCCACAGCACGCGTGGATGGAATCAAGGCCGCGCGCGCACCAACAACTGCTGTCTCTCTCCGCTTCCCCAACGTCCTGGCTGCAGGCCGGCTGAAGAGAGCAACGGCGCAAGCCAGTCAGGCGGAACGATGTCCCAGATCACGCCATCGAACGGATGCGGCCATGGGGTTCTCTGAGGATTCGGCGAATGCAGGAACAACGCACTCTGACCGGTATCCGGCGCCAGCGTCACCCAACACTGCACATGCTCCCGCTCGCTCGACGCAACCCGTTCAAGCAGCCGCAGGAGCCCTGCGGCAACGGCGAAGCGATCACTGATATGGCGATTGCCGCGCCCCATCCAGTCAAGATGCGTGTGCCAGTAGTCGAACCATTCCGACTCCAGCACGCGATCCAGAGTCGCGTTCGCCTTGGCCTCTTCCCGAGCCCAGTATCGGATCATCCGCTTCTGGTAGCGACGATCAACCATTTTGTATTCGCCTGCACTGCGTAAATCCCGGCAAGGTGGCAGGCACTCCCAATAAAGTCACGAGCCGGAAGCGTCATCCATGCATAAAAAAAGGCCCCGCCTGCGCGGGGCCCTCCTTGTCCTGCTTCAGGCAATCGCCCGAATCAGAACTTGTACTGCATCGACGCCGCCAGCACGTCGCCGCTCACCTTGTACTTGCCGGTCACGGTGTTGGCAGTGGCCGAGGTCGAGGTGATGTTCGGATCCTTGGTGAACAGGTGGGTGTAACCCACGCTGTATTCCATCTTGTCCGAAGCGGCGTAGGTCAGGCCCAGCGACAGCCACTTGCGGGTGGTGTCCGGCACGCGCACGTCACGGTGGGCGTCGGTGGTCGGGGTCTGGTCGTAGGCCAGGCCGCCACGCAGGGTCAGCTTGTCGTTCACGCGGAAATCGGTACCGATCGACGCGAAGGTGGTGTCGCGGTAGTGGAACGGCAGCACGCTGTCCGGCTGGTTGGAGTCATAGTCGACGGTGACCTGGTCGAACTTGCTCCACGCCGTGCGCGTGACCTCGGCCATGATCTGCCACTGGTCGTTCACGCGATGGGTGAAGCCCATGGTGGCGCTGGCCGGCAGGGTGATGGTGGCGCGGCCGTTGCTGTCGATGAAGGTACCCGGGGCGGCAGTGGCCAGGAAGGCGGCAGCGTTCTGCGGGATGGTGAAGTCGGCCTTGCCGTCGGTGATCTTGTGCTCGACCTTCGAGCGGTAGCTGAAGGCGATGTTGGTGCCTTCCACCGGGGTAACCGTCATGCCCAGGGTGTAGCCGACCGACACTTCGTCGCCCTTGATGCGCAGGTAGCCATCGGCGGTGCCCGGCGAGAAGCCGAGCTGGGCGGCCTGGCGTGCAGCCGCCTGCGACGCCGCCGCAGCCTGGGCCGGGGTGCCGCCTGCAGCCAGCACACGCGCCGCCGCGGTGCGCTGGGCGGTGGCGTTGATCGCGGTGCCGGTGTCGACAGCGCTGGTCAGGTCGACGTTCAGGCGCTCAGCGAACACCGAAGCACCGAACGACAGGTACGGGTTGACGTCATAGGAGAACGCCACGCCCAGGTCGATCGCCTGCAGCTCGGTCTTGACGCCATTGTAGCGGCCGACCCAGTCGCGGTCGTATTCGGTCTTGAAGCCGAACGGCACGGTCAGCGATGCACCGAAGTGCATGTTGTCGTTCTCGCCGAACGGCACGTGGAAGTACGCGGCCGGAACCGGGGCGATCATGCCGGCGTCGCCGCCGTTGCCACCGGAAATCGGCGCGCCGTTGCCGTACTGGCCCTGGCCGCGGAACTTGGCGCCGAAGCTGATGGCGCTGACGTCGCCCTGGACCAGGGTGCCGTCGAGCAGGCGCATGGAGGCCGGGTTGGTGGCGATGACCGAGGCGTCACCTTCGGTCGAGGTGGAGCCGGCGAACGCGCGGCCCAGGCCCTTGGCGCTGTTTTCCTTCAGCTGGAAGGCGGCAGCATTGGCATCGGCGGCGGCCAGCGCACCGGCAACGCCGACGGCCAGCAGGGTCAGTCGGGCAATGGTGGAAGCGGTTTGCATCGTAGTTCTCTCTCTCTCCGGTAAGCGGTGATGGTGCTCTGAGTGCGCCTGCGCCCGACAGGTCCTGGGACCCATCGGAGCGCGCCGGATTCCCCTCCCGACATACGACGCCGTATGCGAGTATTACCCAGAGCCGTTAATGAAACAATAACGGTGCGGTCGGTTTTCTCGTCTCGAAAGCTGAACAGGACAATCCCCGCCGCAAGCGCCCGCACGCTAGGCTAGTGCCATGTTCGTCTCCCTCCCGTCCCGCAAGAAGGCGGCCCTGCGCTGGGCCACGCCCGTGCTGTTTGCGGCACTGTGGTTGGCGTTCCTGTGGTCGATCTCGCGGCCGGACGATGCCCGCGGCAGCCTCTGGCTGGACTGGGGCGCCCTGTCCACCGGACTGACCCACCCGCTTGACTGGTGGGCGACCCTGCAGGACGGCAGCGTGCTGCGCCTGTTCACCGCCCTGTTCCTGCACGCCGACTGGTCACATCTGCTGGGCAACCTGGTGTTCCTGCTGATCTTCGGCCTGCCCGCCGAGCGGGTGCTGGGGCCGTGGCGGCTGCTGCTGCTGTTCCTGGTCGGCGGCGCAGTGTCGAACCTGGTCGCGATCTACACCATGGGCAGCCCGGACCAGATCATCATCGGCGCCAGCGGCGCGGTGTCGGCCCTGATCGGTGCGTATCTGGCCCTGTTCCCTGGCGCGCGGCTGGGCGTGGTGATCCCGCTCGGCCTGTTCCTGGAGTTCGTGCGCGCGCCGGCCTATCTGTTGATCGGCGTCTGGGCGGCATTGCAGGTGGTGTTCGCCCACATCGGCCCCAGCTTCGGCATGGTGGCTTGGTGGGCGCACATCGGCGGCTTCGTGTTCGGCGTGGTGTACGGGGTCTACGTGCGGGCGGCCATCGCCCCCCGCCTGCGCAAGCGCCACGGCTTCTGACGCCGGGTAGTGCCGGCCGCTGGCCGGCATTTGTTTTCTTCTTCCGCCCTTGAGCCGACGCCGGGCATGGCCCGGCGCTACCTCACGGCTTCGCCGGGGCCGGTGCGGGCTTTGCTTCCGGCTTTGCTTCCGGCTTAGGTTCGACCTTCGCTTCCGGCTTCGCCGCAGCGGCCTTCGCGGTCTTGGCGGCATCCGCCTTCTCGGCCTCGGCCTTCAACCGTGCAGCCACCGAACCGGGGTTCTTCAGCTCGGCCAGCGCGTCGTTGATCGGGCCGTCGCCCGGCAGCACCGCACCGGCGTGGTAGCCCTCGGTGCCTTCGTCGTCGCCGCGCAGATGGCCTGGCAGGGTGGCTTCGCTGTAATCGCTCAGGCTGGCCGGCAGGGCATCCTCCGCCGACGTAGCGGCGGGCTTCAACTCAACATCCGGCACGATGCCGGTGGCCTGGATCGACTTGCCGCTGGGCGTGTAATAGCGCGCGGTGGTCAGCTTCACCGAATCACCGTTGTCCAGCGGCAACACGGTCTGCACCGAGCCCTTGCCAAAGGTGCGGCTGCCAACCACTCGGGCGCGCTTGTTGTCGCGCAGCGCGCCGGCGAGCACTTCCGAGGCACTGGCCGAACCGGCATCGGCCAGTACCACCACCGGTGCACCCTTCAGCAGGTCGCCTGGGGTCGCGTCGAATCGGGCATCGCTGATGCTGATGCGGCCACGGGTGCTGACGATGTTGCCCTTGTCGAGCAGATCGTCGGCTACCTGCACGGCGGCCGTCAGCAGGCCACCCGGATTGCTGCGCAGATCCAGCACCAGGCCCTTGAGCTGGCCACCGGACTGCTTCTGCAGCTGCTGCACGTGCTTCTGGAAGTCCGAGCCGGTATCGGCCTGGAAGGTGCTCAGGCGGATGTAGCCATAGCCGGGTTCCAGCAGGCGGCTGCGCACGCTGGTCACGCGGATGGTCTGGCGGGTGAGGCTGACATCGAACGGCTTCGGCTTGCCTTCGCGCACGATGGTCAGCACCACCTTGCTGCCGGCTGGGCCGCGCAGCGGTTCACTCGCATCGATGGCGCTGATCGGCTTGCCGTCGATGGCGATGATCAAATCGCCGGCAAGGATGCCGGCCTTGGCTGCCGGCGTGTCGTCGATCGGCGCGATCACCTTCATGCTGGCGTTGTCCGGCTGCTGCTGCAGCTCCACGCCGATGCCCTCGTAGGCACCGTTGGCCTGCTCGTCGAAAGCCTGCGCGTCTTCCTTGTTGAAGTAGGTGCTGTGCGGATCAAGGTCGAGCAGCAGGCCACGCACGGCTGACTGCATCAGCTTCTTGTCATCGACCGGGTCGACATAGGCGGCGCGCACCGCGTTGTACACGGCCACGAACCGGCGGATTTCCTCCAGCGGCACCTTCGAGGTCACCGCCTCCTCGCTGTTCGCTGCCTGCCCGCTGGTTTCCTGGCTTGGGGCAGGCGCGGTCTGCTGCGCCCAGGACAGCGCTGGCAACAGGGCCAGCAAGAGGGTGGCGGTACGGGCTGCGCGCATGGATCACTCCTGTCGACGGTGGCATGGTGCCCAAGGCACATGCACCGATTATGCGCGAAGCACAGCTAAATTCCCGTTGAATCCGGCCCGTGCGTAACGAGCCGGGTTCAGCGCCGCTGCAGCCAGCTGTCCGGGTTGACCGGCTGCCCGCCACGACGCAGCTCGAAGTACAGCGCGGTGACACCTTGGCCACCCGAATTGCCGACCTTGGCCACTGCATCACCGCGGCTGACCCGCGCACCGGCATCCTTCAGCAGGGTGTCGTTGTGCGCGTACAGGCTCATGTAGCCGTTGCCGTGGTCGACGATCAGGATCATGCCGTAGCCGGTCATCCAGTCGGAGAACACCACGGTGCCATCGGCCACGGCGGTGACCGTGCTGCCAGCCGGTGCGCCGATCAGCACGCCACTGCTGGTGCGGCCATCGGGCAGCTTGCCGCCATAGCGGGCCAGCAGGTTGCCGGACAACGGCCAGCCCAGGCCGCCCACCTTCGGCGCCGGTGCCGATGCGACCGCAGGCGGCACCTTGGTCGGTGGCGGTGGCGGCCGGCCCTGTGCGGCGGCTTGGCGTGCAGCACGTTCGGCGGCGGCCTTCTCCGCTGCCGCACGGCGTGCAGCCGCGCGGCGCTCGGCCTCGGCACGGGCAGCGGCCGCTCGCAGGTTGGCCAGCAATGTTTCCAGCGCCTTGGCGTCCTGGCCCAGCGCCTGTTCCTTCTCGCGCTGGTCCTTGAAGCGCTCTTCCAGCGAGGCAACGGTCTTGGCGCGATCGCGGCGGTCCGCTTCCAGGGCGGCTGCCTGCTGTTTCTGGTCCTGCTGCGTCCCCTGCAGCTTCTGCTTGCGCTCGGCGATCTGCGCCTGCAGTGCTTCCAGTTCCTTCAGGTCGGCGGTCAGCGTGGTGATCCGCTGCGCACGCTCGCGCTGCAGGTAGCGATGGTAGGCCAGGGCGCGGTTGGCATCGGCCACCGTATCTTGCGACAGCAGCAGCTTCAGCGGTGCGTGGTTGCCCAGCTGATACGCCGCGCGCAACAGCCCGGCCAGTTCGCGGTGCTGCTGGGCCAGGTTGCCCTGCAGCGTGCTGCGGCGCTGCTCGGCTTCGGCCAGGGCGCGGCCCTGCTCGCGCAGCGCGGCTTCCGTCTGCGCAAGGGCACGGCCGGTGCGGGCTACCTTCTCGTCGGCCTCGCGCAGCTGCCGCGATGCCTGCCCGCGCTGGCCCTCGATCTGCCGTCGCTCCTGCGCCACGCCCTTCAGTTCGGTACGCAGTTTCTGCAGCTTGCGCTCGGTCTCGCGGGTGGTCTGCGCACCGCTGGGCAGCGGCAGGGCCAGCGCAAACGCCAGCCCCAGCAGCAGGCAGCGACCGCCGCGGGCAGCGGCGATGTGATGTCGGCGTGATGGGAAGACGTTGTCGCGCAAGGGCTTTCCAGTGACTTCAGGCAGTTGCGGGGGCTACCGGGGAATGGTGACATCTCCGCACGCGGCCTGCCAGCCGCACTTCCATCGAGGTCGCCATGAAAGTTCTTTCCATTCCGCTGCTGTTGGGCGTACTGCTGGCCACCGGGCCGGTCTGTGCGCAGGAGAACATCAGCAAGGTCAACGGCAGCATCAGCGCCGAACCCGGCCAGCGCTACGGCAAGCTGGACACCGTCAACGGTGGCATCCGCGTCGGCGAAGGCGTCGAGACCGGCAGCATCGACACCGTCAACGGCGGGGTCAAGGTCGCCGACGGCGCGCGCACCGGCAAGATCGAAACGGTCAACGGCGGCGTACGCCTGGGCCGCGAAGTGATCGCCAGCGGCGGCGTCAGCACCGTCAACGGCAGCATCTTCACCGATCGCGGCAGCCAGGTCGAAGGCGGTGTCGAGACCGTCAATGGTGGCATCGGCCTGGTCGAAAGCCGCGTCGGCAAGGATGTGGAGACCGTCAACGGTGACATCACCGTCGGTATCGGTTCGCAGGTCAACGGCGGCGTGCATGTGCGCAAGCCGAACTTCAGTGTCTCGCTGACCGCCAGCCGCAAGCCGCGTGTAATCATCGGCCCGAATGCCGTGGTCAAGGGTCCACTGCAGTTCGAACGCGAGGTGGTGCTGTACGTGCATCGCACTGCGCGCATCGGCCCGGTCACCGGCGCCGAGCCGATCCCGTTCGACACCGAAACCGCTCCCGCGGACTGAGCGCACCGCGCCTTCGGGTTCGGTGATACTCGCTGACACCGGTCGTGCACGACGCGCGGCCGCCCTTTGTTACCCAGGAATCGACGATGCCCCGCAAACTCCTCCTGTGCCTGGCCGCTGCGGCCGCGCTCAGTGCCTGCAAAGGCGAAGACACTCCGGCGCCCGCGCCGGCCACCGATACCGCAGCTGCCAAGCCGGCTGCGCATGCGTTCTCCCCGGAGATCAATGCCGGCGACTTCGCCGAGATGGTCAAGACCCTGGCTTCGGATGAGTTCGAAGGCCGCGCGCCGGGCAGCAAGGGCGAAGAACTGACGGTCAACTACATCCGCGACCAGATGCAGCGCATCGGCCTGCAGCCCGGCAACGGCGACAGCTGGTTCCAGGATGTACCGATGACCGAGACCACGGCCGACGAATCGACCGTGCTGAAGATCACCCAGGGTGGCAAGACCACCGAACTGAAGTTCGGCACCGACATGGTGGTCGGCACCCGTACCGGCCAGGCCGAGGTGAAGGTCGATGCCAGCGACCTGGTGTTCGTCGGCTATGGCGTCGATGCGCCGGAGCAGAAGTGGAACGACTACGCCGGCCAGGACTGGAAGGGCAAGACCGTCGTGATGTTCGTCAACGATCCGGGCTTCCATATCGACGACGAGAAGCTGTTCGACGGCAAGCGCATGACCTACTACGGCCGCTGGACGTACAAGTTCGAGGAGGCTGCCCGCAAGGGGGCCGCTGCCGCGCTGATCGTGCACGACACCGCCGGCGCGTCCTACGGCTGGGACGTGGTGAAGAATTCCTGGGCTGGCCCGCAGTACGACCTGCCGGCCAAGGATGACCCGGAAGCCCGTATTCCGGTGCAGGGCTGGCTGAGTGCCGACGCGGCCAAGGCGCTGTTTGCCGGAGCCGGCCTGGACCTGGCGCAGGCCTACAAGGATGCCAGCAAGCGCGGTTTCAAGCCGGTGCCGCTGAAGGCCACCGCTGCGGTCGACCTGAAGAGCCAGATCGCACAGAAGCAGTCGCGCAACGTGGTGGGTGTGTTGCCGGGTAGCAAGCGCGCTGACGAGGCGGTGCTGTACATGGCGCACTGGGATCACCTGGGCAAGCATGAGGGCGAGACCGGCGACAACATCTACAACGGCGCCGTCGATAATGCGACCGGCGTCGCCGGTATTCTCGAAGTGGCCGAAGCCATGGCGCACCAGGATCCGAAGCCGGAGCGCTCGGTGGTGTTCCTGGCGGTGACCCTGGAAGAATCCGGCCTGCTGGGTTCGAAGTACTACGTTGCCCATCCGACTTTCCCGCTGGACAAGATTGCTGGCGTGATCAACATCGACGCGATGTCAGTGGCCGGCCGTGCCAAGGACGTGACCGTCACCGGCTTCGGCAGTTCGGAGCTGGAGGACATCCTCAAGCCGCTGGCCGCTGCCCAGGACCGCACGCTGCATGGTGAGACGTCGGTGCAGAGCGGCTTCTACTTCCGCTCGGACCACTTCAACTTCGCCAAAGCCGGCGTGCCGGCCCTGTACGCCGATGGCGGCGAGGACCTGCGCGAGGGCGGCGTTGACGCTGGCCGCAAGGCCGCAGCCGACTACGGCGCCAACCGTTACCACGGCCCGAAGGACGAGTTCGACGCGGCCACCTGGAAGCTGGACGGTACCGTCGAAGACCTTCAGTTGATGTACGGCGTGGGCAAGGAACTGGCCGGTGGCGATCGTTGGCCGAACTGGTACGAAGGCAACCCGTTCAAGGCTACCCGCGACGCGTTGATGAAGGACAAGGCTGCGGCCGCTGCAAAGTAGGGTCGAGCCATGCTCGACTGAACATCGTTGAGGTCAAAGCGGCGCCCCGTGGGGCGCCGCTTTTTTTGTACGCTCTGCCATTGGTGGGTGCCAACCTCGGTTGGCACCGCCTTCCGTGGGGACCATCTTACCCACGCATGGCATGAATCTACCGGGCGATGTAACGCCATCGGGTTGCCGGCCAGCGGCCGGCACTACCGGCGTTTGCTACGCACAAAGAAAAACCCCGCTGCGTAAGCAGCGGGGTTTTGGGTGTAAACCCTGGCGATGACCTACTCTCGCATGGCTTGAGCCACACTACCATCGGCGCAGCTGCGTTTCACTTCCGAGTTCGGGATGGGATCGGGTGGT